>PLYB01000290.1:0-16019 GCA_003151655.1 Gallionellaceae bacterium | reverse complement strand
GCAGAAATTCGTTCTCGCCTTCGCCCAGATCGAGATTCACCAAGCCGTGATAACGCGCGATACCGTGTTGTTCGTGTACCACCGGATCGCCCGTCTTAAGCTCGGACAGATCGCGCAACATGCCTTCGACATTGCTCTTCTTGGCGGCGCGTGCAACACGGCTTCTCGGCTGTGCGGCATACAGCTCGGTTTCGGTGACGATGGCGAGTTTGTCATCGGACAGGATGAAGCCGCTTTGCACCAGCGCCGTGGCGAGCATGAATTTTTCTTTGCTGGCGAGGAAGGCGGCGTAGTCTTCGCACACGGCGGGGATGAGGCCGTATTCTTTCAGGTAGCCGGAAATAATTTCGCGGCGACCGAGACTATCGGCGAGCAGTAGCGTGCGTCCGGGGTAAGCTTGCAGAAAACCTTGGAAGGCGTGCGTCGGGGTTTCGGCGCGACGGTCTACTGCGATGTTGGGGATGGTTTGTGTTGCACAGGCAGTAACATTCTTTGAGTCAACGGCACCCCCTCCCAGCCTCCCCTTGTCANNGCTCTCCCCCTGACAAGGGGGAGTTGGAGGGGGTTTGGTTTTGCAGTATGTCCACCCGCGAAAACTCTTTCGCGCGAATAAAAAACTGCTCGCCATCCAAAAACAATTCCTTCGTTTCCAGCAACGGATGCTGCGGGTCGCCGCGCAACAAGTTGTAGCGCGAGGCGGTATCTTTGGCGAACGTGGCGATGGCTTCATCGACATCGTGATGCAGACACAAGGTGGCTGTTTTCGGCAGGTAGTCAAACAACGTGGCGGTTTTTCCAAAAAACAGCGGCAGGTAATATTCGATACCCGCCGGAGCAATGCCCTTGCTCACGTCTTTGTAAATGCGCGATTTGGACGGGTCGCCTTCAAATCTGTCTCGAAAGTTCTGGCGGAAAGTCGCCTGTCCTTTTTCATCCATCGGAAATTCGCGCGCGGGTAGCAGGCGTATCTCCGGCACAGGGTACAGTGTGCGTTGCGTATCGACATCAAAGGTGGCAATGGTTTCGATTTCGTCGTCGAACAAGTCGATGCGGTAAGGCAACACGCTGCCCATGGCAAACAGGTCGATGATGCCGCCGCGCACGCAATATTCGCCGGGGGTCAGCACCTGTTGCACATGGTTGTAACCGGCGAAAGTAAGTTGTTCGCGCAGTTGAGCTACATTCAGCTTTTCATTGCGCTTGAGAAAAAACGTATACGCCGCCAAATGTTCCACCGGTGGTAGCGGATACAGCGCCGTGGTGATCGGCACGATGACCACATCGCAGGCATTGCTCCTAATATGGTGCAGCGTGGCCAGACGCTCGGAGACGAGATCCTGATGCGGTGAAAAATGATCGTAAGGTAGCGTTTCCCAGTCCGGTAGCAGATGCACGCGCAAGTTTGGCCCGAAGAACGGTATCTCATCTTTGAGCCGCTGCGCCTCCAGCGCATTCGCGGCGATCACCACCAGAGGTGTTTTTACTGCGGCAAGTTGTGCCAATGCCAGCGCGTCGGATGAGCCGTGCAGCCCGCTATAACGCGGGCGGGAATGCTTGGACGAAAGCAGCATTTCAGATATTTCGGCTCTTTTTGATCAGGTCATAAGCCAGTTGTATTTCTTTTGCTTGTTCTGTCGCCATCGCGATCATATCTTCTGGAACGCCCTGTCCCATCAATTTATCCGGGTGGTATTGGCTCATCAGTTTGCGATAGGCGCGTTTGACCTCGGCATCGGTGCTGTCCTTGTTCACACCCAATGCTTTATATGCGCCCTCCAATGCTTCAGCAGAATTTGCCTGTCCGCCAAAATTCGATTGGTTCAGCACCATCTCGATGAGGCGTTTGAAGGTAGCCTGATCGTAACCAAGATAGCCCGCGATCTCGCCGAGCAAAGCCTCTTCCGCCGGATGAAAATGTCCGTCTGCCAGCGCCATCACAATGAGATAAACCAACAACACTTGCTTCAAATCTTTGGTGTTTCCACAAACACTCATGAATTTGCCGTAAGTCGGCTTGATGTCAAATACCTGATCCGCGCCCTGCTTGAACCACGCGATAGCCTGCATGCGGTGGTCCGCAGTCATGCCCAGTTTTTGCATGAACTGTTCAACATGGTCGATTTCATCCTGCGATACATGCCCGTCGGCCTTGGCCAACTTGCCCATCGAGATAAACAACGTTTCCAGAAATACAGCCTGACGCATGGCATTCTGCAACGGGTTCATTCCGCCTGAGCCGTAAGCTCTCATGCGGTCGAAGAACGAGCCTATAAAAAACCCGAAGAGTCCGCCCCAAAAGCCGAGAAATATAAAACCGAATACCACACCGATGAATTTAAACAAGGCAACTCCAAACAAAAATTACGCGGAACCCGACCGCAAAATTATTTCCAAACTTTATTGTAACGTTGCATCTTCCACGAGCACCTTATAGACATAGCCCGCACCGAAGTCCTTATCGGTATGCACGGTGCCCTTTGCGGTCACTACGTCACCCACTTTCGCGGTACCCGATGTCGTCACCAGCACATCGTTCGTTTCGTTCTCAACCGAGCCGCTACCGTCGCGCAGATGAATCCAATTTTTGCCCATGATTCCCGCGTTGTATTTCACCACTTTACCGCGCACCAGAACCGGCTTGTCTTTAAGCTCGGCTCCCTTGCTCATAATCTCGGCCACTGTCTGCGCATTCGCACCGCTGGCTTTGGGCACATGAATCTCGGCATCAACGTCCTTTTTCTTTGGCATCAACGGGGAAGACATCCCCATGACATGAGTTCCCGTGGAACCAGTCGTCGTGCCGGTCATCGCCGCAGTCGGGGAAGAGGGACTTGCGTCCGAACCGCCCAAGGTGCCGAACAGAATCGATGGGAAAGTTCTCTTCAACGACTTGCTTTCGAAGTTGCTCATGACAATTGCATTTTCAATCGTGACGCTGGCACCTTGCTTGACCGGAGACTGCACCACGGCAGCCCATTTTTCGCCATCTTTGGTTTTGAGACGAAGGTAAGTGAAATTTGAGACATTAATTATTTCCAGCACATCCCCCTTAATCGAGGAACCATGCTGGTCGGCAGCAGAGTTATCAACAGCCCAAGCACAGGACGCGATGACGATCATACAAATGGCTAATAAAGTTTTCATCAACAGAAGCTCCTTCGGAAAAATATAATTATGCATTGCTTGAAGTGTAACAGGGCAGATTCGGAAATTCTCCCCTACTCAGAACACGCCTTGCAAATAAAGTTCAAGATGCCGACACACCCAGTTCCGCGCACAGCTTGCCCACCAACGCCTTCAGCTCACTTACCTCGGCTTCCAGTTTGGCAACTTTGACCTTAAGCGCGGCAATCTCGCCTACCGTCACATCGGCTACCGGCGATGCGCCAGTCGCAGACGCTCGCTCATCAATCAGAGGGGCTCCTGATAGTAAATGCATCCAGCGGTTTTCACGTGAACCAGGCTGGCGCGGCAATTCCACCACCAAACCACCCGCCTCGCGCTCGGATAATTCAACCAGAAAACTTTCGACCGAAGCAATATCGGCGAATTTGTGCAATCGCTCGCAATTGATACGCAACTCCCCTGCCGTCTGCGGACCGCGCAACATCAGTAGCGTCAACAAAGCGGTGGATTGGGAAGGAACATGCAACACCCGTTCGATGTTATGCCCGTAACGCGATGCCCTGCCCCCGCTCGTTTCCACGATCAGAGACAGCGATCTCAAGCTATCCAGCGCCGCCTGCACTTCAGATTCTGAAGCTTCGATAAGCGGATCACGACTGCTTTTCTGGTTGCAACCGGAAACCAGTGAATTCAGCGTCAATGGATAACTGTCCGGTACCGTGCGCTGTTTTTCGGCAAGAACGCCGAGAACGCGGGTTTCAAGCAAGGAAAGTATGGGGANNGGGCTATTCATAATGGGATTTTTTTCTGTGCTACAACACACTGGTTATTATACAGGCTCACCTCCAATTATCGCCCCTCCTCTTGCCAGAACAGCTAAAAAACAGGATCTATCACTCGCGCATACGCAAGCTAAGCAAAACCAGTACCCCAAATAGGGGAAATGGGGGATTGACCAATACTAACTTGTCCATTATAAAGCTTCACTTGGTCAATACGGCGGGCTGCTGTGGAATCACTTGAGCTTCTGAGGCTGAATTTAGCAATCGAACCTGATTTGCAGAATTTTGTCGGTTTCCTTATGGAAAGCGTAAGGCATCTGAAAGGGAATGCCTTTAGAGCCTCGCTCGCCTGTTTGGAACTAAGTCAAGGGTTGCGTGCCGCTGGCGCTTGCCGTGGTCAACTTTTCCCCGTCAGCTTGCATCTGCAAAATCAAAATTTGCGCGTTCTGTGGTCTGAACACAGTCTGGAAGTGGCACAGACGGGCACGATAGACCAATCTGTGATTGAGCAATTGCGTGACAATCTGCGCAAATCTACCGAAGCAATCGATCCGGAAATATTGCTCCAACGCAATGAGGCGATGATGCAACACTTGCAGGAGACGCGTGAGCACGCCGAGCGGGAGTTAGCCAAGTTACAAACGCAGTTGATCAACCGTCAGGAAGAGTTGCAGGTTTCGATGCTTCGAGCCGAAACCGACCCGCTTACCATGTTACCCAACCGGCGTGCCTTCGATGAAAAGCTGAATCTCGCGTTTCGCCATACCATGCGGCAAAAGATCACGCCGCTGTCGCTGGTGATGCTGGATCTGGATTATTTTAAACGCATCAATGACGAGCACGGGCATCAATTTGGCGATGCCTATTTAAATAAGATGGCGCATATTCTGCGTAGTGTGATTCGGGAAGATGTGGATTGTGCCTTCCGTTTTGGCGGGGATGAATTTGCCATGATGATCCATGCCGACTTTAGTACGGCATGCGAAAAATCAAGGCAAATCATTCTGCAAATGGAGGGCAAGGTCAGCATCGGAATAGCGACTATCGATAAATTCACGCCGGATGACTTCACCCTTGTAGACTTTATCCACAAAGCGGACAGCGCGTTATATGAGGCCAAGCGCCTTGGTAGAGGGCGGGCCGTGGTTAGTCAATGCAATCGAGTCGACACACAGGAGTGCGGAACGATGTGTGCCGAGAAGGAAGCTTGTGTCTGAAATTTTTGACAGTGTCAGTGATTGCAAATTGCTGTTTAATAATGCGACCCAAACTGAGAGTTCGCTGATCCTGCTAAGATCGAAATTAGTCGCCATTACCCAGCGCCTCGGAGTCAACGCGCTTAAGCAGGAAAATATGTTGCTGGTGGCTTCCGAACTAGTTAGTAACAACGTGAAGCACGCTGCTGGTCGCGGCATGGTACAACTGTGGAAGCAACCGGGTGGTGTGCTGGACTTGCTTTCATTGGACTTCGGTCCGGGCATTGCGAATCTGGCCAGTGCTGAAGAGGACGGCTACTCATCGGTCAATACATTGGGAAAAGGATTGGGGGCAATTCGTCGCTTAAGTGATGAGTCGTACATCTACACACAACAAGCGAATCCGGTACAGCAGAAAAAATGGAGCGGTACGGTGATACTGGCCCGCTTCCATTTGCACAAGGAAAACAAGGAAGAAAAATCCGGTTTCAAGTTCGGCTTGTTCTCGCGCTCCTTATCTGATGAGCGCTTTAATGGCGATAGAATTTATCTGCAAAGAGATGGAAAACTTTTACGCTGGCTACATCTGGACGGTTTGGGACATGGCGAAGAGGCCCAAGCGGCCACAAACGGTCTTGCCAATTACTTAAACAACTATGACTCTCCGGAAAGCTTACTCGAATCAGTAGACCGTCAACTGGTAAAGACGCGCGGGGCTGTTGCCGTAACCGGGGAAATTGATCTGGCCAAATGTAATTTGCGCCTGTCCGGGATAGGCGATATGAGTGCGCATGTGTATAACCAGGAGCAAATGCAACATATTGCATTTGCTCCCGGCATATTGGGGCGTGAGCATCGCTCGGCGACAGATGTACAAATCGACTTTGCCAAGAAAAATGTCATCGTTACGGCAAGCGATGGCATACGCAGAAACTGGGATGTTGCCAATTTTGTCGGCTTATTTAATCAGCACCCGCAGTTGATAGCTTATACTTTGGGTAATATCATGGGGCGGATTTCAGATGATCAGTCGATTTGTGTTTGTACGATAGGCTAAAAGGGAGAAGAAAATGGTACACAAAAAGGAAATCAGCGAAAGGCTCGCTGCGTTGTTCAGCTTAAAAGTCGGTAATATTTCCGAGCGACTGGAAGAAACCGGGCGAGAATTTTTTTGCGCGAATAACAAACTGATGGATGAAGATGAAATTGCCGATCTGAGCAGTGAATTCGTCAGCCTGATCTCTGCGTTGCTGAGTTCCAAAGATCCGTTCAAGAGGACATCGCCGCAATTCCACGCACTGGAAACATTTTTTTCAGGGCTGTCGCAACGCATGCTGATGCGTGGCGGGCATGTGGAAGATGTAGTGCGTTATGCGCAGCAATTGCAGTACAGCCTGATCTCTGCGCTGGAAGCCGACAGCGGAATCACTTTCACCCAATCCAGATCGGTACTACAGTTTTTCGCCCAACACTTCGACGAGTTGATCATGGCGATCTTCCGCACCTACCTGAGCGAACGCGAGAATACCTTGAAGGCACAGGAAGAGGAATTGCGCGAGACCTCCACGCCGATCACCGAGATATGGGACGGCGTGTTGACGCTTCCCATCATCGGCACACTGGACTCCAGCCGTACCATGCTGGTCATGGAGGCATTGCTTAACCGTATCGCCAAAGATCACGCGCGCGCGGTGGTCATGGATTTGACCGGTGTGAAAAACATCGATTCTCAGGTTTCTCATCATCTGATCCAAATGGTACGGGCAGTGCAACTGATGGGTTCCGATGCCATCATCACCGGCATCCATCCGGAAATCGCACGTGCGTTGGTCAGTCTGAATATCGACCTGACTGGTGTCACCACCCGTGCCAGCCTGTCGGACGGATTAAAAGAGGCGTTCTTGCGCATGGGGATTCATGTCACCCAAAAAGCAAACTAGGGTGCCCGATGGCTATTTCAGGCGTACATCTGACGCGTATCGGCAAAGGCAATTTTTTGCTGGAGCCGCGACGCAGTATGAATATTCAGGAACAGAATATGCTGATGCGGGAAATCGTCGCGGCGGTGCAACAAGAGCAAGGTGAGCGTTTGTATTACGACTTGGATAGTTTGCCGATTATCGATCAGGTCTATTACGACTGGCTGGATAAATTAGCCCGTACCTGTCTGGCAATGAACATCAAAATGATTTGCATCAATATGCAGCCGACGGCTGCCTTTACCTTGTCAAAATTCCTCACCGGCAAGCCGGTCTTTGAAACGGCGCTGGCGGTGCCGGATTAGGTTCTCAAACCAAGAAAAACAATTATCCTCATCAAGTGAAAAATATCGTCCACTCAAAACCTCCTTTTACAGTGAGCATGTGATGCTCAACCTAGCATTACAAAATAAATCTTTTTATAACTTCTTTTAGGCTTTCATTTTCAGGATTTTTATTTAGGGCATCTCTCCAAACTTTTTCACCTTCTGTTTTGTTTCCCATAATCCATAACACTTCGCCTAAATGTGCGGCCATTTCGGGGCGGGGGTTACCATTAAAAGCTCGCTTCAATAAATTAAGTGCTTCTTCTTTTTTTCCACTGAGGTAGTAACCCCAACCCAAGCTGTCCATGATGTCATAGTTATCCGGTGCAAGTTTTATGGCTTTCTCAAGCATTGCAACCGCTTCAGGGATTCGTTCATGACGTTCCAATAACCTGTAACCAAATGCGTTGTAGGATTGTGCATAATTTTGTGTCGCTGATTTTTCAAACCAGTCGAATGCCTTTGAGTCGTCTTTTGCGACTCCTTGGCCTTTTGAATACATTTCACCTAAATAATATTGCCCAGTCGCATTCCCTTGGATCGCTGATTTTTGAAACCACTCAAAAGCCTTTGTCTCGTCCCTAGCAACCCCCTGACCATTTAAATACATTGATCCAAGAGCACCTTGAGCATTTGCTTTTCCCTGTATTGCTGATTTTTGAACCCATTCAAAAGCCTTTGATTCGTCTTTAGCAACACCCTGACCATTAAAATGCCTCACTCCAAGTGCAAATTGGGCATCTGCATTTCCCTGCATTGCTGATTTTTGATACCACGCAAATGCTTTTGATTCATCCTTAGTTATAACCTGACCTTCTTCATACATTGCGGCAAGTATAACTTGGGCATCAGCATTCCCCTGCATTGCTGATTTTTGAAACCACTCAAAGGCCTTTGATTCATCTTTGGCAATCCCTTGTCCACTAAAATACATTAAGCCAAGTGAGTATTGTGCATCAGCATAGCCCTGTATTGCGAGCTGCCTAGTTAATGCAAAGGCTTTGGCGCTATTTTGAGGAACACCATTCCCATATAAATAAGCTTGTGCAAGGTCGATTTGAACTTTAGCAGATACCGAATCGTTTTCTTGTGATGGTGCTAAATTGTAGATTGCCGCTTGTGCAAAATCGGCATGTAAGCCATTTGGAAACTCTTGGATATACGTTTGATAAGATTTAATGGTATTTAATTGTTGTGCATGTTTCCAAGCAGACAACTCCTTTGAAGCGATTGATTTAAGTTTTTTTATTCGAGCATTAGCCACCAACACATTCTTGCCACGAGGATATTTTGAAAGATAAGTTTCATACTCTTCGATTCTGTCTACCTTTTCAACTTGAGCCCACAAGTCGCTCTCGGAAATATTGTCTTTCTCATTAGTAGGTGACTTAGAAACTAATTCTTTAAGTTTTTCTACTAATTGATAGGCATTACAGTTTTGACAAGGTACTGATTTAGAGTACACGACTTTATTGTCAAAAATATTCTGAATGCTCAGTGCAATGAAATATCCGTCTTCCTGTTTTGTTACTGCGGCTGTTGCAATTAGTTCTGACTGAAATGCTTCAGCAATTTTTTGCATGCAGCGTGTCTCATCGCATTCTGTATGTGACGTATTTCGAGACTCATCGAGAAAGATGCGGTGGGCTTTCTGTGATACCTTTTCGCCAGAAAATACCTCATACTTTTGTTGCAAGCCTTCGACCAACGCCGTTTCCATTGTACCAGCCAGATTCTTATTTTCTTCTGGCACGCGCAACGGCATGAGAACGAGGCGCTCTTTTACCGTCACAACAGCTTTATGCTTTATTGGGTTCGTTTCAGATTGAGCGGGGATGGCGAGCGTTAAAAGGAAAATCCCGAAAAGATAAAGTTTACATTTGCTCATGATCTCTGACTTTATGTTGGTTGAGACTTCCCTTTTCCTACTGGGCTAGCGTATTCTAGCTGAAATTATTATTAGAGTGGCGCTTAATACACACTCATTAATATCAGCTCGTATTAGATCAATATCTTCTTAACGGTTAAATGCCCCTACCATCTAATTGTATAATTTGCGCATGCTTTCAAACATGATGGGCTGTCTGGGTTTAAATCTGCATTTTCCACATTAGGCATTTCCTTAATAGAATAGGTCTCGGAGTTTTCGAAATCAATTAGCTCATCTTTTGGACGATCAGAAGGTCTTCTATTTTCAATGTGTATAAGAAATGTCTCACTTCGTTCAAACCAGCAAAGAACTGGACAAAGAGAACAACCATCAACGATTATGTTTCGTTTTATTTTCCTCCTGTGTTCCAATATGCCATGAATATATGCGTAGTCGTACCCGACTTTTGTTTCAACTGATCGCAAGAAAAGATCAGTTTCTAAACATGAAAGATCGAGCCTGCAAGATAAGTATCGCGACAGGTCTGATTTTCCTCCACCTGTTACTCCGCTAATGGCGACTATACAAAATGGGCTAGATTTTATTTCCTGCTCAACCCGTTTGTAAGTATCATAATATTTCTGGTTTATGTATTCATTTTGATTCATGACAACTCTCCTAAATAACGCCAATTAGACGGCAGAGAGTAATTATTACGGTTGCTGACCAAACAATTCAATTGGGGCTTCTGACATTTTGGTAATAGCATGAAAACAAAATTCGAGAAACTAATAGACCAATTCATGTCACGGCAGTTGCAGCAAATTATTCGATTGGTAGTTTCGTGTCGAATCCGGAACTGGCAGTTAAAAAAGATTCATTAGTTGGAAGTAATAGCCTGTTCGCAACTTAATAGTTACGCCTAGTTGGGGTCAGTCGACTTTTGCCGCTATTGGGCTGCACAAAGCCGTCCTACGTTTTGCAATATTGCCAGCAGAATAGCGGAAATTCAAATATTACAAATATCCAACTTGTTTTGTTATCTCACTTTTGAATTGAGGTCTGCTACCGATGCAAGGCGAAAAGCACTACAAGCATACTTGAACAATGTTAATCTTGAAACTTGCTTTGCAATCAGGTGAACGGCATACTTAAGCTGTAACAGCTTCTTGATTTGGAGATTACCGTGCATACAAAACTGCTTGATCGAATTACTATCGAACCCGGCCAATGCGGAGGGCGACCTTGCATCCGTGGGTTGCGTATGCGTGTTACTGATATTCTCAGTCTTTTAGGCGCAGGGGCTTCGCATCAGGAAATTTTGGACGACTATCCATTTCTCGAAGAAGCGGACATTCTAGCCTCGCTTGAATACGCGGCCATTCAATCCGACCACCCTATTCTCATCGCGGCATGAGTTTGTTGGTGGACAACCAGCTACCAGTGGCATTGGCTCGCCATCTCACCGCCAACGGTTTAGATTGCATTCATGTGCTGGATGTTGGGCTGGATAATGCAGATGACCGGGTTATCTGGCAGTACGCAAAAGAGCGCAATCTAACCATTATCACCAAGGACGAAGATTTTCAGATTCTTGCCAATCGCCAAGGCAGCATTCCGCCGCAAGTTGTATGGGTTCGGATTGGGAATTGCCGAAAAGTCGCGTTGCTTGATGCGTTCTCCAAAATAATGCCTTCACTTAACAATATGCTGTCAGAGGGTAACGCCGTTATCGAGGTTAGATAGTTTGTCCGGAACCGCTTCTTTTCGCGACTGCGCGAACCGAACTAGGTATTAACGTTAAGGGATAAGAGAGAAGGGTGAAGGGTGAAGGGTGAAGGGTGAAGGGTGAAGGGTAAAGCCACCTCTCCGCACAACGGCAGCGAGGTTTTTCCCCTTCCCCCTTTTACCCTTCTCTCTTCCCCGCTTAAATCACCCCACCCATTTCCTTGCATTCTGGAACATGCGCAGCCATGCGCCGTTCTCTTTCCAATCGCGCGGATACCATGAATTTTGTACGGCGCGGAAAACACGTTCCGGGTGCGGCATCATGATGCTGAAACGCCCGTCAGGAGTGGTAAGCCCGGTAATGCCTTGCGGTGAACCATTCGGGTTAAGCGGATAAGTCATTGTCGGCTTACCGTTGTGATCGATATATCGCAAGGAAACCAACGCTTGCGCGGCTTTCAGTCGCGCTGCATTGCCGAAGTCGGCATAGCCCTCACCATGAGACACCACGATAGGCATACGGCTCCCTGCCATGCCTTCAAATAAGATAGAGGGCGATGACTGTACTTCCACCATGACAAAACGCGCTTCGAATTGTTCCGATTGGTTGCGGGCGAAATGCGCCCAATGTTCCGCACCGGGAATAATTTCGTGCAGGTTGCTCATCATCTGACAGCCGTTGCACACACCGAGTGCGAAGGTATCGGCACGTTGGAAAAATGCTTCAAACTCATCGCGTGCTCGGGGATTAAACAAAATAGACTTCGCCCAACCTTCGCCCGCGCCCAGTACGTCACCGTAAGAGAATCCGCCACACGCCGCCACGCCCTTAAAGTCGGCCAGTTTGATCCGACCACTGATAATGTCGCTCATGTGAACATCGACTGCGGCGAATCCGGCGCGGTCAAATGCAGCCGCCATTTCAACTTGGCCGTTGACACCCTGCTCGCGCAGGATGGCCATCTTGGGGCGGGTAAGAACATTCCCTCCCCCTACAAGGGGGAGGGTTAGGGAGGGGGTGAAAGCTTGGCTATCGACCAACACTTCAACCCCCATCCTAACCTTCCCCCTGCCCGGGGGAAGGAACGAAACTGGGTTCTCGTTCAAATCATAAGTCAACTTAACATGCAGCCCAACATCCTTCACATCCAGCGTTCGATCATATTCTTGTTGCGCGCACGCTGAGTTATCGCGCAGCTTTTGCATCTGATAAGTCGTCTCAGACCAGATACGACGCAAGGCGACCGCATTCTCACTAAACAGCGTCTCAGCGCCGCGAGAAATTTCAATCGTGCCGCGTGTATTGAGACGCGCCACTTCATGCACGCTACCCAATCCCGCATCATCGCATTGCACGAAAATATCGGCCAAATCGGCACGACGCACTTGCACCAGCGCACCGAGTTCTTCGTTGAACAATGCGCCAAGATCATCGCCTTTGCATTCGTCCAATCGAATATCCAGACCGATGTGCGAAGCAAAAGACATCTCGCACAGCGCCGCCAACATGCCGCCATCGGAACGATCATGGTAGGCCAGCAACTTCTCTTCGCGATTGAAGCGCTGAATAAGCTCGAAGAAAGCTTTGAGTTTTTTTGCGTCGTCCACGTCTGGAGTAATGTCGCCAACTTGTTTGTATACTTGCGCCAGCGCCGAGCCCCCCAGGCGATTCTTGCCCGCGCCCAAATCGAACAGCAACACGACCGTGTCGGTATCTGCCGCGAGTTGAGGTGTGAGCGTCTTGCGCGCATCGCTGCACGGTGCAAAGGCGGTAACGATCAACGACAACGGCGCGATGACGGCCTTGTTCTGCTCGCCCTCTTGCCAAGTCGTCTTCATGCTCATCGAATCTTTACCCACCGGAATGCTGATGCCGAGTTGAGGACACAGTTCCATCCCCACCGCTTCGACCGTATCAAACAGCGCGGCATCTTCACCGTGATGTCCCGCAGCCGCCATCCAGTTAGCTGACAATTTAATGTCACTGATTTTCTCGATGCGCGCAGCGGCGATATTGGTAATCGCTTCGCCAATGGCCATACGACCGGAAGCGGGCGCATTGAGCACGGCGAGCGGCGTACGCTCACCCAGCGCAAACGCTTCAGCCAGATTAGTGTTAAAACCCATCAAGGTGACAGCCACATCCGCCACCGGTACTTGCCACGGGCCGACCATCTGGTCGCGCGCGGTCATACCGCCCACAGTGCGGTCACCGATACTAATCAGGAAAGTTTTATCCGCGACAGAAGGCAGGCGCAGCACGCGGGTAACGGCTTCGCTTAATTCGATATTGCTGGTGTCGAACTTCGGCAGCTTCAACTGTTCGCGACTCACCTTGCGCGTCATCTTGGGCGGCTTGCCCAGCAGCACTGACAGCGGCATATTCACGGGGTGGTTATTGAATTCCGCATCATGCACCGTCAACTGGTCGCCAACGGTGGCCTTACCCAACACTGCAAACGGACAACGCTCGCGTTCACACATCGCCTTGAATTCGTCCAAGCGCTCCGGTGGAATCGCCAACACATAGCGCTCTTGCGCTTCGTTGCTCCAAATCTGCATCGGTGACATGCCGCGCTCTTCATTCGGCACTTCGCGCAATTCAAATTTCGCGCCCTTGCCGCCGCCATGCACCAGTTCAGGCAACGCATTGGAAATACCACCCGCACCGACATCATGAATAGACAGAATGGGATTGTTTTCACCCAACTGCCAGCAGCGGTCAATGACTTCCTGAGCGCGGCGCTGCATTTCCGGATTGCCACGCTGCACCGAATCAAAATCCAGATTCTCCGCATTCGAACCCGTATCCATACTGGATGCCGCACCACCGCCAAGCCCGATCAGCATGCCGGGACCGCCGATCTGAATGAGCAGCGCACCTGCCGTCAGATCATGCTTATGCGTGTGTTGCGCCGCAATACTGCCAACACCACCAGCCAGCATGATGGGCTTGTGATAACCGCGCATCTCACCGTTTACCAGCTCTTCGAAAGTGCGGAAATAACCGGTTAAATTCGGACGTCCAAATTCATTGTTAAATGCTGCACCACCGAGCGGGCCGTCGATCATGATTTGTAGCGCGGAAGCGATACGTGAAGGTTTTCCATAAGTAGTCCCCTCACCCTGCCCTCTCCCCAAGGGCGAGGGTTCTGTTCCCTCTCCCTTGGGGAGAGGGCTAGGGTGAGGGAGGGGGTGGAATTGCTCCCAAGGCTGCACAAACCCCGGAATATTCAAATTAGAAACCGAGAAACCGGTCAGTCCGGCCTTGGGCTTGGAACCGGAACCGGTCGCACCTTCGTCGCGTATCTCGCCACCCGAACCCGTTGCGGCACCGGCAAACGGCGCAATGGCAGTGGGGTGGTTGTGCGTTTCTACCTTCATCAGAGTATGCGTAAGTTCTTTGCTGAATTCGTAATTCCCCCCTGCACGCGGATAGAAACGCTCAACTTCCGCGCCTTCAATCACCGATGAATTATCGGAATACGCCACTACCGTACCTTGCGGATGCAGCTTGTGGGTATTGCGGATCATGCCGAACAGCGAAATGGCTTGTTGTTCGTCGTCGATAACCCAATCGGCATTGAATATTTTATGGCGACAATGTTCAGAATTGGCCTGTGCGAACATCATCAGTTCGACATCGGNNCATCGGTCGGATTGCGTTTCAGCTTAGTGAAATTCTCGACCAGATATTCAATCTCGTCGGCTGACAGCGCCAAACCCATTTGGCGATTCGCCGACTCCAATCCGGTTTTGCCGCCCTTGAGAATATCCACCATGGTGAGCGGTTGCGGTATGCCGTGCTGAAAAATTCGATCTTCAATCCCGGTGATTTCGTCGACCACGGACTCCGTCATGCGGTCATGCAGCAATGGCAACAGCGCATTTTTTTCAGCCAAACTCAACGCAGTCCGGTTCTTGCTTTTCAGGTAATACACCACACCGCGTTCAATACGGGCGATATTCGGCAAAGCACAGTGCTGCGCGATGTCGGTGGCTTTGGACGACCACGGCGATATCGTGCCAAGACGAGGCACGACCAACAACATTTGCAAAGCGGCAGAAGGCTGGATCATCTCTGCATCCAGATTCAGCAGTCGCTCCAGCAATTTTTCTTCAGCGCCGCTCAAAGGCGCTTTGAGTTCAGTAAAATACCAGTGGCGTGCCTCTTCGATAGATACATTGGGTGCAAGCGCCTTCAGCGCATTGCGTAGTTTTTCAAGACGGAATGCGGAAAGCGCATGATTGCCGACGGAGATTTTGCTGGTTGTAGCGCGGGACATAGATCGATCTCATGAAAGCGTTAGTGACAGAACGCAATTATAATGCAGCCAACAGCACAATCTCAGGAAAACGACATGAGCCCCACGCGCCCTACCACTATCACCGAAAAGCAAGTCTCCTGCCTGCTCAAGCCGCGCCCCCAGGATAGCCACAAAGGACTATTCGGTACGGTTGCGGTCATCGGCGGGGCAAACGGCATGGTCGGTGCCGCGCTGCTGGCCGGACGTGCGGCACTCAAACTGGGCGCGGGCTGTGTACATGTCGGCCTGCTGGCGGATAACTCCCCCGCCGTGGATGGACAGATGCCGGAACTGATGCTGCATAATGCCAGCGCTGTATTCAAATCGCCCAAGCCGGATGTACTCGTGATCGGCTGCGGATTGGGACAAAGCCTTGCGGCACAAAAACTGTTGTATGACGCATTATTGCTGGACGTGGCTACTGTGCTGGATGCCGACGCGCTGCATATCATCGCCCTGCGCCCCGACCTGCGCAGCATGCTGCATACGCGCAAGGCAGCGACGGTGTTCACGCCGCACCCGGGCGAAGCCGCACACCTATTGGCATGCAGCGTGGCTGAAATTCAGGCAGATCGCGTTGCAGCAGTCATTAAACTATCCAAAAAGCTAAACGGCAGCGTTGTACTAAAAGGCTCGGGCAGCCTGTGTGCCACGCGCGACGGCAAGCTGCACCTTAATAAAACCGGCAATCCCGGCATGAGCAGC
>PLYB01000092.1 GCA_003151655.1 Gallionellaceae bacterium | reverse complement strand
CTCATTTCTGAATTGGAAAATACTGCCCTGCGCATAGTCCACGCCCATGTCTTTCAATGCCTCCATAATTTCTTGCGATTCGACAAACTCGGCCACCATCAACATGCCCAGATCGCGGCACATGCGGCTCAAGTTGTTGACCAATGCGTAATCAATTTTTGAGATGAGAATATTGCGTACAAAATCACCATCCAGTTTAACGAATTCAAAATGTAGTTCGCGCAAGTAGTGGAATGAGTTGTAGCCGCTACCGAAGTCATCCAAGGCGAAAGAAAAACCGCTGCGGCGCAATTCGGTGAGGAATTTACGCATGCGGGTCATATCGCCGATAGCGTCACGCTCCAGTATCTCGAACACAATGTTCTGCGGCGGAATATTCAGATCCTGACATAGCTTCTCGGCATAACCCAATACACCGCGCCCCTGTATTTCTTGCGATGACAGGTTGATAAATAATTTGCGCGGCGGGCCGTTGGCGGCGATGTGTTCCTTCATCGCGGCCAACGATTTTTGGATCATCACGCGATCAAGCTCCCGCCCCAATCCGTATTTCTCAATAATCTCGATGAACACACTGGCAGAGACCGTTTCACCGCCCGGCTCTATCAGCCGCGCCAGTGCTTCATAAGCGAAAACTTCTCCAGTTTTGCAATCGAAGATGGGTTGATAGTACGGCATGATGCGTTCATTGCGCAGACTGTCGCGCAATTTTTCTGCGTTGTCGCGCACGATACGACTCGTGTGTATCTTGTCTTCCGCATGATCAACTGTGCACACACTATCCTTGCCCATCGACTTTGCCCGATACAGACCGATATCGACCCCTGCCATCAGATCGGCGAGGTTCTGCGCGTCATTGGGATAAGAGATGAGCCCGATGGACGTGGTAATGTGAAATGTCTTTCCGCCGGGGGTTTCAAATTTGTGATTGCGCAATTCCTGGCGCAGTTTTTCCGCCACATCTTGCGCGCCAAACTGGGGCGTTTCAGTCAAGATGACCGCGAACTCATCACCACCGAGACGCGTACACAAATCACCTTTGCGCACGCTGTTGCGCAATATCTCGGACACGCCACACAAAGTCGAATCGCCGCACGGGTGCCCATAGGTGTCATTGATGTCTTTGAAGTCGTCCAAGTCCAACATCAGGATGGAGAACTCGTGCTTATGCCGCTCCGAACGTTCAATTTCGTATTCCAGCATTTCGTTGAAGTGCCGACGGTTATGCAGCCCGGTAAGCGGATCGTGCGTGGAGTAATACTCCAGCTCTGACAACGTTTTGCTCAATGCTTTGCTGGAGCCGACCACCATCACCATCACCGCGAGAATGGAGCGAATGACGCTGGTTTCCTGCGCGTTCAGTTTCTGCATGGAACCATATGCCACGCCCAATACGTCCGCCAGATTCAGCACATCCAGCTCAGGCACACGCACGGTAATAAGATCAATATCGTGCAACGATTCCGCACTGGTCTTGGCCGGAATGTCGAACTCTTCAACATCGGTCAATGCGTCTTCGGGCAGTCCGAGCTTGGATAGCATCTCGCGTACCAGCTTGCTGCGCACTGATTTTTTCACCTCATCCGAATACTCGCCCAGAAAATACAGATATAGCATCAGCCCATGCTCTTCGGCAAAAGCGATGAAGAAAAAATTAAACGGGAAAATGGAGTGGAATTTAGCCAGAATCTCCTGCACAAACAACCGCCACTGCGATACTTTCTCGTGCGAGATAATAATATTTTCCAGCACGTGGCTCTGACGTTCGAGCAAATCTTTTTCGATCAGCGTACCCGCCAGATTTTCAACCGTGCGATTGAAATCAAGCATGATCTGCTTCAACTGCTCGTCATTCACGCGCCATTGCCGCTGACGCTCACCCAGCAACAGTTCCAGCGTTTTATCCAGACGTACGGCCAAATCCATATCGTTACGCAAATGCGCTTGAATTACATCGCGATCCGTTGGACTGACATTCATCTTGTCCAGCAACTGGATGCTCAGCTCACTCCCGGCCACAATCTCGGCATTGATGTCGTGAACCAAACTACCGATATGCGCGGCAAATAACTGGGTGCGCACCTGACTTTCAATCAGCCCGGCGAAGCGCTCCAGCTCTTGCTGGCGCATTCCCTCCAGACTCAGTGGTGCCACAGCAAAGATGGATGACATTTATATTTGTCCGTTCTCAATCATCAGATCAATGCCGCATTGCAGCTCTTTGAACCAGGCAAGAAAGTCCTTCACGGCCTGACCGCGATAAACCGGGCCATGCTGGGGCGCAATCATATCCAGATCAAGTTTTGATACGCGCTCGACCCAGATGCGGGCGGCACGGTTGCCACACATATAGCGCCGGTGAAAGCCTTCGATGTAAGGCAGATGTGCGGCAAAATCATCCACGAAGACATAGTCTTTGTCGGTCGGTAGCATGGCTGCACCGATGTCACCACTGAACAGTATTCTGGATACGGGATCGTAAACGT
This sequence comes from Gallionellaceae bacterium, assembly GCA_003151655.1. Classification (GTDB taxonomy): domain Bacteria; phylum Pseudomonadota; class Gammaproteobacteria; order Burkholderiales; family Gallionellaceae; genus PALSA-1006. The sequence continues at coordinate 15,584 of PLYB01000092.1, read as the reverse complement.
TGATATGGCCTTCAGAATGCAGAAAATGCGCGGGAACCAGTTTGAGATCGAAACCGGGAGCCACTTCCCAGTCCATGCCCTGATCCGGCACACCGACAAAACGGCTCATGCCCTTAATGCCATAATGCGGCAGGAAGCGCATCCATATTTCGGAAACATAGACAGGTGCGCCAGTCAGTTCCAACCAAGTTGAAAGACCGCCGACGATGTCCGGGTCTTGATGGGAAAGCACGATCCCCTTCAATTGCTGCGGAGGAAGATAGCGCAACAACTCTGACAGCACGCGCGGCATCACACCGAAACCACCGGGGTCAAGCAACACACCGGCATCCTCATGCTGAATCAGATATTGATTGGAACGGACACCATCTTCTTCACCCGGATCGCTCTCGTTCAACAGGATGAACTTATGCTTTTCTTCCCCAAATAGTACGATGTTGCGCATATCGACTCCCCCAATCTAAATGGCACCAACTATTTATTTACAAGCTATTTCAAATCTAACACATCCTGCATATCGTACAGCCCTGCTTGGTTGGCCTTCAGAAAGCGCGCCGCACGCAANNCACATTTTTCCAAGTCGCGCCCCAACGTGCGCGCCACCACCTCGCCCATGCCCAGCGCCGTACCGGAAGGCGCATCCACTTTATGGCGGTGATGCGCCTCGATGATCTCGATATCGTAACCGTGACTCAACACCTTAGCCGCAGTTTCCAGCAACTTGAAAGTCAGATTTACGCCCACGCTCATATTGGGCGCGAACACGATACCGACTTTTTGCGCCGCCGAGCCGAGTTGCGCCTTCTGTTGTGCGTTAAACCCGGTGGTTCCGACTACAATATTCACGCCGAGTTGTTGGCATACTTCAAGATGATGCAGCGTTCCTTCCGGGCGCGTGAAGTCGATCAACACATCCGCGCCGCGTAGCGCCGCAGGCACATCCGCACCGACCTTGATGCCACGCGTTCCGCCAAACTCGCCCGCATCTTTACCTAACATCGCGCTGCCAGCATGCTCAAGTGCCGCATGTAACACCAGATCATCGGCCTGCGCCACACATTCCAGCAAGGACTTACCCATGCGTCCCGAACAACCGGCGATTACCACTTTAATTTTACTCATGCCTGAATCCTATTTGTTAGCCGGTGCAACACTGTCGCTTTTGACTGGGGCAGCAGATACTGCGGCATCATCAATACGTTGCAAACTATCGTTTTCAAAATATAGCGTCAGGCGTTTTTCATCCATCAGTTTGCCTTCTTGCGTAAAACGATAAACGTAGTCCCAACGGTTGGCATGCAGCGGATCGTTGACTAATGGCGTACCAAGCAAAGTTTTTACTTGAGATTGCGACATGCCGACTTTTACTCTGGCAAGCATCTCCGAGGTAATCAGATTACCCTGCCGAATTTCAAGTTTATGCGGAGTAAACCAACTACACGAAGCCAGCAACAACGAAACAAAAATAATACTGATACGCATGAATTTATACCTTCAATTAAAACCATAAACCGAAAACTTATCCGCAGATTTACCTATTTTGAAACCAGCTAATTTCCCCCTTCGCAAAGGGGGACTAAGGGGGATTTTGCATTGGCATAAAGCCCCCTAGTAGTTTGTAACATCAAAAATAACCCCCTCAGTCCCCCTTGTCAGGGGGAGGCAGTTAGCTCCTCCCCTGACAAGGGGAGGTTGGGAGGGGTTAAGTTTTCGTCTCGTATGATACCTCAAGCCGCGATACCTAACATTTCTGCCGCATGTTTACGCGTGGTGTCGGTGATGGTCACCCCGCCCAACATGCGGGCGATTTCTTCGATACGCTCACCCTGTGCCAGTACGCGGATATTGCTCAGGGTGAAGCCGTTTTGCGCCGCTTTGCTAACCTGCCATTGCGCATCGGCCTGCGCCGCCACTTGCGGCAAATGGGTGACACACATCACCTGATGACGACGCCCCAGTTGCTTGAGCAGCGCGCCGACGATCTCCGCCACGCGTCCGCCGATACCGCTATCCACTTCGTCAAAGATCAGCGTCGGCACGGTGGCGGCGCGGCTGGCCGCCACCTGGATCGCCAGGCTGATGCGCGACAATTCGCCGCCGGAAGCGACCTTAGCCAAATTGCGCAAGGGCGTCCCCTGATTCGCCGCCACCTGAAATTCGACCGTCTCCAGTCCATGCACATTGCCTTCGCCCAGCGGCAATAATGCCACAGCGAATTGCCCGCCCTGCATCGCCAGCGCCTGCATTGCAGTAGTAATCTCGTCGGATAATATCTTGGCCGCCTTGACTCGCGCCGCGCTCAGCTTGTTGGCTGCGGCCAGATAAACCGTCTGAGCCGCTTTATCCTGCTGCGCCAACTCGTCCAGATCGGCACTACCGCCCAGCTCATCCAGACGTGCGACAATGCCACCCAAGGCTTGCGGCAACTGCTCGGCGGGCACACGGTACTTGCGCGCGGCCTCCATCACATCGGCGATACGCCGCTCTTGTTCGCGCAACTGTTGCGGGTCGGCATCAAGTTTCTGCTGATAATGACGCAACGCATAAACCGCTTCCTGCAATTCGTTCTGCGCGCTTTCCAAAATAGTCAGCGTATCTTGCAACCCGCTATCGAATTCCAATCCGGCACGCAAACGTGCGGTGAGCGCATTCAGTTGCGCGAGACAAGCACTATCCGCTTCACTTAACACCTCCACCCCGAACTGCGCTGTCTCCAGCAAACTTGCCGCATGCGATAAACGTTGATGATCCGCCTGCAAAGCATTCCACTCTGCCACAGAAAAATTCAGCGTCTCCAGATCTCGGCGCTGGAACGACAGCAACTCGCGTTCGGACGCTACGGCCTCGGCATTTTGCTCCAATTGCACGCGACGACGATGCAATGTCTGCCAGGCTTTAAAACTGGCGGCGACATCTTCCGCCTGGGTATTTAAACCGGCGTGACTATCGAGCAAATCACGCTGCGCATCCTGACGCAATAACGATTGATGTGCATGCTGCCCGTGAATATCCAGCAGATGCTCCCCCGCTTCGCGCATTTGTTGCAAAGTCGCGCTGCGGCCATTGATAAAACCGCGCGAACGTCCTCCGGCATCAAGTGTGCGGCGCAGCAAACACACATCTTCGTCGCCATCGAGTTCTTGCTCTTTCAACCAGCTTTGCAACAGCGGCAACTGTGCAGTATCGAATTCGGCACTAATCTCGGCACGCTCGCAACCGGCGCGCACCATGCTGCCATCGCCCCGCTCGCCCAGAGCCAACGACAGCGCATCGATCAAAATCGATTTACCCGCCCCAGTCTCGCCGGTCAACGCGGTAAAGCCCGCAGAAAAATCCAGTTCGAGAGAAGCAACAATAACGAAGTCGCGAATACTAAGAAATTTAAGCATTTATAACGATTTATTCCAGAGCAGTTTTTCGCGTAGCGTGTGGTAGTAACTGTGACCCGCCGGATGCAACAGATGCACCAAATCTTTGTGGCGGGAAACGATCAGCGTGTCATTCAACTGCAAATCGAAATGGCCGTGACTATCAAAGCGCACATGCACATCGCCGGTGCGGTGCATCAAAACTTGTATCTCCGATTCCCCGCTCACGACGATCGGACGATTGCTCAAAGTGTGCGGGCATACCGGTACCAGAGCCACCACATCCAATGCCGGATGAATAATCGGCCCGCCGGCAGACAGCGCGTAAGCAGTTGAACCGGTCGGGGTCGAAACGATCAGCCCGTCGGCGCGCTGGGTATACAGGTATTCGCCGTTGATGCGAACTTCGCACTCGATCATGCTGTCGATATTGCTGCGATGTATCACCATCTCGTTGAAAGCCGAGGCCGAGCAAATCTCGACATTGTCACGCAACACCCGCACCGCCAACAGCATGCGCTTTTCGGTGACGAATTCCCCCTGCAACATCGCCGAGAGACTGCGCTTCATCGATTCCAGCGACAGGTCGGTCAGAAAACCAAGCCGTCCCTGATTCACCCCCACCAGAGGAATGCCAAATGGAGCCAGAGTGCGCGCGATGTTGAGCATGGTGCCGTCACCGCCCATCACGATGGCCAAATCAACGACATCTTTCATTTCGTTGAGCGACAACACCCGATAAGGATGCTGCCCGAGATGTTCCGCCGTGAGGCTGTCCACCACTACCACGACACCTTTCCCGGCAAGAAAGCCCGCCAAACGCAACAAAGGCTCCGCAATTGCAGGAGTCTTGTACTTGCCGATCAACGCGATAGTTTTGAAGGATAAATTCATGGGCGAGATTAAACCATAGCTGCCCGACAATAACAAAACCTTCAACACAGCCGGATGTCGGGCAGTGCTAAAATACCCGCCATGCTTAATGACCGCGCGCAAATCCTGTTAAAAACTCTGGTTGAACGCTATATCAGCGATGGACAACCCGTCGGTTCGCGCGCGCTGCAACAACACTCCGGGCTGGACGTGAGCTCCGCCACTATCCGCAACGTCATGTCCGACCTTGAGGAAATGGGTCTGGTACTCAGCCCGCACACCTCTGCCGGGCGCGTGCCGACCGCGTTGGGTTATCGCTTATTCATCGACACGCTGATGGTAGTGCAGCCCTTGGACAGCGCGCATGTGCAACAACTTGAGAGCCAGCTCAAACCGGACAACACTACGCGCTTGATCACGCAGGCCTCCAACCTGTTATCCGAGTTAACGCACTTCGCCGGAGTAGTCGCCACGCCTATGCGCGCGACCATCACCGTACGCCAGATCGAATTTCTACGTCTCTCCGAAACACGCGTCTTGCTCATCATCGTCATGCCGGATGGCGAAGTAGAAAATCGCGTGCTGGTGACGCACAAGGACTACACGCAATCACAGTTGACCGAAGCGGGAAATTTTTTGAGCCAGCATTATGCCGACTGCTCGTTTGCCGACATCCACCAGCGCGTGCAAAACGAATTGCACCAGTTGCAACATGAACTCACCGCCCTGATGAGTGCTGCGATGGCGGCCAGCGACGCGGTGATCGCACGCAAGCAGGAAGACTATGTGATCAGCGGCGAACGCAACCTGCTTAACAGCAACGACCTCGCCGCCAACATGAATCGGTTGCGCGGCGTGTTCAACGTATTCGAACAAAAAACCGAGTTGTTGCAATTGCTGAACGCGAGCCGCAACGCGCCCGGCGTACATATTTTTGTCGGCAACGAATCCGGCTTGATCGGACTGGACGAATGCAGCGTGGTCAGCGCGCCTTATGCCGCCAACGATAAAATCATCGGCACGCTGGCGGTAGTCGGCCCCAAACGGATGAATTACGAACGCGTAGTGCCGATTGTGGACATCACGGCAAAACTATTGAGCAATGCGCTGTCGCAACATTAAAACCATGAACCACAGAGACACAGAGGCACAGAGAAAAACAATGCCACAAGCGACCTTCCATCTCCTTCATCCTGAATTTTGTTTTGACTTTCTCTGTGTCTCTGTGTCTCTGTGGTGAAATCCCGATCATGACCTACCAAACCGAACCCATCTACACCCACGGCACCGCAGAAAAAACCGCCGTGTTGCTCATTAATCTGGGCACACCGGAAGCGCCAACAACTCAAGCCGTTCGTCCTTATCTGAAAGAATTCCTGAGTGACCCGCGCGTGGTAGAGATTCCACGATTAGCTTGGTGGCTGATTCTCAACGGCATCATTCTCAACACGCGCCCTAAAAAATCCGCCAGCAAGTATGCCAGTATCTGGATGGGTGAAAGTTCCCCTCTCAAGGTTTATACCGAACGCAAAACTCGCCTGCTGCAACAGCACCTTCAAGCCAACCTAGGCGATACGGCGCTCGTCGTGGATTACGCCATGCGCTACGGCAATCCTTCTGTCGCCAGCGTACTGAAAAAACTTAAAACACAAAATTGCCAACGCATCCTGCTACTGCCGCTCTATCCGCAATATGCGGCCAGCTCCTCGGCGACCGCGTTGGATGCCGTCTTCAAAGAGTTGCTGCATATGCGCAACATGCCCGCCATCCGCACCATCAAACACTTTCACGACAATGCGGGATATATCAAAGCGTCCGCACAAAACATCCGCGACTACTGGGCAATGCACGGTCGCCCCGACAAGCTGGTGATGAGCTTTCATGGTGTGCCGAATTTCACGCTGGAAAAAGGCGACCCCTATCATTGCGAATGCCTCAAAAGCGGTCGCCTGATTGCCGAAGAACTCGGCTTGAGTGCGGAAGAATACGTCATCAGCTTCCAATCGCGCTTCGGTAAAACCGAATGGATCAAACCCTACACCACAACCACATTGCAAGCATTAGGGAAGTCGGGAACCAAGCGGGTGGATGTGGTTTGCCCCGGCTTCGTGGCAGATTGTCTGGAAACGCTGGAAGAAATCGCCATGGAAGGCAAAGCAGAATTTCAACATGCGGGTGGCGGCGATTATCACTACATCCCCTGCCTTAACGAGCGCCCCGACTGGATACAGGCACTCGGCGATTTGGTGCTAAGCAACCTGCAAGGCTGGCTGGACACGCCGGATGAAGCCCAGCTTGAACAAAGCCGTTTACGTGCTCTGGCTATGCAGGCAGTCGTTCGTTCTTGAGGTGACACTCAGAAAACTTAGAGAACAGAACATAGTTCCGGAAACCGTGGCTGTCCCCTATTGTTCTTTAATGGGTTAGGCACTTGCCTGATTTTTCTTCCCTTTAACCAAACCACCAAAGTAGAAGCCAATTATGGTCAAGACTGATGCTTTTAAATGCTCTGGAATATTTCCATCTTGCGTTTTTATGGTGAGATACACAGAGGCACAAACTAAAATAAGTGCAATTAAGCCAGCAATGTTGAAAACTTGGTTAATCAAATCAAATCTTTTTCGATCTTTATTACTGGCACTTTCCATTTGCTGTATGAGTTGACTTTCTGTGTCGGCGTATCCTTTATGCTGCTTTGTAACAATTACCCACTGCGTTACGGTTTTTCCCTCGACACTATATTCAATCTCCGCAACGTTGCCTCCGAGGAACTCATCCTGGCTCAAGATTTTATGCCCACTACTTCTAGGCTTGGCTGTCTTGATATAGTCCAAAATTGCGCTACGGTCTTTACTCATTATCTACGACCTGTAGCTGTGCCCTGCCTAGATATTCGTCAACTCGATTGCCAATATCCACTATTTTTGCGAAGTTGACATCAGATTTAGTAACGCGAAGATCATTAATCGATTTTGGCATTGGGAGGGTGGCTCTATGTCCATCCACGGAGACCAATGTGTATTTATCTACAAATGATGTCCCATATTTAACGACATATTCTACTGATGCAGCGTGCGGGTCTGGATGGGATGTTGCCCATGGCTCATTAAATTCTCTAAATGAGTCATAATCAGCCCTATCTATATGCAAGTTCAAATCATTTTTGTAGGTAAACGAACCAGTTTCGTCATCTACAATCCAATCTTCTTGCGACGATTCTTCCAAGATTTTATGAACCTCAGTAAGTTTCATTGTTTTCTCCTTGTTGATCCGTTCCGTATAAATTGCCTAACGCATTTATATGTAGAACTGGCTCATATCAATCACTAGCGTAAATGAACACCCCATAACATTAATATTGCGCTCGCCCGCCTTGATGGTTGCGACTTCTGAGTCGCACTATCCGTCCGACTACTCGATCAAATGCGCGACAAGTCGCAAGCAACCCTATTACCGCATTGTGGCATACAGGTATCCTTTTGACACCCTAGCAAAACTAATAGGTTTTCTGGAATTCGCGCCATTCCTGAAATTTAATTCGAAAAACAAGGCTATGCCCGTAACTAGAGTTGCTATTTTGATCAGCTAATAAACATAGTCGCCAACTAGGAACGGTTGTGGATTAACGCACTTTTCATGACCGCCAATCGCCCGATGAATCGGGCTCCTACAAAAGTGCACACTGTAGGAGATCGATTCATCGAGCGATGAGTGACTCTATTTACGGACATAGCCATTGATTTCAGACGGATACTGGCGGGGATTACCCCTCCCCTGCTACTCAAAAACCAAAAAGTCGATTGACGCTCTCCCGCCCCTCCGTTACCATCCGTTAAATTTTCTCGACGGATGCCGCCAGTGTTACTTAACCGCCAGTTTTTTATTATCTTTTTAGCGACTTTTGCGCTCGTCAATGCGGCATTGGCGGAAGAGAATTTAGATTTAAATAGCCATCTGGCTTATACCCCGCCTGCGAGCGAGGTTACCGTTGCCGGCCCGGTCTCCACGGCAAGTGCAGTCCCCGCTGCAAGCACTCATCAGGTTGTTGCCGCACCTATCGTATCGTTGCCTGCTGACACAATCGTAACGCTGATTCCATCTTCCAGCATGGCTCAGCCCGCCACCCCGAGCGCGACTTCTGCCAATCAGGAGCATGCTGATGATCTGTGGCAACGCATTCGTAATGGCTTCGCCATGCGCGAGCTCGACAGCAAGCTGATCGCCCGTCACGAACAATGGTATGCACATCACCCCCTTTACGTGGCACGCATGGCGGAGCGCTCACAACGTTATTTGTTCTACATTACCGAAGAAGTCGAACGTCGCGGCATGCCTTCTGAAATCGCGCTGCTGCCGATTATTGAAAGCGCCTTCAATCCCGGCGCCTACTCGGTAGGTCGCGCCTCTGGTATCTGGCAATTTATTTCCTCCACCGGCAAAAATTTCGGCATGCAGCAAAACTGGTGGTACGACGGGCGTCGCGACATCATCAGTGCCACCAATGGTGCCTTGGACTATTTGCAGATGCTGCATGATCAATTCGGCGATTGGGAATTAGCACTGGCTGCTTACAATTGGGGCGAGGGAGCGGTAAGCCGCGCTCAAGCGCGCAACCGCAAGCTGCACAAGCCGACCGACTTCGCCAGCCTGCGCTTACCGCCGGAAACGCAGAATTACGTTCCCAAGCTACTCGCTGTTAAGCACATCGTCAGCAATCCCGAAAAGTTTGGTTTGAAGCTGGCGAGCATTCCCAATCAGCCTTATTTTGCCGCTGTTACGACCGCGCACCCCATCGATGTCAAGCTCGCTGCCGAGCTGGCTGATATTTCCATGGAAGAGTTTACCGCCCTCAACCCGGGACACAATCGCCCGGTCATTCTTCAGGCAAATTCCAATGTGCTGTTGTTGCCCGTGGCTAAACTGGAAACCTTCCAAACCAATCTGGAAAAAAACAATCAACGTCTCGTTTCCTGGCAGCCCTACCAAACCAAAAAAGGCGAGCATTTTGACCAGTTAGCGCCGCGCTTTGGTCTCTCCGCGCAAAAGCTGCGCAGCGTCAACGGACTTTCTGCCCATGCCAAGATCAGCAGCGGACAAACACTGCTGGTGCCCGCAAATAGCGATGCGCCTGCCGAAGCCGAATTCGCGGCCTTTAACACCAATCTTCTTTCGATTGACGATACCTCAGGAAAAACGTTCACCCACACCGTGCGCAAAGGCGAGAATATCTCGATCATTGCGCATCACTACCATATCACTCAAGCTAGATTTCTGGAGTTGAACAAAGGGTTAGGTAAACTTAGAGTCGGACAACACCTCACTGTCGCCCAAGGCATCGCCCGCCCACAACGTGTACAACACATACAAAATACTCGTCTGGCGAAGGCACACAGAAATCGCAACATCAAAATGGTACGTGGCAGCAAACCACCAAAGCAGAACATCTCCAGAGTCAATATCAAACTCGCGTCCAGCCGTTAATTTCTATATTCACGTCACGGACGGACTCAGTTCTTGTCAGGGCAGGCAACGAGATGCCTATTGAGAGCCAACAGAATCCCAGGTAACTACCGTTCAGAACATGTTTACGGAAGCAGCGAGATCAGCAATGCCTGTTCGGATTAAACATAAACCAGCCGGCCTTCTTTGTCGGTATAAAAACTTCCGCCTTCCATGTCCTTTGGCACATTGCCGCGTTTTGAGCCAATACTTATTTCGGTGCCCGCGAAAACATGTCTTCCCGCTACCACGCGCGCCTCGTTGGCGAGTTGGATTTCTTTCCATAACTCGATTTCATCTTCCCTGAGCGTCTCAATTTCAGCGTTGAGAGTATTGCGCGTCGCACCCAACGTTTTGACAATTTCCGGGGGTATTCGAGCAGGGCTCGTGCGAGCCACTTCGAGCAGCTTGATAATGTCGGCAAGCTTGCGCTCCGAAGCTTCACGGGCTTGGGTAGCAATGTCGCAACGCCCTTTCAGAGATTGATCTGCGCCCACTATTACAACCGTCTTAATGTTGGAGGAAGAGCCAAAATTATGAGCTTTGACAAGCATCGTGGCGCGGGCGACTCCGCCGATGATGTCGCCCTTGTGGCTGCCCTTATCACCGACGACGATCTGGTGCCCTGCGGCCAGTTCGCTCAACATGGCAATGTCGTTGATGAAAATTCCGCTTCCGGCTGAAATATTAGCATGTTGCACAAAGCGGGCAGTAAATGATCCATTGCATTTGATAGTTGCCGAGGTTTTAGACTTCGAATCACCTATAACGCCACCCTTCACGACAATATCGACACCCGCTTCCAGCACGGCATTTTCTACCGTACCGTCGACATGAATATCGCCCGTGGCTTTGATGACCATACCTGCATGAACATCACCCGACACGTGTACCGACCCGGTAAATGTGATATTGCCGGTGCGAAGGTCAACATTCTCAACGGCATAGACTGGCAGGACCGACACCCCATTTTTTACTATAACCGGACAACCGGAAATTTCAGCAATCAGTTTATTGGGGTCATCCGGGTCAACAATTACCCCATCCAGCTTTGTCGCGAAGGCGATGTTCTTACCCGGCTGGACGGAAAACACCTCCCCAGTAACCGCTTCTCCGGGATCACCGGCAGTTGGTGGAATCAGCCGCATCAGTGCATCATTAGCGTGAACAATAATAATTTCGCCGAGTTCACGAAAATCGGCCAAGCCATGCTCATCAACACGGGGATATCTTTCTTTCATGGAGGGAATGAGGCTTTCAAATTGCCCGTCTTCCCCCTGTACCGGATATCTCCCGCTAGCAATCAGTATATCGCTGCCCCCTTCGCGGAGGACCTTGTCAATGGCTTCAAGATTGAGCGCTACAGTGATTCCACAATTTCCCGCTTCCTCCAGAATACGTTGCCGTAGAACCGGAGCGCCGCCGCGAGGCAGTGTGTAGCTCAGATAAGCGGCCATCAAATTGTCATCAATGCGGATGGAAAACTTGCCGTCAACGACCCAACCGACAATGGCTTCAAAAGCCGAGCCGGAATTGTATTTTGCCGTTACCGCTGCCAAAGATGGCAGGTGAATGTCATATCCGCCGAATCCCGCCGCGTTGATGGCCTGTATCAGGTCGTCAGAAGTAACGGCCTCCGTGGCTCCCGCCGGGCTAAAAGATGCTACTACCTTGTTTCCTACTGCGTCCAGATGGATGGACAGATATTTCATACGATCATTCCCCAACGTCGCAGATATCGCACCAAAACTCGTGCCGAGATGGATGCCACATATCCGTTTAAAGTGCTATTACTCATTGATTCGTTAATGATGTTTTCATAAATATAATAGTTGCTTACGGATTTTCCGCCGCCTCAGCACCTGATTGTTTAATCAGTTGCCAATTTAGTTCCAGCATGACAATTTTATTTTCCATAGACATTCAAAGAACGGCTTTACCCTCTACTCACCTAAAGCCCCCTTATAACCTTTATAGCGCAGAGGTTAATCCTAAAAACGGCAATTGGCAACAACTAGCCGGCGCGTCCAGCCGTTAGTCCCTTACTTCCCGTGACAACATCCGGGAATATTCGTTTCGAAAAAGTCGGGCCTGTTTGGTAGTGAACTGGCCGCGTAGCGAATTCCCAGCACGACTAAGGTGACGCTACCTCCCGAAAACCAGTAAAATATCCTCCTTCGCAAATCTTGCCGGTTTTAGTACATGCTCACTTTTGGTTCTGACATAACGCCCGCAAACGGGCATGAGTCTTCGCCCCAACGAAGTTTTGGCTCCGACATCACGCGCTCTGCGCATGAGTCTTCACCGAAAGTCGTCCACGGGCCGACTTTTCAGCAGGTTATTCTGACGCTACAAAACTTTTGGGATAAGCAGGGCTGCGCCTTGCTGCAACCTTACGACATCGAGGTTGGCGCAGGCACATTTCATACCGCCACTTTTCTGCGTGCCATCGGCCCGGAGCATTGGCGTGCCGCCTACGTGCAGCCCTCGCGTCGCCCGAAGGACGGACGTTACGGCGAGAACCCCAATCGTTTGCAGCATTACTACCAATTTCAAGTGGCATTGAAACCGTCTCCCGACAACATTCAAGAATTGTATCTCGACAGTTTGCGCGCTTTGGGTATCAATACGCTGGAACACGATATTCGCTTCGTCGAAGATGATTGGGAATCTCCCACTTTAGGCGCGTGGGGCTTGGGTTGGGAGGTGTGGCTGGACGGCATGGAAGTCACCCAATTCACCTATTTTCAGGAAGTCGGCTCGCTGGTTTGTAAACCGGTGTTGGGCGAAATCACTTACGGCTTGGAACGGCTGGCGATGTATCTGCAAGGTGTCGAGAATGTCTACGATCTGGTGTGGGCGAAGAATGGCGACACGGTGGTGACTTACGGCGACGTGTATCACCAGAACGAAGTGGAGCAATCCAAATACAATTTCGAACACTCCAATGTCGAGATGCAATTCCGCCATTTCAACGAATACGAGAGCGAAGCCAAACGACTGATCAAAACCGGCTTGGTGCTGCCCGGTTATGAGATGGTGATGAAGTGCTCGCACTGTTTCAACCTGCTGGACGCTCGCGGTGCGATCTCGGTGACCGAGCGCGCGGGATATATCGGTCGCGTGCGCACCCTATCCCGAGCCGTGGCACAAGCCTATTTCGATTCGCGAGAAAAACTGGGTTTCCCGATGCTCAAAAACGGGGGAACTAAATAATGCAAACCAAAACAGCAAGTTCACCACAGAGACACAGAGGCACAGAGAAAGGCAAGGAATCAATAAACCGAGGGGCAGTTTTTCTCGGTGTTCTCTGTGTCTCTGTGGTGAGGAATTAACGATGAACCAAACCCTATTGATAGAGCTGCTCACCGAAGAGCTGCCACCGAAGGCGCTGGAAAAACTTTCCACCACTTTTGCCGATGAGGTTTTCGCCGCACTTAAGGAGCAAGCATTAGCCAGCGACGACAGCCTCTGCACCCCCTATGCAACACCGCGACGCCTGGCAGTAAGCATCAGCAATGTTGCGTCAATGCAGGCAGATCGCGTGATTGAACGCAAAGGCCCGGCAGTGAATGCCGGACTGGATGCGGAAGGCAAACCCTCCAAAGCGCTGGAAGGATTCATGCGTTCCGCCAACGTGACCTTTGAAAAATTGCAACGGGTGAGCGATGGCAAGGCGGAGTATTTCGTCGCCAAAATCGAGCAAAAAGGCAAAGCGCTGGATGACTGTCTGGGCGACATCGTCGCGCAGGCACTGAAAAAGCTTCCTGTGCCCAAGTTGATGCGCTGGGGCGATTCCGACCATCAATTCGTGCGCCCGGTGCATGCACTGACGGTGTTGCACGGTCGCCGGGTTATGCTGGTTGAAGTGCTCGGTTTGCAAAGCGGCAATGTCACGCGCGGGCATCGTTTTTTGTCGCCGGAGACCATCACCATCACGCATGCCGACCAGTATGAATCCATATTGGAAAACGACGGGCACGTCATTCCGAGTCTGGCCAAACGCCGCGAAATAATTTCCGTGAAGCTGGACAAGAATGCCGAATTGCTAAACGCGATCTGGGTCGGGCATAGCAATTTTGATTTGCAAAAACTGCTCAGCCTCTCCAATGAAGACCGTAGCGTGTTGAGCACGCTGCTAGATGAAGTGGCCGCGCTGGTGGAATGGCCGGAGGTGTATATCGGCGAGTTCGAGCAGGAATATCTTGAGGTGCCGCAAGAGTGTTTGATTCTCACCATGCAACAGAACCAGAAGTATTTTCCGCTGCTGGATAAAGAAGGCAAGTTACTAAATAAGTTTCTCATCGTTTCCAATATGCAGGTGCGCGACCCGTCGCAGATCATCGGCGGCAATCAGCGCGTGGTGCGTCCGCGTTTGGCCGATGCGCGCTTTTTCTACAATCAGGATCGCAAGCAAAAGCTGGAGTCACGTGTCGCTAAGCTTGGCAACGTGGTTTACCACAACAAGCTGGGCTCGCAATTACAACGCGTGGCGCGCATCACCACGCTGGCTGGCGGCATTGCCAAGCGGCTCGGTTCAGACAAGGCTGATGCTGAACTGGCGGCACGTTTGTGCAAGGCCGATTTACTCACCGATATGGTCGGGGAATTCCCCGAATTGCAAGGCGTGATGGGACACTACTATGCGCTGCACGATGGCGAAAAAGCAGAGGTGGCCGAAGCGATTGAAGCGCATTACCACCCCCGCTTTGCCGGAGACAGCTTGCCCCTAAGCAAAATTGGCTGCGCGGTGGCCTTGGCCGACAAACTGGAAACCCTGCTCGGCATTTATGGCATCGGGCAAATTCCGACCGGCGATAAAGATCCTTTCGGCCTGCGTCGCCACGCACTCGGCGTGTTGCGTATTCTGATTGAGACACCGCTCGATTTGCCCTTGCCATCACTGCTAAAAATGGCGGCGGAAAACTTCCCGTCCGGAATGTTGAGCGCCACGGTCGCCCAAGACGTGGAAGTATTCATGCTGGACAGACTGCGCGGCTATTTGCGTGATCGCAATTTCGAGCCATCGCACATCGAAGCCGTGCTCTACACCGTGGCTGGCCGCCTGCATGAAGCCCTGCCGCGCTTGCTGGGGGTGCGCACCTTCGCGGCATTGCCGGTTGCCAAGGATCTCGCCGCCGCCAACAAACGCGTGCAAAATATCATCCGCAAAAATCAGGAAGAACTGGGAACGGCAATGAGCGATGCCAAAATCGATACCCAACTGATGACAGACGACGCGGAGCGTAGTTTGTTTGCCGCCATGCAGGAAATTGCTCCTTCCGTACAAAGCCATTTTGATCGCGGCGATTACGGTCAGAGCCTGAAAACACTGGTAACACTCAAGCCGTTCATTGACGACTTCTTCGAAAAAGTAATGGTGATGGCCGAAGATAAAACCGTGCGCATGAATCGCGCCGCGCTACTGCAACAACTGGGCGAAATGATGAACCAAGTGGCAGACATTTCCAAGTTGGCGGCTTAAATCAAAAAAACATGAACCACAGAGACACAGAGACACAGAGAAAAACAACGGCGGCTGAATCGGTATGTTCGGTTCGCCTCATGGAGGAAGTCAAACCTTGCTTGCAGCTCGGTTTTGCCTTTCTCTGTGTCTCTGTGTCTCTGTGGTGAAAGATTNNCTCGACCGCGACGGCGTTATCAATTTTGATTCCGACCAGTTCATCAAAAATCCGGAGGAATGGAAGCCCATTCCCGGCAGTCTCGAAGCTATCGCCCGCCTGTGTCAATCCGACTATCGCGTGGTCGTCGCCACCAACCAGTCCGGCATCGGTCGCGGCCTGTTCGACATGTCCGTATTGAATGCCATCCACGACAAGATGC
>PLYB01000060.1 GCA_003151655.1 Gallionellaceae bacterium | reverse complement strand
ATTGGGTAATCTCGGGCACGCGCATCACCTCGCGTACCTTGAATACATTAATACCGTAAGTCTCGCGCCGATCACTGCGATTATCTACACCCAGTGTGAACATCAAGATTTCCAGCTTGTTGTTCCCCGCCAGCTNNTGCGCGCATCAATATTTTTTAACAATTCGGACATATTTATAATCTTTCCAAATTATCTGTAGCGGCCATGGTCACGCATTAAAATGCAATGGCATAGTAAAACCGAAACCCGAGAAAAGCGATATATCAGACCTTGAAAACTTCCACCGTGCTCCTAACTTGCCCAGCCTTGCTTTCAAGATCCTGAGCCAACTCCAATAGACTTTTTGCGGCACTTGAGTTTTCTTCGGCCATTTGAGCGATACGCTCTGTGTTTCCAGCCAAATCGTTGGATGCTGCATTTTGTTCCGCCAATGAATTTGAAATCTCGTCGATTACTCTGGAAACCTCGCCGAAACTATGTTGGATGTTGCTTATTGATGATTGTGCCGATTCGGCATCCGCCACACCCTCTCTTGTCGTATTGACTACTTTTGCCATACCGTTCAATGCATTTTTGGCCACATCTCCGATATTCGCAGACATTTGATTTATTTCAGTCGTGGCATTCGATGTGCGCTCGGCCAGTTTTCGAACTTCGTCCGCGACGACAGCGAACCCGCGGCCTTGCTCACCTGCCCGCGCAGCCTCAATAGCGGCATTCAATGCCAGCAAATTTGTTTGATCGGCTATATCGCGGATAACGTTGACCACATCATTGATGCGCGAAGCGTCGTCCCCCAGATGAGAAACATCTTTTGAGGCGCTTTCGATTTCTTGTGCGGCAGTCAACAAACCGGACACTGTCTTATTGATGATAGAAGCCCCGTCTTGGGCACTTTGGCGCGAACTGGTAGCTATTGCCTTCGCATCATCCCCCTGTTGCGATATGTGCATTGAAGAAGTACTCAGTTGCTCAATCGCTGCTGCCATGCTCGACACGGAATCAGCTTCATGATTGACACTTTGCGAAATCTGTTTGGCGGCGGCGGCAAAGCTATGCGCCATGTCAATCAAGTCATGTGTATGGTTTTTGGTGGTTTCAATCATTGACCGCAATTGGGCTTGCATCCCATAAGTGCTGGCCAACAAACTACCTTCGGCAGGAGCTTTGTGAGGCACCAGAGTAAAGTTTCCAGATGCCATAACGTGGATAATCTGGGCAACCTCTTGCGGGTCTCCTCCCAATTGTTGCAACACACTGCGTACGATGAGCTTGCTCAAAAACACAGACAAGCACAATGCAACAAATGCCAACACAATCATGGCATTCCTGTGTTGCTCATAACTTTCTTGCGCAAGCTTGATTTTTTCCAGATTTTTTTCTTCTACGAATTTGGAAAAATCATTGCGCAACTCCGTAACCATTTTAGTCAATGGCCGGTCAATTCCTGCCACTCTGGCATCGGAATCTGCGGTGCTGACGTGCGCGTCGATTTGCGCGAGGTATTTTCCACTTAGCGATTGATGCTCACCGCTTAACGTATTTAGTCTGGCGATGAAATCATCCAAACCTTTTTGATCTGTTGATGATTTTTGTAATATGTCCAGTGCGGAGAGCCTGTTCTTTTCAAACTGATCGGCTTGATCGACAAATTCACCACGATATTTTTTTTGATTTGCCGGATCGCCACCGCGTATCCAGACATCTTTCGCAAGTTTCACCTCTTTAAGAAAAGCGATGTTCATCGTTTCGATGTGACTCATTGCATCAATGTCGGCATGAAGGCGCACGAGATTATCTTTGCCATCCTCCTTCGAGTTATGCATCTGCATTATTCCGAAGATGACCATCAGCAAAAACATGGTAAATGACGTGGCTTCCAGGAGAAAAAGCTTTCTCTTGAGTGATAGCGAATTAAACATTTTCTCTCTCCAAAGGTACAACTATTGTTTTTCTATTCAATCGTGATTTATATAGCAAGCTACGGATTGATTTTCATTGCTATATTCCAATTACAAGTTTGGTATTACTGCAACGCTGCCTGAACAAGCCATTGATTCGCGACATCAGCATTGCTTTGACATCATGGAAGATGCAGGGCATTGCCAGACTCGAAATCGGTATAGGTAGATTCAGAAAAACAGGGGGAAACTGAAGCGATGCCGGAGATAACACAAACAGGGAACTCGCACGACAAACTACCCGCTGGCGCTGCGCCGACGTGAGCTCGTTGCTAATGCTTTTTGAGTGTCTGGTTTGCAACCCCATGATATTACGCTCCTCGAATTTCTGCTCTGGGGCAGTGTAGGAGCAACGGGGTTCAGGTTGCTTTATCGTTTAATTATATATGGAGGAGTAAAAAAGTCCAGCAAAAACTAATAACTGGATATGTAGCGGAATGGTTAATACATCACTATTTCAACTTTAGTTCAAGACGCTCGCCATCAATTAAACGTTGTGCCACAGAGAATGCCTTGCAGCGATTGCATCGGGCGTATTCGCGCATGGCATCAAAAGCGCTGGCTCGGTCGATAGCGTAACGTTCCATCAACAATCCGATGGCAACGTCAATTTCACGGTTTTTATTGAGCGAGTCCATCAGATTGATACTGTTATTTGTCACTTTCGACAGCTCGTCGTGGCGTACCATGGCCACCTCAATGGCCGGAACAATGCGGGAGATTTCAATCGGTTTAACCAGATAGCCTAATGCACCAGATTCGGCTGCGGCCTTCACAATTTCATCATCATTGAAGGCTGAAAGAAAAATAAACGGAGTACGCCCCCGCTCGTGCAAAACTTTTGCAACGTCTAAGCCGCTCATGCCCGGCATGCGCATATCTAGAATTGCCAAGTCGGGATTTTCGAGTAACTCGACCTGAATCGCTGCTGCACCATCGCCAACTTGAAATACCTGATAGCCAGCTTGTTTCAGCCCCATGCTCAAAGTGGCAAGTACAACCAGATCATCATCAACAACTAATATTTTTTTCATTCAGTACGATCACTTTGAGGATGCTGGAATAAAATTGCATCATGAATTGACCCGCTTTGCTTTGAACATTGTACTGGGGGCGAGCGGCTTCCACAACATAGAACTTGAATTATCAATTTGGATAATTTATTTGATAGTTCGTGCCAAAATGCGCGGATTACAGCAATCAGTATCGCCGTTCAACGAAGTCATTATGAACGTTATAAACAGACTGGATAATATAAATGCTTATTCGTTCCAAATTCGAAGAGATCAAAGCGAGCGGCAGTTTGCCTTCACCGCAGGGCGTAGCCATGCGGGTAATTGAGGTAACTCGCAAGGACGATGTAACGAATCAAGAGGTCGCTCAGGTAATCAAGTCAGATCCCGCTTTATCCGGTCAGATTATCAAAGTAGCTAATTCGCGCGTGGCATACCAAGCGCGCCCGATTGTATCCATTGTAGATGCCGTCTCGGTTTTGGGCTTTAGCTCCGTAAGGCAACTGGTATTGGGCTTGTCGCTTATTGAGAATAATCGCAACGGAACTTGCCAAAAATTCGATTATGCTAATTTTTGGGCACGTTCGTTACTGACGGCAATTACTGCGCAAAATTTGCTTTTGGAAAATGGCATCGGTGCCCCTGAGGAAATATTTACGCTCGGATTGCTCGGGCAAATCGGCTCATTAGCCTTGGCTTCAGCCTACCCGCAGGAATACGCCCGCATTCTCGACGACAGCGCGGCAAGTGATGAACCCGGCATCGTCAATCTTGAACTCGCCGAGTTCGAATTTGATCACAATCAGTTGACGCAGGCGATGCTGGCAGACTGGAGCATGCCGCAGGTATTTCAGGAGATTGTCTTGCATCACGAAAATCCAAGCCAGAGCAGCCTGGTTGAGGATAGCCGGGGATGGCATTTATTGAACAATTTGCACATTGCTAACTATTTTGCCCGCTTGTGTCTGGCCCCCGAGCCGCATCGACGCAAAATGATTCCCAAGCTGATCTTGATCGCTACCCAACGGGGGCTCGAGTTAAAGTTGCTTGCCAGCATTGCCGATAAATCTGTTGCTCAGTGGCACGAATGGAGCAAGCTATGTGGCACCCATTCGACTGAGGTGCCTCCTTTTGCGGAATTATTTGAAGCTGAACCACTGACTCCCGGCATGCTTGATTCGGCGGATGAGCAGCCCGGCAGTACGGGAACGTTTTATAAATTGCGCATCTTGCTGGTAGACGATGACCGAGCGACGTTATTGATCATAAAAACATTTCTGGAAAAATCCGGACATACGGTACGTACGGCAAGCAATGGGGTCGAAGCGCTGCGGATGATTGATAAATTTGCGCCACAATTCATCATCACTGATTGGATTATGCCCGAGATGGACGGGATCGAATTTTGCAAGACACTCAGGCAAAATTCCGCCTGGCGCAATATCTATGTATTTATCATGACTGCGCAGGCCGGAACGGACAGGCAGATAGAGGCGTTTGAGGCCGGCGCCAATGATTACATGACCAAGCCCGTTAGCCCCAAAGCGTTAATAGCCAGACTGCGTGCCGGACAACGTGTGCTGCAGTTGCAAGAAGAGATGGAGTTTGATCGTCAAGAATTGCGCAAATTTGCAGATGAACTAACCGCCTTGAATCATCGGTTGCGCAAGAGTGATGTGAGCATGCGCGCCATCTTGAATAACTCGCCCTATATGGCATGGCTGAAAGATGCCGATGGCCGCTACATGCAGGTGAATAAGACCTATGTTGATTATCTCCAGACGAAAGATATGCAACACATCATCGGCAAGACCGATTTCGATATCTGGCCCCAGGAAAGGGCGGAGAAGTACCGCGTTATAGAGAGTGAAGTAATATCTAGCAGACAGCCAAAACGCATAGAAGAGTCATTGCAGAACGGAAACAAAAAATACTGGATAGAAACGATCAAAACGCCGGTCATTGACGAAAATAATATCGTGCTGGGCACCACCGGCTTCGCGCGTGATATTACCGAGCAAATTAATCGGGAAGAGCAGCGCTTAACTGAAGTTAGAATACAGCGGGACGCGTTGGTGCGTGAAGTCAACCATCGCATTAAGAACAACTTGCAAGGCGTACTGGGGTTACTCCAGCAGCACTCGATTCACCATCCGGAATTGGACGACGTGATCAAGGTTATCGTCGGGCGGATAAGTTCGATTGCGATTATTCACGGTTTGCAAGCTCAAGGAACATCGGAAGATGTTGATCTGGACAAGCTAATGACAAGCATCGTTGAAGCATCCGGCATTAAATCCTCATACAAAAACGAACTGAAGTTTGCCATTTTTCTTAGCAGCGCAGAATCGGTGCCAATCGCACTGGTGTTGAATGAGCTATACACCAATGCCTGCAAGCATCGAATTGCGAACAGCGTAGCTGCAATCAGATTAAAAATGAGCGGAACTGATACTATCGTCACTATTGCCAATCGGTTTGATGCCAGCTCACAGCAATCTTCCGCCAACGGCCAAGGTTTGAATTTGATCAAGTTGCTGCTACCTCAAAAAACCACCGCTCTGGCAGTGACTCTCAAGGATGGTATATACACAGCCGAGCTAAAGCTGTCCCCTCCCGTGACGATAAGCAAGGCGTAAAGACGCCGCGTATTTCTTTAGACTTATCTGTAGTACTTTAGACTTGGTATGACAACGTACATTGTCATATTGAGGCTTTCCAATTTGCTCACGATTTTTGCAATGCAAAATCGAATTGCACGAAAACGGCCTGTGGTGACCGACATGACACACCCCATTGGTTGATCAGACTGGCCTAACAAAGCTTCTGCTTTTCGGCCAAGGACTAAACCGCTCGCGCGGTAATGAGCGCACCGGTTTCATGTTTTAAGATAGTTGACAGAAGCGCACCGCTGCTTATGTTGAGAATTGAGGCAATCCGCCTCATTTTTCGATAGGAGCAGCATTATGAACTCAACGAGCCCCACCCTCAGTCCGTTGCGCCAACGCTTTCTTGACGACATGCGGATGCGCAAACTTGCCCCCAAGACCCAGCGCGGTTATCTCCGCACCGTCAGCCGATTTTATGGCTGGCTAGGCCGATCGCCGGATACCGCCACGGCCGAAGATTTGCGACGTTATCAGATGTACTTGGTCGATCACGGCACGTCGGCGATTTCAGTCAACGCCACGATTACCGGATTAAAGTTCTTCTTCGCTAGCACGCTCGATCAGCCCGAGTTAATGAGGCACATGCATCCGGTGCGCGAGCCGCGCAAGATTCCGATTGTCTTGAGCCCGGAAGAAGTTGCGCGCCGTGGCCTTGGCCCGGAGATGCCAAGCGCAGCCAAACTGTCGGCGAACACCGAAGACTTGTTCGCACGCAGCGAAACTGCGGCGCAGCGCGGCGCACAAATCGTGGTCTGGAGCGAAGCTGCTACCTTGGTCAACCCCGATGCTGAAGCAGCAATACGTGTACGTGGAAGCGATTTTGCGCGCCGCCACGGAATCGACTTTGTCATGGCCTACGGCGTGCAGCTGCAAAACCCCCCCCCGCTCATCGATGATAAAACGAATGGGTCGGGCCGGACGGTGCAATCGTTGAGGTATACCGGAAACACCACCCTGTGCCCACCGAGCCAATACTGAAGGGGGTCGCGCCCATTCGGGTGCTGGCGCGCCCGTGGGGCCGTGCCGCCGGAGCTATTTGTTACGACTATGATTTCCCCGCTCTGGCGCGTGAGCATGCCAACGGCGGTGCTGGCGTGGTCATGGTTCCGGGTGGCGATTGGCGTGGCATCGATCCGCACCACTCGCTCATGGTGCGCGTGCGCGCCATCGAGGGCGGCATGTCGGTTGTGCGTCCGGTTCGCGACGGAACCTCAATGATGTTCGACGCCTATGGTCGGGTGCGAGCCAGTCTGGGGGCTTGGGAGGCAAACGAAGGCATCATCATCGGCACGGTGCCCACGCAGCAGATTCGACGCTGTACACATTGTTGGGCGACTGGCCCGCAGCCATCGCTATCGGGTTCCTGTTGCTTGCCTTGGCGACCATTGCTCGCCGTCGCTCGTGAACGCGCGCCGACAGATTAAGACACCGCCTAAGCAGTTCACCCCCCGATTTCGGCGTTTCGTCGCATTTCGCTATTTCTTTTTCGGCTATGTTTTTATAGTTGTGCTTGGCTGCGTGTGTGCAACTCGGAATGGAGAATGGGGCAATGAAAATATTGAAATACTTATTGGTTACTGTGGTTTTACTTTTTCAAACGACTTTTTGTTTTGCACAGGACATAATAAATTTTTCAGTTGCTCCAGACCTAACAACTCATTGCAATCAATTTAGAGCTGATGTTGCCATCACCAAAGTGATTACTCTAGGCGTAATGCCAGCTATTGACTGTGCAAATCGTCAGGATCGTCCTGATTCTGTAAGTGGAAGCATGGTCATGAATAGCTTGGTCACGAATAAATTTAATCGAATCCTTATCCCAATGAGATATTCACCATATGGGTCGCTGAGAAATGGATTCTTTGTAGAAGCGCTTGTCGGAGCAGAAAGCAGTGAATACAGTTCTGTAGCTGGTTCCACTGCAAATGTCACCTTTATTGATACTGCAGCATGGTTAGGGTACCAATGGTTTTGGCAAAACGGATTGAATTTTTCAGCTGTTATTGGACGTGCACATTTAATTAGAAATAGTTTAGACAAAAGTATTTCTGCTTCCGAGAGTAGTACTGTTAGCGATTATTTAGACCAACAAACAAGTACTAATACGCACACGGCATCGGGTATGTTTTTCGGTTGGGCTTTTTGATAAGCAAGAAATTTTTTCAGTATAGATTCCCAATTCCGAGGTGCGATTCAAGAGCTCGGAATTATAATTGCCCTGCCGTAAATACCGACGGATAATTAACCCATGAAAAAAATTCTGTCATACCTGATCGCCAATCTCATTTTCAACACCGCCATAGCTGGCGTGTTATCCATGTTCGACCCGAACCATCGGTTCTGGACCAACTTTATTTACTCCCAATGCATCGGTTTTTCCGTGATGATCGTCGGCGCGACAATCTTCTTTCGCCTGAAAAATTCATTCAAGCGCTGGGTGATAATGTGCTTTTCGCTACCCGCCAGTG
Organism: Gallionellaceae bacterium; assembly: GCA_003151655.1. Classification (GTDB taxonomy): domain Bacteria; phylum Pseudomonadota; class Gammaproteobacteria; order Burkholderiales; family Gallionellaceae; genus PALSA-1006. The sequence goes on along the minus strand of PLYB01000060.1, from coordinate 7,344 downwards.
TAGCGCTAGGTATGACACTGGCGTTTGCGCTTAGCGGCGAAGGCGGCTGGCGCAGCGAATATGTCATTCCAACGATGGTGCTGGGTCTTTTCTTCGGGCTTATCGGCAGCATCACTTTTTTGCTGTACGAGCGTATCGAAGCAGAAATAAAGCATCGCAAATTACTCAAGAGCGAAAGTGAGAAACGCGAGATCGAAGCGCATCTTAAATTGCTGCAAGCGCAGATTGAGCCGCATTTTTTGTTTAATACGCTGGCGAATGTGAGCAGCCTGATCGACAGCGATCCTGCGTTGGCGAAAAAACTATTGGAGCGCTTGAACGATTGGCTGCGCGTGGCATTGGCTAGGGCGCGCAGTGACCACACCACATTGGGTGATGAGCTGGATATGCTGGAAAACTATTTGCAGATATTGAAGATACGTTTCGGCGAGCGTCTGCACTGGAATATTGCGGTGGCTGATGCTGACCGTCTGCGTTCCTTTCCGCCGATGCTGCTACAGCCGCTGGTGGAAAATGCCGTGCGCCACGGTATCGAACCCAAGATCGGTGGCGGCGTGATTGATATTCGTGCTGACAGCAGCGCTGCAACATTGCGCATCGAAGTAAGCGATAGCGGTGTGGGTTTGATCGGAGATGAGGTAGGTGGCACAGGGCTGGCAAACGTGCGAGAACGACTGGCAACGCTGTTTGGCGATGCGAGCAAGCTGGTACTGGAGAACAAAGCGGGCGGTGGCGTGAGTGCATTAATGGAGTTGCCGAAATGAGAGCCATCATTGCCGACGACGAACTGCATCTCGCAGAAGACTTGCGCCGCCGTCTGACTCAGCTATGGCCTGAGTTGGAAATTGTTGCCGTGCTGCATGACGGCTTTGCCGCTGCTGAAGCGTTAACAGCGATCAATCCGGATATAGCCTTTCTCGATATTCGGATGCCGGGACAGAGCGGGCTGGATGCGGCACGGGCAGACTCAAATGATTGCCGCGTGGTCTTCGTCACCGCCTTCGACGATCATGCGGTAGAAGCCTTCGAGCAGGCTGCGGTGGACTATCTACTCAAGCCAGTGAGTGATGAACGACTGGCGCGCTGTGTCGAGCGCTTGCAGCAGCGTAGCGATGCAGCACCCGATGCTATGTTGGCTCGCTTGCAAAAACTATTGGCTACAACAGTTAAGCCGCATACCTTGAGTTGGTTACGTGCTCAAGTCGGGCAAACAGTACGAATGGTTGCCGTGGATGAGGTTTGCTATTTTCAATCTGCCGACAAATATACGGCGGTCTACATACGTGATACCGAGTTGTTACTCCGCACGCCACTCAAGGAGCTTATTTCTCAATTAGACCCAGAACAATTCTGGCAAATACATCGCTCAACAGTTGTTAATGTGCGACAGGTGGTTTCTGCAAAGCATGATTTATTGGGCAAGGTATCACTAAATTTTCGAGATAGATCAGATACTGTTGCCGTGAGCAAAAGTTATGCACATTTGTTCAGGCAAATGTGAATCGTTCATTGCTTCACGCCATATATCTATCCAAGTAAAGGCATCTTCTTCACCCTTGGTGAATGGCTGCTATAAGGCAGTCAGATTTTGACATCGAATGATCACTAAGGGTTATATTTTGCCGGTCGTTACTGTCCTCGCTACGGTATCTTCTGGAGCAATGCCAACCGCACAGAGTTTCTTTTCTTCATCCCCCCCTATAAATTACAAGTAGTTTGTTATTTGGGTAACTGAATGATGCGAGATTAAAACTTAAATCCCAAACTATAAAATCCTGTAGCTACAGGGGCAGATAAACCGACATCGTAATTATCCGCTTCATACTGAATTGAAATACCATTAGCGAACTCGTATTTTATACCCACGCCACTGGTAAACCCCGTTCTCGATGCACCAGCAAAAGATGGTGCTACTCCGGCCATGCTTGTAGAATTTGTATGAGCGACACCCACTTTGCCAAAAACACTCCACCGAGTGGCACCGAGGGGCATAATACCGACCGCATCAAAATACGAAGCAGAAATTGTGCTGGAAAAGGAATAAGGTGAAGACAGATTTCCCCCCGTTGCAGAATACGAATAATTACCCAAATTGACGTAACCAGCCTCTACTGCGAAACCACTATTTATTTGATAACCGGCCTGCACTCTGGACGAAATAGTGCTGCCGTTATTGGAGCTAGCTGTAAACTTAGAATCCCCTGCAGCTATCAAAGTGTTTTGCGTATCTAAATCAAGAGGCGTGGTAAGAGCGCCTCCAAAACCACCGGCCACATACCATCCACTGTCATCCGCAAAAGCGCTTATTGATCCCACAATGCCAGTTATTACCACACCAGCCAGAATAATTTTTTTCATTTGCAATCCTTTCTTATGCTAAAAGTTATATCAAAAAAATTTCATTCCTCGAAACACGTATTGGATATTTAACGTGAGGGTTGCATCCTAATCGCCCCAACCTTTTCAAATCCTTAAGATCGCCATCTGTTTTGCACCGTTGTCAGGTTGTATTTATGGGACTCCTTAACCTACCATCGTTTTAGTTATATCCATTCGTACATATTAATTGAAGTTATGGGCAAGTTACACTTGGATAGGTTCATCGCGATCTTTCAGTCCGGCTTCAATCGCAGCCGGTCTATTCAGATTCAACAAACCCGCCAGAGGAACAGACCAATCGGCGCTGTTGATGGTTTCCAATTGGATCGGTTCCGCTTGAGCGGAGGGTTGGACACCATCGGCACATTACAACTGTAGATGGTCGCCATTTTTTAATGCTCCACAGATGACTGGCTCCCATTGTTTCTCGCTTCGTCTGCTTGCGGCGGAGATTACAAAGGGCACAAGGTTCTTGAATAGAGGGAAAGGTTCGGGGGAATTCATGACTTGAAAGTGCAAATGAGGTTGAAGTGAAGACCCTGAATTTCCAACTTTACCCAAAAGATCACCGCTGCGCACGATGTCGCCGGGGCGCACACAGACGGAACCTTTTTTAAGATGTGCATAAAGCGGGTATATGTCGCCACATTTCAGAATGACATAATTTCCTCCCAAGGCCGAGAACGGTGGAACCATTTTCGGGCCAAATAGCATGAGCCGAAAAAGGTCACGAGCCATACTGATGCGCTCTCTATCCGCCGCACCATCGCTTGCCGCGACTACAGTACCATCCATAACCGAGAAAACGGGTTGATCCCATGCCAAGGTGTTCTCGACCGTTATGGTGGTGGCGATGTGGCGGAGCAGACTCACATCTTTGTAAGGCGACTTGTTATCATCAACAGCCAAGAAGTCGAATGCGAGTTTTGCGTGGCTTGGTGGATTCATTATTGCCCATTGCCCACGCACAGGAGGATTGAGAATATGAGGCTGGCTCATCTTATGGTGTCCAATGTAGTGTTGGCGACGGGATGACTGGATAGCGCGCAGCCTTGTAACAACAAAATTAGCGTGCAGTTCAAGAGGGTGAGAGTTGTTTTCATGATGACCTCGGTAAAGTTTGGCTATACTCGCATATCCAAATATCGCCTATCAATTGGCTAAATGTGAATGGCGCTATCCATATTCGGATGGGTTTGTTACTTCGGATGAGAACATGAATTTAAAATGGGATGACTTAAAACTATTTTTGGCGGTGCATGAGCAGGGCAGCCTGAGCGGCGCGGCGCGCGTGTTGAAATTGGGCCAACCCACTTTGAGCCGCCGCATAGCCGAGCTTGAAGAAGCCGTGGGTGAGGCGCTGTTTGATCGGCAAAGCCAGGGTTCGGTGCTGACAGCGGCGGGGCAAAAACTGTTACCCGCAGCACAGCGCATGGACGAATGGGCGAACGAAGCAGAACTCAGTATCAAAAAACAAACTTATTTGCCCGAAGGCAAGGTGCGCATTGCGGCACCGCCCGGCATCGCTTATGAATTGGTTGTTCCTTTGGCGGCGAAGATTCGTCGGCAACACCAGCAGATACAGATCGAAGTGTTGTCCGGTGTCGAGTTGCTGAATCTCGGGCGAGGTGAGGCCGATTTATCGTTGCGCACAGAAAAACCGACCGATGCGGTCTGGTGTGTGTGGATGAAGTTTTCAGCGCTATGCGCGTCTACGCCAATAAAACCTATGCGGCACAGCTATCGCCGCATCCGCGTCTGGCCGATTTGGATTGGATATGTTGGGCAGCACCTTATGAGGGTCTGCAAACCAATCAGGAATTAAGCGCGGCTATACCCAACTTCAAACCCGCATTTACCTCGGACGATTTTATCGTGCAGATGGCTGCTTGCAAGGCTGGGCTGGGAGCGATGATATTGCCGCAGGGTTTTCATCATTATCCCAACATGAACGAATTGCAGGAACTTGATATCGATCTCGGTCCGAGTGCGGTCGGCTATTTATATCTGGTGTGTCACAAACGTCACCGCTACCTGCCAAAAGTGCGGCTGGTCGTTGATTATATTTCCAGAGAGTTTGCGAGTCTACTTTAGGGAATGTCAATAAAGGCAATGCCAGAATTATGCAAGTGAGTGGAGCGAAACCTATGTGAAGGTTATCCCTACTTGGATTCATCATCCAAAGGTTTGGCAACTGAAACATTACGTTGTACCTTCGATTTGTTTAACTTGGCATGCCGAATAGTCCAAGCCATCTGTCTCCTTTTAGCAGCCTCCTGAGCTTCCAAAGCGTACTTGAATAAATTGCATGCTAAGTTCAACCCAAATGCAGAATCATCGGTAAATGAAATAGAATAAATTTACTCGAAACTGCAGTGTTAACACCATCAGACAAGCTCTATTTTCTCTATCACATCATGTTCCTGAATTATTTAGGGAAATATTTTCTCTTGTGCAGGTAGATCAGCGTTCCAAGAAATCCTATCAAACAAACCCACAGCAAAATCAACGCAACATTACCTTCCATTGTTAAACTCCATATTTCCAATTAATTAAATCGTCCTAATTCCGTCAAGTCCAGTTGAGATGGGCAGATTATTCCGACAGGCTTTATTACAACCCGACAGACTTTATTGTTTCCCATCAGTAAACTTTACCAGCCCGACTCGCGCTCAGGTGTCGCACTAATTTTATGGATACTCAAGTCGGCGCCGTTAAACTCCTCTTCGGCACTCAGGCGAAGACCCACGGTTTTCTTCAGCACTCCATAAACAATGTAAGCGCCAATCACAGCTATGCCGATACCGAGCAATGTGCCGATAAGTTGCGACATAAAGCTGACTCCACCGACGCCTCCCAACGCTTTGCTACCGAAAATACCCGCAGCGATGCCGCCCCACGCCCCGCACAAACCATGCAACGGCCATACACCGAGCACATCGTCGATCTTGAAACGGTTCTGTGTGAGCGTAAACATCCAAACGAACAATGCGCCCGCGATACAGCCAACGATCAACGCGCCCATCGGATGCATCAGGTCTGAGCCTGCGCACACTGCCACCAGTCCTGCCAAGGGGCCGTTATGCACAAAGCCGGGGTCGTTCTTGCCGAGCCATAACGCCACCAGCGTGCCGCCGACCATTGCCATCAACGAATTGACCGCGACCAAGCCACTGATCTTGCCGATCTCTTGAGCCGACATCACGTTGAAGCCAAACCAGCCGACCGTCAATATCCATGCCCCCAAGGCGAGGAAGGGAATACTTGAAGGAGGATGCGCAGAGACACGCCCGTCTTTGTAACGCCCGCGTCGCGCGCCGAGCAGAATCACCGCCACCAAACCGATCCAGCCGCCAACGGCATGCACCACTACGGAACCGGCAAAGTCATGAAACTCCGCGCCGAAGGTAGCGTTCAACCAGTCTTGCACGCCGAACCGGTGATTCCAAGCGATGCCTTCAAAGAACGGGTAGACAAAACCGACCAACATAAAAGTTGCCGCCTGTTGCGGATTGAATTTGGCTCGCTCGGCAATACCGCCGGAGACAATGGCCGGAATCGCCGCAGCAAATGTGAGCAGGAAAAAGAACTTCACCAACTCATAGCCATTCTTCTGCGCCAGATCTTCTGCGCCGGTAAAGAAGTTCACGCCATAAGCAATGCTGTAACCGATGAAAAAATAAGCCAGTGTTGAGATTGCAAAATCAGTGAGTATCTTTACCAGTGCATTGACCTGATTCTTTTTGCGCACCGTGCCCAGTTCCAAAAATGCAAACCCCGCATGCATCGCGAGCACCATAATAGCGCCCAACAGGATAAATAATGCATCACTTCCGTACTTCAAATTTTCCATACATTCCCCAATAGAGTGCAATCCGGCAAAACATATGCAAACCTCATGCCAGCCATTACACACATTGAATAATATAGTTATTTTTATTTACTTAACTCTTGCATGGGAAATTAATCACCATACTGGTGCGCGATCATAAATAATGCACCATAAATATGCGTTATATTGGTGCGTCAAGGATCAATAATTACTCACCCCAGCCCTTGAGATATTTCTCTAGCCAGAACAAGCCGACGATGGTTTTGCTATCGGTGATTTTACCTAGCCGAATCCACTCGATAGCCTCAGCAAGCGACAGCTCAAAGACTTCCAGAAACTCGCCTTCGTCTAGCTGGCGACCTTGATGCGTCAGGCCGCGCGCTAAAAAATATTCAATCTTTTCGTCGGAGAAGCCGATGCATGGCCACGCTGTGGTGAGGTGAATCCACTCACGAGCAACATGACCGGTTTCTTCCAGCAATTCGCGTTGCGCCGTCAGCAATATTTCTTCGCCGTGATCTATTTTTCCGGCGGGTATTTCAATAAATTCCTGACGGGGTGAATAACGGAACTGGCGCTCCATCACCAGATTGCCGTTGTCCAACAGCGCGAGAACGGCCACGGCACCGGGATGTTTGATGTATTCGCGCATGCCGATGCTGCCGTCCGGTAAACGGGCATGGTCTTTGTACACCTGAATAAAATTACCGTCGTAAACCAGAGCGGTGTCGATTTGTGTTTCTGTTAAATCCATTTACAGCCTCCAATAAACTGAGCGAGCCGGAACCAATAATTTCAATTGGAAGCAATGAACAAGTGAGCGTCCCCCTGACAAGGGGGAATGAGGGGGTTTGGTTTCAATCTTTCATCACAAGCAAACCCTAACCCCTCCCAGCCTCCNNCTCCCCTTGTCAGGGGAGGAGCAAAGCGAGCCCCCGCTCAACTATCCCTAAACAAAAACTCCCGCCGCAGCGGGAGTTTCATTTACCGAACGAACTATACGGTTAATGCAGCAGCAACGATTGCTGTACCGAGACCGCGCATACCGACATCAGCGTGCCCGGCAGTATGCCCAGTGCCAGCACCCCAAGTCCGTTAATCGAAATCAACAGGCTGCTATCCGGTTGCATGTA
>PLYB01000199.1 GCA_003151655.1 Gallionellaceae bacterium | reverse complement strand
ACCTATTGTACCTATTGTACCTATTCCCATATTACATAGGCCATTTGGCATATATATCTAGCCCTTTCTTCGTGCTAGCATCCCCCTTCGCCACGCGTTTTATCGTAGCCGCACTTTGAGACCCGATTTTAAGATCCGAAAATAATAAAAAGCTTTATAAATTAGTCCTAAAGAAATGTTAATGCACGCCGATATAAGCTAAGTCGTGAATCCAGATCGGTAAAATAAAAATTACGCAGAGCGATAAAATGCATCTAAAAAATTTGCGTATAGCTTAAAACAAGATCTAAATATCAGCATCCTGAGTATAGGGGACGCGCACATTGCGAGGCTTAAACGGGGGACGTCGTGGCCGATTTTATTAATGATATTGTTGGGCGAACCAACTTAGCCGGGAACAACAAGCTTGAAGTGCTGATGTTCTCCCTCGGTTTGGATAGCCGCAGCGGTCGTCGCGAAACCTACGCTATTAATGTTTTCAAGGTGCGTGAGGTGATGCGCGTTCCCGAGATTACCCGTTCCCCCGATATGCCGAGAGCCGTGGAAGGTATGGTAAGCATGCGCGGAATGTTGGTGCCGGTGATTGACTTGGCGAAATATATCGGCCTAGAGCTCGATTTTAAGCCAAGCATCATGATTATGACTGAGTACAACGGACAGAGTCAGGGGCTATTGGTCGAAGCGGTGGATACGATCCTGCGTCTGGATTGGTCCAGAATGCACGTGCCTCCCGAAATGCTGAGTTCGCAAACGGGCGGACTGGTCACTGCGGTAACCGAGCTATCCGACAAGCGACTGGTTATGATGATGGATGTTGAAAAGGTGCTTGCAGACACGTGCGGGACTAGTACTGATGATGATTTTATCGAGAAAAGCGTGCATTCGCTCGATATCCCTAATCGCACTGTATTTTTTGCAGATGATTCCTCCGTGGCACGTAAACGGATCGAGAAGATTTTAGAAGCAATGAATGTGAAACACATTTCTGCGGTAAACGGCGGCAAGGCGTGGGAAGAGTTACAACAAATTGCCGCCAGTGCTGACGCAGCAGGTGTCCCGGTGAAGAAACTGATTCAAGTGATTTTGACCGACGTGGAAATGCCTGAAATGGACGGTTACATGCTGACCAAAAATATCAAATCAGATAAACGCTTCGCCGGTATTCCAGTGGTGATGCACTCGTCCTTATCCAGCGAATCAAATCAGCAGCTCGGTAAAACAGTGGGCGTGGATGAGTACGTGCCGAAGTCAGAGCCTCAATATTTAGCGCAGGCGCTGACTCGGTTACTCTCTTAATTGGTAGTAGTCGTAACTTCTATAATAGCTACCCGATTTGATCGAAGTGGCTGTCAGTTCAGCTTCCGCTATTCAATGTCAAAAATAAATACCGCCCCGACACGTTGCCTAGACGCAGGCAATTTTGCGCGTTGAGCTTGAATAATTGCCACTGTATTTGCCCCCTGCGTTCAGCTAAACTGCGAGTCTATTGATATTGAAGAAACCGTCAGCAAAAACATGGCGGCAGGCAGGCAGGAAATCCGGAGTGGGAGAGCGTTAATGATTTCAGTTGAGAATTTTAAAGAGGGGCGTTGGATAGTATGACGTTTGCTGCTAAAGAGGCTTGCCGCCTATTGCCCATTGCGGACTGTCGTTCATGAGTCAAGCTGAGCTACAACTCATTCCGCGTGCCATGATCCACGGCGAGCCGATGCTGGAGATGCCGTCCGATCTATACATTCCGCCGGATGCGCTGGAACTGGTGCTGGAGACATTTCAAGGGCCGCTAGACCTGTTGCTGTATTTGATACGCAAGCACAATCTGGACGTGCTTGATATTCCGATGGCGCAGTTGACCCAGCAATATATGAGCTACATCGCACTCATGCAACGCAACCGTTTGGAGTTGGCGGCTGAGTATCTGTTGATGGCAGCGGTGTTAATCGAGATCAAATCACGCATGTTGTTGCCGCGTCCGCCCAAGATGGGCGAGGAGGAAGTCGAAGACCCTCGTGCCGAACTGATGCGTCGTTTGCTGGAATATGAGCAAATGAAACTTGCTGCACAAAGGCTGAATGATTTGCCGCAGGCCGGACGGGATTTTGAATTGGTTCAAGTCTTGATCGAACGCACCGTGGTCGAGCGCTTGCCCGGTGTGAGTGTGGATGATCTGCGCGCCGCATGGCTAAATTTGCTGACGCGCACGAAAGTGAATGCGCATCACAAAGTGCGGCGCGAGGAGCTTTCGGTACGCGAGCAAATGACACGTCTGCTGCGGCAATTGCGGCATGGCGAATTTGAACTATTTGAAAATTTGTTTGACCAGACAGGCGGTGTTCCGCAACTGGTCGTCACCTTCATTGCTGTTCTGGAATTGGCCAAAGAAACTTTGGTCGAAATTACACAAACCGAAACGTTGGGGAATATTTATGTCCGAACAAGCCGACTCACCCTTGAGTGAAAATCAACTCGCTCCGGTCGTATCTGAAGAAATGCCATTGCCGGATGTCGCGCAACTTAAAAAGATATTTGAAGCGGCCTTAATGACTTCAGCGGAACCCTTGTCGATCTCCGAATTGAAAAAACTCAGTGATACGCCGCTGGAAACGCGTTTCATCGAAGATCTATTGCAGCAGCTCGCAGAAAAGTATGCCGATAGCGGCATTGAATTGACGCGGGTGGCCAGCGGGTGGCGCTTCCGTGCACGTCCAGAAATGCAAGCTTATATCGGGCGTTTAGACCCGCAAAAACCTGCGCGCTATTCGCGCGCGGTGATGGAGACGCTGGCCATCATCG
>PLYB01000063.1 GCA_003151655.1 Gallionellaceae bacterium | reverse complement strand
GTGAGGTGGAGTCCATACCATTGCCATGAAAGCGTACTGATGTCGAATCAACTCACCGAACCGGGTTTGCCGGGCGTATTAAAAAAACTGGGCACGATGACTGCAATCCGCGACACCTACTTGGTGGAGCAGAGTTTGTTGCGCACGCTTGGCCCGCTGCTCGGGGTGCTTGAAACATCTCTTTACCGGGTTGATGACAACGGCGTTGTCATACGAGCGCTGCATCATTCTCGCACTGTGGTAACAGAAAAAAACGGCGTTCAGCGGGTTGTCGAGCATGTTGAAGAAGTAAGCAACGATCAGGACATTTCGAACACCGTGCGAGAGTTGCTGGAAAATGTGCGTTTGCTTGGCAAGGCCTGCAGCAGGAAGCTCGATAATGACCTGCTTATCTGTTATCCGCTGCGCGGCGGCAACGAATTGCGCGGCTATTTTGTTTTTCAGCGTGATCGGGAAGCAACACCCACTGATGATGCCATTGTCCACGGGGTTCTTGAAGTGTTCACCAACTATTATGAACTTCTCGACACCAGTCAGCGCGACCCGCTCACCGGGTTGCTTAACCGCTACTCTCTGGAGACCAATCTGGATCGTATCTGGAATCTGCTGTCCGCCCGCTTTAAAGACGCGGATGATGGCAGCACCCGGCGTGAGCCATCGCCGCAAACTTACTGGCTGGGCATCCTTGATATTGACCACTTCAAAAAGGTCAACGACACTTATGGTCACATCATCGGTGATGAAGTACTCATCATGGTGACCCGACTGTTACAAAGTTCATTTCGACATTCAGACCTTTTGTATCGCTTCGGAGGCGAAGAGTTTATTGCCATCATCGCTGCCAATGACCTCGAATCAGCCACGCTGTCTTTTGAGCGCGCCCGCAATAAGGTTGAAAAATTTATATTCCCGCAGGTGGAGCATGTCACCATCAGCGGCGGTTTCAGCGGCGCTGATCCGAGCGTGTTGCCACAAGAGGTGATACATCGCGCAGATAGTTCGCTTTATGCGGCCAAGGATGCTGGACGCAACCGCATTTATCACTATGATGCCTTGGTCAAAGAAGGTGTTTTGAAAGAGATTGCGTCAGGCAGTATTGATTTGTTTTGAACTGGTGTTTCCTTAACTCCGCCTGCGCCACCACTGCACTCCGCCCGCGATGAGCAGTATCAACGGTATTACGATCACCAGACTAATGCTGATGATGGTGAGCGCGCGCGTGCTCAGCGTGACGATGCCGTCTTTATTGCTGCGGGGCTGGGTGGTGATGAGGGCATCTTCATTGCTCAGCCAGTTGATCATATTGATGCCGAGATCGATGTTGCCGCCATTGCCAGAATAAGCATTGGCAAGGAATGATGCGCCGCCGACGATGATGATGCGCTGATCTTTATTGTTGACGTTGCGTTGCAATGCGAGGGCCAGACTGAACGGGCCGGGGATATCATGGTTTTTGTCGATGCGTAGTTTGTCGGAGGGCTTGAACGCATTGCGGCTTACCCAGCCGCGCGGTGCGGCCTCGATTAAAGTTTGGCGTTCCCAGACACTGTTTTCTTCGCTGCCGAGTGAGCGTGCGAACGGAAACACCGTGATGAGATTAAAGTTAAAGGTGACCGGGTGCGGCGGATAACCCGCGCTCAAGGTCCAGTTCGCCGGTGCATTCATGTCTTGCGAGGCGGGATCGATGATCATGCCGGGAGTAAGCAGCAAACCGAGCTTTTCTGCGACAGGTTCCAGACCGCGCAACGGCTCGGCATCGATCAGCCACAGCAGGTTGCCGCCGCTGTCGATGTGGCGCAAGATCTTGTCGACCTCACCCTGCAACAAAGGCGTTTGTGGGTGAGTGAGCAGCAACAGGCTGGCGTTGCCAGGCACGTTTTGCGCCAGAGTAAGATTCAGGCTGCCGATGCGATAGCCGTTTTGTTGCAGTTTGTTGCCGAAATCGCCAAGGTCGTGATTGGCCATGCCGTCGAGTTTGCGTTCGCCATGCCCATCCAAGTACATCAGCAATTCATTTTTGGAGTGCGCCAAGCCTAGCAAAGCGCTGGAAAGTGTTTGTTCGTTCAGCGAGGTAAGGTGTGCGGAGCGCCCGCCATATTCCACCACCAACTCGCCGTTGTTCTGTATCGCCGCTTTGCGCATGGCTTCCGGCTCTTTCAGCGGATCGACGAAAGTGAGTGTGATGTCGCTCTTGTAGCGCTGATAGATCGCGATGAATTCGCGGATAAGCCGGCGCAAATCCCCCTGCTTCGCATCCTGCTCTGTGGCATAGACGGTGACTCTGACTTCGCCTTGCAGCAGTTTCAGCGCATTGATACTACTTTGCTCCAGACTGTTCAATTTGGTTTGAGTCACATCCCATTGTGCTGAGTAGCGCGCGGAAAACTGATACAGCGCAACTGCGGCAATAAGCAGCAGTAGGGTAAAGGCGATGTTTTTTAGCAGGGTGGGGGACAGTCGAAAATATTTCATTTTGCGGGGCATTATGCGTAGAGCCGGTTGTTATTCACGCGACGTATCGTCAGCAACAAAAGCGTGGTGATGAATAGAGCAAAATAAATGAGATCGGCGCTAACAACTAATCCCGAGTTCATGCTCTGGGCGTGCGCGCTCGGCGAGAGGGTACGCAAGCCGCTTCCGCTATCGGCTGAACCGACATCGATCAACCACATGCCGAATGACAAAGCGATGGCGCTCATGGCGGCAACGATGGGTTGTTTGGTAAGCGCTGAAAGATAAAGGCCCAGCGCCGTATAACTGGCCGTAAGCAACCATAACCCGATGGCATTGCTGAGCAGCAGGCCGAAATCCAGATGTGTGCCCAAGCCTAAAATGAACAACATGGCCGTGCTGCACACGATGATGAGCGCGAGAAAAAGAACCAGACTGAGGAATTTGCCGATCACGATCTGGCTGCTGGAAATTGGTGCGGCGAGCAGCAGCGCCAGTGTTTGATTGCGGCGTTCCTCCGCGAGCAAGCGCATGGTAAACAGCGGAATTAGCATCATCAATACCAGTGCCAGAGTACCGAATAGCGGTGCTGCAACAGACAGCGTGATGCCCGGTGCGTTGGCGACCATGGCAAGTTGTGTCTGTATCTGCAGATAGGCATCGAGACGAGCCAGAAAAAACCATGCAAATATAAATTGTAGAACGCCCAGAATAAGCCAAGTGCTGGGTGCGGAAAAAAGGGTGCGGAATTCTTTGTGGGCGATGGTAAATATCATATGGGCTCGTTTTCGGTGATGCGCGTAAAGACATCTTCGATATTGCCTTTGATCGGTGTCAGTTGTTGTGCCTGCCAGCCGCGCTCGGCGGCAAGCGCGAGCAATACCGCGCTGGTGTTGGTGTCCAGCGTGTGCATGATACGGAAGCGGGTATCGGAAAGCACCTCGACATGTTCAACGCCGATGATGCCCTGTAGCTCGCTCAAAGGGGGCGGTGCCAGTAAAGTGACAACGAAACCGGGCTGGTGTCCGTATGCCTGCATGCGCACGCTGCTGTCGCCGTAGATCAGGCGACCTTTTTGCATGATCTCCACGCGGTCGCAAATATTTTCCACCTCGCTCAACAGATGGGTGGAAAGTATGACGCTCTGGCTGTCGCCCAATTTGCGGATCAGCGTGCGGATATCGCGAATCTGTGTGGGGTCAAGCCCGACAGTCGGTTCGTCCAGCACAATAACTTGCGGATGATGGATGATGGCCTGCGCGATGCCTACGCGCTGCTGGTAGCCCTTGGATAAAGTACCGATGATCTTTTGCCCGCTTTCGTGCAAGCCGCAGTGTTGTTTGGCCTCGACCAAAGAATCATGCAGGTGCTTTTTTTGTACCCGATGCAAGCGTGCGGCGAATATCAGAAAATCATCCACGCGCATTTCTCGATACAGCGGTGGTGTTTCAGGAAGGTAGCCGATGCAAGCTTTGGCTTGGTCCGGCTGACGCTGCAAGTCGAATCCGCAAATCTCAATTTCCCCGCCGTGCGGTGTCAAGATGCCGGTAAGCATTTGCAGCGTCGTACTTTTTCCTGCACCATTGTGTCCGAGCAAACCGAGAACTTCTCCCCGCTTGAGTTCGAGTGATACGTTCTGGATGATGTCGCGTTGACCGTAGCGGCGACTGAGATTGCGTGCGGATAATGTGATTGGTGCAGTCATGCTGGGGCTGAACGGTTGTGAGTTGGTATGAATATAACCTAATATGCGACCTCACACCAAAACACTTGAGCTTAAACAGGCAAATAAAATGAATTCTTTCTACTGCAAAATAATTTTGCTTCCTTTGCTGTTGAGTGCTTGCGCGCATGCTCCGAGAACCGCCGATGACGCTTCTGCTGCTTCTGCCAAGCCCGTGGTGAGCGCTAACGGGCAAGACGGCAACAATGATGCAGAAAGGAATCAGGAGCCGCCCACAGTTGCGCTGCCGAACGTGGCACTGGATAGCCGCATGCTTTACGAGTTTTTGCTGGGCGATATTGCGCAGCAACGCGGCAGACCTGATTTGGCCGCTCAGGCTTATTTGGATTTGGCCAGAACCACGCGCGATCCTCGCGTTGCACGCCGTGCCGCCCAGCTCGCTTTCGAGTCGCGCCAGATGGATAAATCGCTGGAAGCGTTCGGACTATGGCAAGAACTGGAGCCTTCCGCGCCATTGGCGAATCAAATGTTGCTCTCGCTGCTATTAAGCGGTGGCAAGTATCAGGAAGCGCGTCCTCAGGTGGAGCATTTGCTGGCATCCACGCCGAAAGGCCCGGGAAATGTGTTCATGCTGCTGCACTCTTTGTTAATTCATGTGCCGGACAAAGAGGCCGCGCTGGATTGGCTGACCGATGTGGCGAAGCCTTATTCGAAAGTGGCGGAGGCGCATTGGGCTGTGGCGCAACTTGCGGCAGCCGCAAACAAAAAAGAGCTTGCGCTAAGCGAGATACATCAGGCGGTGCTGCTGCGTCCGGAATGGGACATGCCGGCCATGTTCGAAGTGCAGTTGTTGCAAGCGGCCGAGCCGGTGAAGGCGCTGGAGCTGTTGAAAAAATTCTCGGAAGCTCATCCCGAGAATAAAGATGTTCGCCTGTTCTATTCGCGGGCGCTGCTGGAACAGAAACACTATGCAGAATCGCGCGAGCAATTTCAGAAACTGCTGACCGCCGATCCCGAAAATACCGAACTGGCTTTTGCCATTGCCTTGCTTTCCCTGCAAATGGGCGAACTGGATCGCGCGGAAAAAGAATTACAGGAGACTTTGGCCCGGGGAAAGAAAGATGCCGGTACCGTGCATTACTATCTGGGGCAATTGAATGAGGCAAAGAAAGACAATGCCACCGCGTTGGCGCAATATCGTGAAGTGCAGGACGGTGACTATGTCTATTCCTCCCGTTTGCGCGAAGCCTATCTGCTCAACAAGGAGGGTCACTTGAATGAGGCGCGAGTCGCATTAAAAGGCGCACCGGTAACGGACGATCAACAGCAGGTAACTCTGGTGTTGATTGAGGCGCAGATGCTGCGCGATGCCAAACAGTTCGACACCTCGTATCAGGTACTCGTTGATGCCCTGAAGACATTGCCCGATCAGCCGCAGTTGATGTTCGAGATGGCGATGGCGGCGGATAAATTGGGAAAGGCCGAAATATTTGAACAGACATTGCGCAAGTTGTTGCAAGTGGCTCCCAATCATGCGCAGGCTTATAATGCCTTGGGTTATAGCTTTCTGGAGCGCAATGTGCGGCTCGAAGAAGGAATGAAGCTGGTCGAAAAAGCCTATCAAATCGAGCCGGGCGATGCGGCGATTACCGACAGCATGGGCTGGGGTTATTATCGGCTGGGCAAGCTGGATAAAAGCGCGGAATTTTTGCGGCGCGCATTCGCGGCCAATCCAGATCCTGAGATTGCCGGGCATTTAGGCGTGGTGTTGTGGGCGCAGGGAAATAAAGATGAGGCCCAAAAGATTTGGCAGGGGGCAATGAAAGCCAATCCGGAAAATGATGCTTTGCGCACATTGATCAAGAAATTTATTCCCTGATGAGAACAGATTCGATTTCTATTTCAAAAGTGAATTGTTTTGTAGGGGCGTATGGCATACGCCCTTGCCGGGGTATTGAAAAAAGGAGTCGTTTGCGATGTTCACGTTAACCCGGTTGCTGTGTTGCTTGTTGTTGCTCGTGTCGGCATTATTGTCCGGTTGCGTAAACCATCTGTCGATGAAGACGGTGCAGCGCTCCTCACAATATGATGCGCCTTTTTCTTTTAACGGGCGTGTGGCCATCAAGCGCGGTTTGGAAAATTCGTCTGCCGGGTTGCGTTGGGTGCACAATCCGGAAGAGGATGAAGACGAGGTGTTGATACTTGAATCGCTCGGCAGGACTGTCGCGCGTATTCACCGCGATGTGCAGGGAGCGACCTTGGAAGCGCAGGGCAGATTTTACGTGTCGCAGGATGTCGAGTCGCTGACTCAACAAGTGCTGGGCTGGACTCTGCCAATCTCCTGGATGACCCATTGGGTGGTAGGCCTGCCGGCCAAGGGAACTCCGGCTGAAATTCAACGCGATGCGAAAAAACAAGTGACCTTATTGAGGCAAGCCGGTTGGGAAGTGCGTTACGTGCGTTATGCCGGATTGGCGGCAGATAGCCTGCCGGCTCGCATTGTCATGAAGAAAGATAATTTTGAAATTACGGTGCTGATCGACGAATGGGAAAAACAGCAACCCTAACTTGTCTTGCTCCGGCCAAATTAAATCTGTTTCTGCATGTCGTCGGACGCAGAGCTGACGGTTATCATCTGCTGCAAACCCTGTTTCGCTTTATTGATTTGAATGACACCTTACGCTTTACCCTGCGCGAGGATGGTGAAGTGCGCCGTGTAAACGTATTGGACGGAGTGCCGGCGGAACAAGACCTGTGTGTGAGGGCGGCCAGACTGCTGCAACTAAAAACTGGCTGTACGCAGGGCGTTGACATTGAGTTGGACAAGCGTATTCCGATGGGCGGTGGCTTGGGCGGCGGCAGCTCGGATGCCGCCACGACCTTATTGGCGCTGAATCGCCTGTGGCAATTAAACTTGTCGCGCGAACGTTTGATGCAGCTTGGACTGTCGTTGGGTGCCGATGTGCCGGTTTTCGTGTTCGGCGAGAATGCGTTCGCCGAAGGCGTGGGGGAGCGTTTGCAGGCTTTCGACTTGCCGGAAGCTTGGTATCTCGTGCTTTCTCCGCCGGTACATGTGCCGACCGCACAGATTTTTACTCATCCGGAATTGACACGAAATACGATTTCCATCACAATTCGCGCCCTTCCGAACGGGTATGGCTTGAAAACGGGGCTTTTTGGTAACGATTTACAGCCGGTAGCTTGTACGTTATATCCGGAAATAGAGCGGCATCTGGCTTGGCTTGCGCAGTTCGCACCAGCAATGATGACAGGCTCCGGCGCATGCGTATTCGCAGAGTTCGCCACGGAGGCAGAAGCAAAAGCGGTGTTGCGGCAATTGCCGGAGAATATGCGCGGATTTATTGCGCGCGGTTTACGACAACACCCGCTAAAAGATTTTGTTGTAACGGAAGCTGCACAAATGTAGTGAGCGCAGCTTCTGAAAAGTTTTATTGGGGAGTCGCCAAGTGGTAAGGNNGGTTCGATCCCTACCTCCCCAGCCAAATCGCAAGGGTGTTCGCACCCGTTTTAATTGGATTGCCGCCTAACGCAGATGTTGCTTTCTCCTCATGGGGAAAGGGCGGATAGAGTGCCGATCTACTCAGTTAACTTAAGGGGTTCAACGTGTCTCACGANNGTGTTCACCGGCAATGCCAACCCTACGCTCGCCGGAAAAGTGGCGAAGCATCTCAATATCCATCTGGGTCGAGCCACTGTCAGCAAGTTTGCCGACGGTGAAGTCATGGTCGAGATACTTGAGCATGTACGCGGCAAAGATGTATTCGTATTGCAGTCCACTTGCACTCCGACCAACGATAGTCTGATGGAAGTGATGGTGATGGTGGATGCGCTGAAGCGTGCTTCTGCCGGGCGTATCACTGCGGCGCTACCGTATTTCGGTTATGCGCGTCAGGATCGCCGTCCGCGTTCTGCGCGCGTGGCGATTACCGCCAAGGTGGTGGCNNTGTTGTCGGATGTGTGGAAACAAAACCACCAGAATTTGATTGTGGTCTCGCCCGATGTCGGCGGTGTGGTGCGTGCGCGTGCGCTGGCCAAGCGTCTGGAATCTGATCTGGCAATTATCGACAAGCGTCGTCCAAAGCCGAACGTGGCCAAGGTGATGAACATTATCGGCGATGTGGCCGGACGCACCTGCATCATCATGGATGACATGGTGGATACCGCGAACACCTTGTGCGAAGCGGCCAATGCGCTGAAAGAAAAAGGTGCCGATCGCGTAATTGCGTACTGTACGCACCCGGTGTTGTCCGGCCCGGCGATTGAGCGCATTGAAAAATCGGCAATTGATGAATTGGTGGTTACCGATACCATTCCGTTGCGCGAAGAAGCGCGCAACTGCAAACGTATTCGTCAATTGAGTGTGGCGGAACTGATGGCCGAAACTATGCGCCGCATCAATGCGGAAGAGTCGGTTAGCTCGCTGTTCATGGAATAAATTTTGTAATGACCGTTTTGGTCGTTGCGTAACCCGGAGCCCTCTGGTCGCGGAAGGCTCCATTAGAAGTGGAGAAGTAAAATGACTATTGAAATCGCAGCAACATCACGCAAAGCGCAAGGAACGGGTGCGAGCCGCCGTCTGCGCAAAGCAAATCGTGTTCCCGGCATCGTTTACGGTACGGGCGAAGCTACCATGATCGAACTCGATCACAACACCCTGTATTACGCACTGCGCAACGAAGCGTTCCACGCTTCCGTTTTGTCGCTGGAACTGGATGGAAAAAAACAATCCGTGCTGTTGCGCGACTTCCAAATGCACCCGTTCCGCCAGCAAGTGCAGCACATCGACTTCCAGCGCGTTGACGCGAAGAAGAAGATTCACATGAAAGTGCCGTTGCACTTCAAGAATGCCGACATCGCTCCGGGTGTGAAATCCGGCGGCATTATCAGCCACGTGTTGAACGATCTGCTAATCGCTTGTTTGCCGGCGGACCTGCCTGCTGCTATCGAAGTGGACTTGGCCGGACTGAGCTTGGGTCATTCCATTCACGTATCCGATGTCAAGTTGCCCAAGGGCGTGGAAGTGGCGGGCCATCATCATGCCGCAGACGCAGTGGCGACAGTGCAAGTGCCGCGCGGTGCAGTAGAAGCCGCAGCGACGGCGGACGCGGCAGCAGCTCCGGCAGCGGATGCTAAAGCGGCAGCAGCTCCGGCAGCGAAACCAGCAGCTAAAAAATAATCGTCGCCTAGGCACCGGTAATTTTGAGAAGCTCGTCATGCAAAATAAAAAGCATGACGAGCTTTTTTCATCATGAGCGAAATAAAGTTAATTGTCGGGCTGGGTAACCCCGGCAAAGAATATGCGGCCACACGCCACAACGCCGGATTCTGGTGGGTGGATGAACTGACGCGTAGCCATAATGTTAGTTTCAAAGCGGACAGCAAATTTCACGGGCTGGTCGCGCGTGCTACTTTGCATGGACATGAGCTGCATTTGCTCAAGCCGCAAACTTTTATGAACATCAGCGGTCGTGCAGTTGGCGCAGTGGCACAGTTTTACAAGATCGAGCCTGCGCAGATACTGGTGGTGCATGATGAACTTGATTTGCCGCCGGGTAGCGCCAAACTCAAACTGGGTGGCGGCCACGGCGGCCACAATGGCTTGAAGGACATCATCGCGCATTTGGGCACCAAAGATTTTTGGCGCCTGCGCGTGGGTATAGGTCATCCCGGTGAGCGCAACGAAGTGAGCAACTACGTACTGAATGCGCCGCGCAAAGAAGAGCAAGTGTTGATAGATGAAGCGATGCAGCGCGCGCAAGAAGTTGCCCCGCTGATCATCGAAGGAAAATTGGAAGCAGCGATGTTGAAATTGCATAGTGCAGTCTAAAACCTTCACCACAGAGGCACAGAGACACAGAGGGAAAACAAAAGAGAGAATTACTAGTTTGGATTGATTGCTTTTCTCTGTGCCTCTGTGGTGGATTTTGATTTTAAGGAAACAAACATGAGTCTCAAATGCGGTATCGTCGGTCTGCCTAACGTCGGAAAATCAACGCTGTTCAATGCGCTTACCAAGGCGGGCATCGCCGCAGAAAATTATCCCTTCTGCACGATCGAACCCAACGTCGGCATCGTCGAAGTTCCCGATCCTCGCATGGCCGAGCTGGCGAAGATTGTTAATCCGCAACGCATGCAACCAGCCATCGTCGAGTTCGTGGACATCGCCGGTTTGGTCGCGGGCGCATCCAAAGGCGAAGGCTTGGGCAACCAGTTTCTCGCCAACATTCGCGAGACCGATGCGATTGTGAATGTCGTGCGCTGCTTTGACGACGAGAACGTGGTGCACGTGGCCGGACGCGTCGATCCGCTGTCCGACATTGAAGTCATCATCACCGAGTTGGCTTTGGCCGATCTCGCCGTGGTGGAACGCACTATTCATCGCGATGGCAAGAAAGCCAAGTCCGGTGACAAGGATGCACTGAAGTTGATTTCCGTGCTGGAAAAATTATTGCCGCATATGAATGAAGGCAAGCCTGCTCGTACCTTTGGCTTGAGCGAGGAAGAAAAAGAAATCATCAAGCCGCTGTGCCTGCTCACCATCAAGCCTGCAATGTACGTCGGCAACGTGCTGGAAGATGGCTTTGAAAATAATCCGCATCTGGATCGTCTGCGCGAACACGCGGCGAAAGAGGGCGCACCCGTCGTTGCCCTGTGTGCCAAGATCGAAGCGGAACTCGCCGATCTGGACGATGCCGACAAACTGGAATTCCTCGCCGACTTGGGTTTGGAAGAGCCGGGTTTGAATCGTTTGATACGCACTGGCTACGATTTGCTTGGACTGCAAACCTACTTCACCGCAGGAGTGAAGGAAGTACGCGCCTGGACTATCCACAAGGGCGACACCGCGCCGCAAGCCGCTGGCGTTATTCACACCGATTTCGAGAAGGGCTTCATTCGCGCGCAGACTATCTCCTACGTTGACTTTATCGCCTGCGGCGGTGAAGCGGGTGCCAAAGAAAAAGGCAAGATGCGAGTCGAAGGCAAAGATTACGTCGTGCAAGATGGCGATGTAATGAATTTCCTGTTTAACGTCTAAAACATTTCAAACACTTGGCGGCGATTCGTCGTCGCCTTGTCGTTTATGCAATATCGGGTGCGCAATCTGTTACAATGCGCCCGCTGCGATTGCTTCAGTCTTGATCGCCCGCTACCGAATCCGGTTCGTTTCTCCCCCTCATTCAGCCTAAGACTGGCGCGCTACAGCGTGACAGGCCGATGTAATTCAATAGAAAGTAATATATGTCATTTGCATCTCTCGGCTTGTCCGAAGAAATTCTCCGTGCCGTTTCCGAGCGCGGTTATACCGAGCCTACGCCAATTCAGGCACAAGCAATTCCCGTGGTGCTGTCGGGTCGCGATCTGATGGGCGGCGCACAAACCGGCACCGGCAAGACCGCCGGTTTTACTTTGCCTATTTTGCAACTGCTTACTGCCTCCGCGAAACCTGTTGCTGCTGCCGCAAAGCCCGGTGCCACCAGAGCGCCGATCCGCGCACTGGTGCTCATTCCCACACGCGAACTCGCAGCGCAGGTGGAAGAAAGCGTGCGAGAATACGGCAAATATTTGTCGCTGAAATCCATGACTATGATCGGCGGGGTCAACATCAATCCGCAGATCAGGCAACTGCATGGTCGTGTGGATATTCTGGTGGCAACACCGGGACGCTTGCTCGATCACTTGCAACAAAAAACTGTGGATTTGTCGCACGTTGAAATTCTGGTGCTGGACGAAGCCGACCGCATGTTGGACA
>PLYB01000274.1 GCA_003151655.1 Gallionellaceae bacterium | reverse complement strand
TCGCAATACGGGCATTTGCGCACGCACCAAGGAATGTGGATGTAGAGCGATAGTGGTGGCAAGGCTTGGAAATTTACCGCTTGGGATTTAATGCCGACGGAATGAAGGGTGTAATTGACCATAGGTAATAGTTATATGGCAAAATTAGCCGCAGACGTTATCTTTCACAACGCTAATTTAAAGCTGTGGTTTTTCAGCCACTATCCAATTGCCTACAAATCTTGCACCAAAAGCTATAGAAACCGCTGGTATGACATACCTCAGAACATTCAAACGCGACTGTGCCTCATGAAGGCTATCCACACTCAAATACTTTACATCTGCCAAGACTGTTGTGAATTCCAAAACTCTATCGAACAAGATCATAGCAAACACTCCCCAAAAGACAAGATACGCATCGGCAGCAAGATGAAAAACACTATACTGTTTGTTGGATTTTGCCATAGAAAGTCCTATCAAAATTCCAAAGCACTCAGCAATTGCCAAGCTCCAAATGGAAGTTTGATAATCCCAATTCCATATTTTTACTTCCATATGCAACCTCTATAGCATTGTGATTGTGGGCAACTTAAAACAACAAGCTCACGCCGCCCGTTTGTCCGGCAATTTCATATCCACCACGATTTCAGCATAGGGCGCGAACACCAGACCGTTCTCGTCTTTCTCAATCGCCATCCATTCGATCAAACGTTCGCAGTCGTTGTAGACGTTCTTGTAATCGCGTTTGAGTTGGCGGGCAAGTTCGGCAATGGTCGTCGCGCCGCTTTCTCGTAATGCGCCGATCAACTCCCAACGTTTAGGAGTGAAGACTGAAAACATTTCACCCACTTCATCGAAGCCGACACCAAAATATGGCTTGGCGGGTTTGCCCTGCTTGGCGGCCTTCATCGCTGCCGAGGCGCGAGCAATGCTGGCTTCCATCGTTTCGCCAACGGTCAGATGCAATACAGCGTTAGTGGCTTTCATTTTGTTGCCTCCTTCACGTCTTGCCAGAAATCAAGCATCAATTGTTCTTCATCAATAAACAGGTAAGGTATTTCCTTTTTGCCTATGTGCTTGTGATCGCCCTTGCCGCGCTCATTGTCATAGCCAACCACACGTTCGCCATCAAGCACAAAAACTAACCGGTATTTAAATAGATGTCCGTTAGGTGGAATAGGTGTCGGTACGCGCCAAACAATCATTTCAAGAAAGCCCCCTGTATACGAACGTTTTTCTCGATATAGCAGTTCAGCATTTTTCTTCATGGCAGGGGATTATGAACCATCACGATATGGTGTCAAGAGCCATATTCAATTCCGCAGCTTCGCCAGCAACACTTTCAACGCTTTGGCACGATGACTGATCTGTGCTTTTTCATCATGCGACAACTCCGCGCTCATTTTGCCGAACTCGGGCAGCCAAAACATGGGGTCGTAGCCGAAGCCGCCGTCACCGCGCTCTTCCTGCGCGATTTCGCCGTGCCATTCGCCTTCGGCGATCAGCGGTTGCGGATCATCGGCGTGGCGCACCAGCACCAATACGCAGTAGTAATGCGCGCGGCGGTCGGTTACACCTTGCAGGGTTTGCAGCAGCTTGTCGTTGTTGCGGCGATCCGATTTCGGTTCGCCAGCGTAGCGGGCGGAAATCACACCGGGCGCGCCGCCCAGCGCATCTACGCAGATGCCGGAATCATCGGCCAGCGCGGGTAATCCACTCAACTTGCTGACGTGGCGCGCTTTGGCGAGGGCATTTTCGATGAAGGTGCAGTGCGGCTCTTCGGCTTCCGAGACTCCTAACTGCGACTGCGTCAGCACCTCGATGCCGAGCGGAGCCAGCATGTGCTGGAACTCGCGCAGCTTGCCCGCATTGTTGGAGGCGATGACGAGCTTGTTCATTATTATTTCAATGCGGCGCGTTGTATCTCAATCAATTGCGTGATGCCGCCTTGTGCCAGATCAAGCAAGGAGTTCATCTCGTCGCGAGAAAAGGCATGACCTTCCGCCGTGCCCTGCACCTCGACAAAATGACCGTTGCCCAGCATCACTACGTTCATGTCGGTATCGCAAGCGGAGTCTTCGACGTAATCAAGATCGAGCACCGGCGTGCCTTGGTAGACACCGACCGAGATGGCGGCGATAAAATCTTTGAGCGGTGTTTCTTTGAGCAGCCCTTTTTTCATCAGGCCGCTCACCGCATCGTGCAAAGCTACAAATGCGCCGGTAATGCTGGCAGTACGGGTGCCTCCGTCGGCTTGAATTACGTCACAGTCGAGTTGGATGGTGCGTTCGCCAAGCTTTTTCAAATCCACCACGGCGCGCAGGCTGCGTCCGATCAAGCGTTGGATTTCTTGGGTGCGACCAGACTGTTTACCTTTGGCGGCTTCTCGCCCCATGCGCTCGCCGGTGGAGCGCGGCAGCATGCCGTATTCCGCCGTCACCCAGCCTTCGCCGCTGCCTTTTTTATGCTGCGGCACGCGTTCTTCGACGCTGGCAGTACAAATGACTTTAGTATCGCCGCACTCGATGAGCACCGAGCCTTCGGCATGTTTGGTGTAATTGCGCGTGATGCGAATGGAGCGGAGTTGGTTGGACTGACGTTGGCTTGGGCGCATGGTAGTGGCATCTCGGAGAATTAAAAACGGTGCGCATTATAACGTGCATCGACAATCTTCAACGACAGTCAAACACCCTGCACACCGGCATATCTGTCTTATGCTCGTCTTCGCTCGCACCCAAACGCGCTACAACTGCAGTGGTATTGTCGGCACGACCTTGATCCCGGAGTAAGGCGACATCAACCAATCGCTCCAATGACTCGGGCAAGTCTTCTCCGGCGAAGGCATCCGCTATTTCACTATTCGCTAACGGCCCCCACAAACCGTCGCTACACAGCAACAGTACATCGCCGGGTTGCACCGGAATTGTTGGAGAAGAGTCAACGTAGAAAATGTCGCCTACCCCACCAAGGCAATTGGTAATTTTGTTGCGCTCAGGGTGCGTCCCCATCTCAGCTTCAGAAATTCGCCCCAAATCGGCCAACTGCTGCACCACCGAATGGTCACGCGATACGCTGTTCACATTTTGATCGCGCAATAGATAAAATCTGGAGTCGCCCGCATGCGCCCAAGTCACCTCACCATCTTGCACCAGTGCTGCCACACAAGTGGTGCCGGGGCTGCCTTCAAGTTGATTTAACCCGGCATGATGGATAATTGCCTCGTGGCTATCGTGCATAGTCTCGCGCAAAAATACCGCCGGGTCGGGAATGCGTGATAGGGCAATGCGGACGAATGCCCGCATGAACGTATCGATTACGATTTGCGCGGCGATGTCACCATACGAGTGCCCGCCCATACCGTCAGCCAACACCAATAGCAAAGCATCATTAGTGTACGCATGGGCAACGCGATCCTGATTGTAATTGCGCGCACCAATCCGGCTAGTTTGATAAACAGCGAATCTCATCTTTTCAACCTAACGGGCATAGCAATTGTGCCGCCCAAAAATTGAAACTCGAGATACCCGTTTCCCCCTCCCCAACCCTCCCCCGAAGGGAGAGGGGGCGAACGAATCGCTANNGAATCGCTACGCGAGTTTCACGTTATTCGGCTAACGATTTAGCCGGGATTTTGCACTGAATCGTCATCCTAATATATCCAGACAATTCAACCTAAGCTTTTCGATAAATTCGAGAGGAATGGATTTTATGCAGGCCGTGACCATGCGGGCGCTGTGCTTTCTTATCCTGCTCTGTCGTTATGGTAGAATCCGCTCGCATGTCATCGCAATGACCTGAAAAATAGCACGTTACAAAAATATATTGCGATGAACAATTTGAATGAATTTTCGCATCACCCCCCAAAGAGGTTAGCTCCGAATGAACAATTGGTTATCAAAAACCCCCCAGAAATGCTGGGCCTATAGCGCGCTTATAATTTGGGCTGCGCTCAGTTTCATGTTGCTGCACAAAACGACCTACGGGATTGATGAAGGGGCGGCTCATGCATTATTGTTGATCTGGTCAATAACGGATAACGTTGTCAGCCCGATTGTCACTTTGGGAGTTCCGGATTTTCGCGTGATATTTCTCGCTCCGATCGGTTTCTTGTGGACTGGCGATGTGCTTCCCGCAAAGGTTGCCACCATCCTCATCATGTCCGTAGCAGTCTGGGCATTTCACACCTGGCGCATTCGTAACGGAGAGGCCGAAAGTGCTTTGCTGGCGAGCGGTTTATTATTGATTTCCCCACTTCTACTGGAACAAATCGACACCCTTTCTGTTGCGGCATTTATGCTCTTTGCCTTTGCTCTGGGAGCTTGGGCCGATCAAATTTATCGTGAATCGCAAAAAGCTTTTGGCGGAATGTATTTTTCCCAGCTTTTCTTGTGCTTTGTCGCAATTACGTTGCACCCTATCGGCCTTGCCTACCCGCTGGCTCTCCTGTGGGCTTGGTACAAAGATCCAGTCGACAAAAAACATCAAACCTATTTTTTTGGCGGTATCGGAGCATCCATTTTGATGGCGCTGATATTAACTTTAGGCTGGAGCCATGTAAGCTGGTTTGTGAATCCGATCAAGAGTCTTGCGAGCCTGCTTTTGGGACCCGAATCAGATGAAGAGTTTGGCGTGTTTCACTGGATTGCCGGAATTGGCATGTCACTTATTCTGCTCTTGGTGTTAATCAAACAAGCCCGCAATTTATGGGCAGACTTGTTGGGACGAACTCTTTTAATCGGCCTGGCCATCGGTATATTTACCGGAGATGCAATTTTTGGCATTGTCGCACTGGCAACTTGCCTGTACTGGGGGCTACCTTTGTTGTTGAATAAATCGACCCATTTGCAAGGGGGATTTTGGAGGCAACGCGGTCTTGTTTTGGTACTGACTGTCTTTCTTGCTACCACGTGCATGATTTCCAACAAGTTGCGTTATGAAATGCTGCAAACCAGCAACTTATCACCACGCGACAGCCTGATCAAAATACTAGCCGAAGACAGCGGCCTCTTTTTAACCGAAGATAAAGATCAGGATGCCCCCGCCAAAAAATCGCTACGAGTCGCCAGCCAATGGCCGGCATTGACTATGTTAGCGTGCCGATGCGATGCGCTGCCTTTGCCGCCGGAGGCAAAAGACAGCGATGCATTGTATGCCATGCTACAGGGAATCAGTTTCATGATATTCGACCCGCGCGACCTCGCCAATAGCTCTCTCTCTCACAATTTGGCCACCATGGGAGTCGGGAAAGTTGAAACGATTATATTGGAAAAGGGTGGCGTAATAGTAAAAGTCAAAAACCCCGCCCCAGCGCCCGCGCAATCTCCTGCCCCGGAGAATAAAACATGATCTTTGAGATATTGATTTTTACCGTTGCCGGGATTGGCGCGTTGTTCATAACTGGCTATACGGTACATATGTTCGTCGGCGGGCTGGTTAGCGCAGAAACAGAGCATCAACTTATTGTCATAGTCTGCGGAATTGCTGCCTGTGCTATGGCCTATATGGCATGGGATGTGGTGCAAAGACGAACCGGAAGAAAATAAAGCCGAAGCCCCGTTAAGCACGCCTCCCATGAGACTTTTTTAACCCTGCCAGCCGATGCTTCAGTCCGCAGTCGCGCCATTTTAAAGAGGGAGTTGCACGGTTCCAAAGATTCAGCTAGACTAGATTCTGATTTGGAGTAGTTGTTGTTTTAACATGTTGTTGTATTAAGCCAAGACTTTTAATAAGTCACTAACAAAACAGGGGGATGCGCTATGCCAGTTGAACTTCTAGTACCAGTTACAATTTTCGTCTTGGGTGTTGTAGTTGCCGTAGCTTTGGGCAGCGCCGGAATTGCAAGAATTAACGAAGGTAAGTAATTTCTTAATTCGCCTTCTGATTAAGACCACCTCAAAAATTCCAAGCATTTTTTGAGGTGGTTTTGTTTCAACGCTCCAACCAGATCTAAGCAGTCATGGGATCTGTCACAGCATCATAAAATCCTATGGTTAGCACAAATATTCTGCATCGGCACCTGCTAAAGTTTCTCGTTCTTTCTGCGCTTTCCTTTTTCATTGGCACGATTCACGGCATGCTTCAAGTGATGCCGCCTATTCGCGCGTGGCTAGACTCAATCGGCAGCCCTTACGGCGGCCCCGGTCATATGATCGACCCTCTGGCGCATGCCCACATGAATCTGGTAGGTGGCGTGGTGCTGTTGGCGATGTGCGTCACCTTCTATTTGCTGCCGATTTTGACCGGGAAGAATATTTATTCCGTAAAGTTGGTCAGGCATACCTTTTGGTGGGTTAGCATTGGCGTGTATAGCTTTTACATTATCCAAATGATTTTCGGTATTTGGGAAGGAACGCTGTTGCTTGCCGACCCGCAGAGCATAGCTTCTGTACACCGCTTTTATGGTCCTGTTATGGCGGTTTCCGGCACGACAATGGCGATTGGATTTACTACTTTTTTTGCGAACGTCGTCTTGACCGTAACATCCGCATCCCCAACCAAGGATTAACCTGGCATTAGCTTAAGTGGATAACGCAAGACCTTCTCTTCTGATCCTTGCTGAAGCCGCACTTGCAGGATAACCACATCACCGCTGCCAATATCCACGGCACGGCGATAGACACCAATCATCCCATCCTGAATGGCCTGCACCCACGGCATCGAGTCACCGCCGCGAATAGACACCGTTAAATCCGGGATAGGTCTGCCGCGTGGTCCGGTAATAATAATAACGATTTCGGACATCCCGGCAAGCGGAGGATTCGGATGCGTCTCGATTCTTATATCCGCATCTTTCCAGTGCTGTACTGCGATGGCATTGCTCTCGCCGCCATCACTACACGCAACCAGACTTGTGCTGGCAAGCAAGCTGAATATTATTGATGCATATTTTTTCATTATTTCGACAATATCCTGTTCGAGTGAGGCTTACTTTTGCTTGTCATTGTTTATTTCACTGTTGGAAGTTTCCTTTTCGGAATTCTCTGAGCTTTTATTTGAACCGCCCGAGCGGGTCACCATGAAATAAATAAATATGATCGCAACGGTGACATAGACCAGCGACCCCAAAAATCCCGGGTCGGTTACCCAGTCAGTCCACTTCACCTCCATCCCGGGACGCAAGCCCCAAAACGGGAAACTTAAGCCCACTCCAACCAGCAATACGCAAACCACCACCGCCATGAACCAATACGGCACCTTACCTTGCGACTCGGGAATCTTTTCCACCAGCTCCCAATCCTCCATGCCGCGCTTTTCCAGCCGCTCTTCGTTGCTGGCGTAGCCAAAATTATCTTTCCGTTGCTCGCCCCACTGGTTTTTCTCGTTGCTTAAATCAAATTGCTTATCGTGCGGATCCATCACCTGTACCTCTTATTCGACAAAATGCTGCAAATTAAAACGTCCGATCCAACCGTCTTTTGAATGTACCACCACGACAAAAGGATGCAGCCCCTTTGGCAGCTTGGGCGATATCGAAATATAGGCCGACGCTCTCCCGACCGATTCTAAACTTACTTTATCCCGGCTCAAAGTAAATGAGTCTGCTGGCAATCCTTCAACCGTGATGTTCAATTCTGTCGAACGATAGCGTTTATTGGCAATCTCAACCCGGTAATCCCGCGTGGATTGATTCTGCGCCGTGGTTAAATAGCCCACCGACAAGTGGTATGGTTGGTATGACCAAATACCCCAGGCAAACATAAGCAAACCTACCAAGGCGAATGGTGCCGCCCAGCGCAATCTCCCCGACAAGGTCATTGAGCCATCACGTAGGCGAAGAATTTTGCGACTCTCCCGCTGCCCTAATTCAAACTTCAGCAAGCCGGTATTACCTTTTTTCGCCTGCAAGTTATTGCACGCATCAATGCAATCCCCGCAGTTTATACAACTATCATAAATTTCTGTCTTGCGTGGATCCAGCTCGATAAAACAAGTAGTAACGCAATAGTTACACTTCTCGCATTCATTGGCGCGGCTGCTATCGTAAAGCACATGCAAAGTTTGCTCGGTTTTAAATGAGTGCTGCCACACTTTGTAAATGCAGGCAAAGCGACACCAGAAATGGCGCATTACGGCAATATCCAGCAGAATAATAATGACCCATACCGTGTAAATCCAATGCAAAGAACCGGCCAGCCTCGGGTCGTCCTTTAAGGTAATAAATGACCAGACAATATCCGGAGGATAAAAATACAGCAACGGCAGTATGGCAAAAAACATCGCCGCGCCCAAAAAAGAGAGCCCCAACAATACCCAGTTTATGGCTTTATTTTTCGCCGCAGCGATTGTTGGAGCTTCGCCATTCAAGCTGACTTCGGCGCGCTTACCCAACAATTTATGGGTCATGTGATTTGCCCATTCCGATACCGTATTTTGCGGACAAGCCCAACCGCAAACTACGGTTCCCGCAACCGAATACAATGCGACCAATACACTTAATATGGTGATCCATAGCCCGGATATCAGGAAGAAATCCGCCAGCCATACCTGCCACCCCAAAATGACCAACGCGCCATTTTCCGGATCTACCCGGAATAATCCCGAAACCGGAATCAGCACCAGCAAGATCAAAATCGTTATCTGAACTGCGCGGCGCTTCCATTTAAAATTAGCCACCCCGCCTGTTGGCTTGGGAGCAATAACTTTAACGGGTATGCTGGAAATTTTGTTGTTGGTGACGGAGGACATATATCCCTTTTAGTACAGTCTGGTTAAAACCCGACCTACAACCTTTTAGATTTTGTGAAGCCAAAATGGCTAATAAACAATCCGGGGGTTATTTAACTTAGTGTGTTAATCCCGCCTCGGCATCCAGAGGCGATATCGCCAGCAAGTTTAACCGGTAACGCTCAGCTTCCTGAACATTACCCGCAGCTTGTTCCAGATGCCAGCTTGCGCGGATTGCGTTCACAAAATTCGGATAAACTTTCAATATTCGCTGCAATGCTTCCCGTTCACTCAAACCGCGCTGACGTGCCTGCGCAAGCGACTGCAACATGCTATCAGCTAGCGAACCGGCAATCCAGCGATCTTGTGGATTCGTCTGATAGGCCAACCAAACCAGCTTATTTGCCTTTGCTGCATCCCCTTGCATGGAGGCTATCCATGCCCGCGTTATCAACTCTGTCGCCACATAGGCGCGCCCGAATTTGCTTTTATCATCATTGGCAATGCCCATCAATTTTATGGCCGCATCGGGAGCGGGATGCTGCTGTAACAACCACAGCATCAATGTTGTTAGATTTAAGCTGCCGTCGTAGCGCGCGCGTGGCAGCTTATATTCGATGTATGGCACCCACTCGTCCTGAATCGGACCTGTGCTGGCTGCAATCGGCCCCCAATAGCGACCCAGCCATGTCCATGCCCCTTCGTCACCGGTTGCCTTCTCTTGATCTGCGGCTGCCAAGCGTTGAAGATTTTCGAGCAGCGCACTTGCTCCGCCGAAATTGCTCTTCGGCCCCACCA
Source organism: Gallionellaceae bacterium (assembly GCA_003151655.1). Classification (GTDB taxonomy): domain Bacteria; phylum Pseudomonadota; class Gammaproteobacteria; order Burkholderiales; family Gallionellaceae; genus PALSA-1006. The sequence goes on along the minus strand of PLYB01000274.1, from coordinate 7,258 downwards.
ACGCCAGATGCATGCCATCCATAAACAATTGAGCATTTGGATAGACCTGCTGAAAACTGCGTAGCACTACTTTGATCGATGGCACATCGAATTGGTTTAGCGCCAACCACTGGACAAATATGCCGTTGTCATTCAAGTGGTTTTTCACCCGCTGAAATTGCTGCACGGCTAGCAACGAGCCCATGCCCGCAATATCCGGATGAAACAAATCACCGACGATCACATCATATTGTTGCTGTGTCGTATTCAGATAATGTCTGGCATCGTCCCGGTATATTTGTGTCTGCTCCAGTACATTGCCATTGACCGGTGCAAACCAGTTTCCGGAAGCGAAAATCGCGCCTTGGGATAGCTCAACTGCACTTCGTTGCAAATTTGGAAAGGGTAGCGAGCCTGCCGCCGAAATTCCGGTGCCCAAGCCGAGAAATAATACGCTGCGCGGTGCTGGATGTAGCAGCAGCGCAAGCCGCGCCTGATCTTTTTGAATCTCAACTGCACTTGGATCGGATGACGCATCCATCCGTTGCAAATCACTTAATAGAATGCGCTGCCCGTCTTGTTGTTGCACCACATGCGTGATCGAAATCGCATCTTCATAAAGATATAAATCGCGGCTATTGGCTTCGACTTTTGGCAGCAACTCATGCACTGGCGGCATATTGCGCAAAGGCCACGCTAACAGCAACATTACCGCAAAGCCCAGCCACGCCCAGCGTGATTTAAGCCAACTCAAACCCAACACGGTGATCGCCAAACCGGCCACCGCCACCATGGCCACGCTTCCCAATACGGGAATAAATAGCAGACAAGCCAGAATTGCGCCGAGTCCGCCGCCTATGCAGTTGGCACCGTATAGCCAAACGCCGCTCTTTTCCGCATTGCCAAAGCGACTGGCCAATAATGGCAACCAGGCACCCAACGCCAGCGTGACCGGTAGGGTAAATATCGCCAGCAACATTGCCTGTGAGCTCAACGCGCCAAAAAATGATTGGAATTGACTGCGCTCCACCCAAGCGGATGCGGAGGGAAGCAAGCACAAACTAAGCAGTACACCGCCGCCAACCATAAACGGCAACAGCATAGACATCCAGCGCTTATGCACGCGCGGCAGCATCAGGCTACCCAGTGCGATACCGAGCAGGAACACGGCCAGAATCACCCCGAGCACATATTCGGTACGCAGCATGATCATGCCGTACAAGCGCACCCAGCCGATTTCCAACATGATGCTGCCGGCCCCGATACCGGCATACAACATCAATGCATTTAGCGGAGGACGTGCCGCTGTTTCTGCCTCAGCAGGCAGAAGCGCATCGGAGCGAATATATCCCGACAAAAATAATGCCGCCGCCCCCACCATCAAGCCGATTGCGGCAATAACACTGACTGAATTAGTCCAACCCAATATCGACAGACTCCACAGCGGGAATAGTGCGCCAGCAGTGCCGCCGATGGTGTTCAGCCCGTAAAGTTTTCCCAGCGATATCGGCGTGCCATCAACCACCTTCAGCATCATCGCAAAACCGATGCCCATGGCTATGGCTGGCAGCACCAGCAGGCAGAGTGTTTCAGCCCCCTGCAACAAATACCATTGTATTAGCGTTAAATGTGCCGATATACCTTCGATCCATGCACTGAGCCAATGCATTAGCCCGGGCAGTATTAAGGCGTACACCGCAACTGCAATTTCAAGCCCGGCAAATACAACTAGCGGTTTGCCGCATTGCCTCGCCCATTTCACCCCGGCCAAACTGCCGAAGCCCAAACCGAACATGAACGCGGCAACCGTGAGTACAACACCGAAGATACTTACGCCAAATTGCATAGACAACATGCGCGACCACAGCACCTCGTAAGCCAGACTGACGACACCGGAAAAACAATAGAGGAGCGCAACACTCCACCATATTTTTTTTGAAATTCCTGCGGTAGCGCTGGTTGGCGGAATGAGTGACATAAGCTAATTTACGCTAAGGAAATACAGATTAAATCCGAAAGCAATTGGTCGATACACCCATAGGGTGCGAGAACCTCTCCGAGACATTTCCCGTTCGTCCCGATAACCAGCGACTTGGCAGCTTGCTGCCTTAGTCGAATGGCTAGTTGTTTCATCAGTGCCGTGCTTGCACGGCGTATCGAGGGAGCAAAGGGAAAGTTGCATCCTGAAATTTCTTGATGCAACGGCATCAGACTTATGACTGGCAGCAGATTAAACTAGAACGGATAAAACCAAACCAGACCGACAATTGCATGCGCGATGGCTAGTGTTACGCTCAGTGCTGCGAACACCATGTGCGCAACAAACCAGGGTTTTCCATACAGCCCCATTGCCAAGCCCAACCCTCCAGTAATCAAAACCATCGTTATCAGAGCCACGCCCATCAAAAACATGATGCGTTGCTTGGTTTTATCCGTGATTGATTTGTCGTGTTCCGCATCGCGATGCTGCTTATTGAAGTCTTGCAAAATCTGCGCGCTTTCTCCCTCTTGAGACGGAGCATCCGCATAAGCCGGAAGCGAGGGCAGAATGAGCATAGCTGCCGTTAACATCAGTAGTGAAAAGACACGCAATGATCTATCAATAATATTCTTCATAATTGAACTGTTACTTTCTAATTTTCCGGTTTTTTCGGGCTGGGCTCAATTGTTTCTGACTCTGACTCTGATTCTGCTTCCGATTTTTTCATCGCCACGCGCCAAGCTAGCACCGCCATCAAGATAAAGGGAATAAATATCCCCATCAACAGAAAAATAAAAATATACCACGGGGTGGAAATAGTAACGTGCGCGTAACGGTAGCTATCGACTGCTGCTTCCGCTGATGAGGCCGCAACGATACCGAGCATCATCAATGTTACTCTTACCCAATTTCGATTCATCATAACGCTCCGTAAGCCTGTTTACTTGTCTGCACTGGATGCACAACGAAATCCGTAAAAATCCGATGCGTAATTAGACCATGCATAATCTCTGTGATAGGTTGCAGTGGAAAATGGATCGCCTTTCCATGAGCCGCCACGCAATACTTTATATTGCTTATTAACTGGAACCAATTCAGACAGTTTCATGGAACGGTCCTGATCCGTTTGAACTTTAGCTATTTTGCCTTGGAATACTTCTTTCGTTGCATCCGTTCCCGCGTAAGGCATAAAGTCATCCTCAACCCACTCGTCCACGTTGCCAGCCATGTCATACACGCCGTATGGGCTCACTCCGTTAGCGTAGGCGGTTACATCCGTTGCCGATCCGACATTATAGTAAGTATTCAGACGTGCGGGATTCATTTCATTCCCCCAAGGCCAACGCCTTCCATCCGTTCCACGTGCCGCTTTTTCCCACTCGGCTTCAGCCGGCAATCTTTTTCCTGCCCATTGCGCATAAGCTCTTGCATCGAACCAGTTAACCAACGTTACCGGACGCAGCAAGAGTTCTTTCTGAACTTTGCCGCCTTTCCAATCAGAGGGCGGACGATGCCCGGTGGCCGCAAGGAAGCGTGCATACTGCGCATTGGTTACCAAGTACTTGTCAATCCGGTATGAAATCAAATTAACCACATGCTGTGGACGCGATGCCGCATCTGCGGTTTGTAAATTCGTTCCCATTGGAAACTTCCCGGCGGGGATCAGCACCGTGCTATCCAATTCTTTCCACTGCTCCGGGGGCAACAGTGCGTTCGCTTCTGCGACTGTATACCCGCCAGACTCATTTTTGCGATTTTCGTTTTCCTCGTGCAACGCAATATCTTCACCTGCGGCACGGATGTGGGTAGATTCTTCTTTAAGATTGTAAGTCGCCAAGCCGCGCATTTCGCTCATACGGATTGAGCCAAGTTGCACCACATGCAAACCACCCAAAATGATGACCAGTGCGATGCAGGTTACTACCATTGCGGACAGATATTTTCTCCTGCGCTTGAGTTCGGCAGGATTTATCTCTATTTTCACATTAGCTTTTGGCATTACGCTTCCTTCTCGGCAATAGGCTCTTCACCTTTTGCCGAAATTATTCCAGTAGAACGACCATATACATTTTTGATCAGAACTTCGCCCAAAATTCCGCCGATTCCAGCCGATTCCATGGCCAGAATTACGTAAAATCCCCACCATCCCATCGGATTTAAATTGCTGCCATGCGGAGTGCCGGAAATATAAAATATTTCTGCATAACTCACACAGCGCACCAGCAGTGGTGGAAAATAGCTCAGCCACTTTGATCCCTTGCCAAATATCCAAGCCACTAGCAGTCCGACCAGAAAGGGCAGAAAGAACACGTCCAACACCCACGCAAAACTGAATGTCGACAGGCCTGAATATAACTCTAATTTCACTCCCAGCAATCTGTCGCCTAAATAGTTAAGCACGACCCCTGCGATAAATGCCAATAGTCCGGAAAGTAAGCGTGGATTCATTTTGGCGCATCCACCCCGGTTAATTTTTCTTGTTCCAGTTTTTTAGTGTCTTCCAGATACCAGTCTTTAACTTTTAGACTGGCTAAATAGCTGGCCATAAGTTTTCTATCGGCTTCAGACATTTTGGCAAATGACGGCATCTGATATTTCTTTTTAAGCCGGGAAGGCAATATCAACTGAGGGTTAGGTGCCGAAAGATAGTCATACAGCCACGCCTCGGTCCGCAATGAACCGATTCCATCCAACATTGGCGCGGGAACAGATTGCATGGCATCTTTAAGCGACCACAAGGAGTGACAACTTCTACAGGTATTATCCCGGTACAAATCTGTAGCCTTACTGGCCAGTTCTGGCGATGCCGTTGTATAGAATGGAATATCATTCTCATGCGGCTCTTCGACATGCGTAATGCTACGCACCACTCCAAATACTAATAGTACGCCGACAACTACCGCAATAAATTTTTCGCCGCCGTTCATGCGCCTTGCTTATGCCTTTTAGCTTCTTCTCTAGCCTTAAATTCGATGCGGCTTGCAATTTGCGCCTTCATCACTTCACGGCTTTTGGCATATTCTGCCGGATCCATCTTGTCCTTGTCATCTTCTGTGAATACAACATATTTGATGTCTTCGTTAAACTGGTCGTTTTTTGCGCCCCAGCGTATCCAGTAGACTACGGCGAGAATAATCATCGCCCCAATAACCAACCACAGATAGATGGTCCATCCGTCCGGGAGCGATTCGATGTAGTTGCCCATTATTTAGTCTCCACAATATAAATTCAAAACAAATAGCCGCCAAGCATTTGCATGGCACCAAGAATAACTGCAACCACCAAGCCGAGTATAATTGCTGCAAACATCAGGCGCTCACCCAGCCTGAATTTGTCCGCATGTTTTTTACTATACAACAGGGCAACGACGATCCCGGCAAAAACCAGAATTCCTAACAGTAAAAATACAAATACCCATTCACTAAACTGTTGACTGCGCATCCCTTCGATGCTCAGGTCAAGCTTTGGAGAAAGGTCAGAGCTAATCTCTGAGATTTGCAGGCGTATGAAATTTGAATCGGAAATTAGAATCGTCAACTCCTGTTTCTATTGGGATACTTACTCAGTAGAAACCCCGGCGTAAAGCCGGGGGTTCATCTGTTGCTATCCAATCGGAGTTTATACCAAAGAGGAAACTGTGAAATACTTTCTTCAAATCTGCACCGCACGTATTTATTATTTGAGTCTTCAAGACCTCGGAATCACATCAATTAATACGTGCTTAATACCAATCAATTATGCCTTAATGCGATCAATGAACAGACCGTAGATCATTGGCGCAATTAAAACAACCAGAATTATTCCACCAAGGCATGCGGGACCGTAATCAATTTCAATCATTCTATATTCTCCTAAATTTAGTATCGTTTTATCTATCGGGCTGGCTTTACCAACCCGATAGATTCAAACAATTATTAATGACCGTGCTTAGGCTGCCATGTTGACGGAGGCAATCTCTTGATCAGAATAATAACCATGGTGAAGAAGTAGGCCACATAGAAAATATCAATCAAGTAACCCTTGTCCCACCAAGGCTGAATTCTTTCTGGTGTTCCATCGGCCTTGATATTACCTTCAAAATTCGCCATTACAACCTGATCCCCAACAACAGTGTACTCTTTCAAGTTCACGCCCTTGGCTATCAATGCTTCAACTTGAGGCTTAATGATACGCAGATCGTCCATGGAAAGCGGGTGACGCTCTAGTCTAGCGTCGTCACCTTTACCAATATTCATCTGAACGATTTTGGCCATAGCAGCTTTATCATCCTGAATTGCCTTAACTTCAGGCAAATCCATGGACTTCACGTAATTCTCATAGAGACCAGCAGTAGGACGCTGACCCCACAATGGGAACGTGATCATAAATGCTGTCAAGACTGTAAGGATAACCAGCAGTACAACAGGCATTGGCATGCGGTTGTTGTCTTCAGTTATACCACCCAGATTCTCTTTTTCCCAGAGCACCTTATCTGCTTCATTTGTTCCGGCATCGCAGAGCGTTACCAGCGGCTTATCAAAATTCCAAGACATTTTGTATCCCCCCGTTACTTAAGACTTATCATGAAGTCGATCAAACTACGGATTTCAGAATCGCTAGCATAACTAGGAACCTCAGGAGCGGTTACACGCTTGCCTTCGGCATACTCGGTATACTCGGATCTCCACTTGGCGAAGTCAATCTTCTGACCGGCAGCATCCTTCTCACCCCACAGATAATCAAAGCGTGGCATGATCGAGTGCGGTTGCACCAAACGCGGATTGAAGAAGTNNCCTTCACGCACGAACATGGTCTTGCCTTTACCCGTATGAGAAATATCCTCATCCTTGGCTACGCGAAGCACATCCGCAGGAGTCCAACCCTTGGTTGTAGTCAGGTTCTCGACAAAGCTGCGCGCCTTGCCGTCATACATGCCCTTGGACACTGTAAAGACCGCGCCCGCATCTTTCTTCGCATCCCCGATATGCCCTTGCTGCACGCTCAACTCTTCAATCCCTGCACCCAAAATACGCGGGTGCAATATACCTGCCGGGAATGTGGTTCCCTTCTGGTATACATAAACAGTTTGAGCTTCAGCCAAAGGCTGACCCGATTTCGGATCAGTCTTCAGTGCAACAACAGTTGGTTTGTTCCAGCCTTGCAAAAACGGGTCATCCAAATTAAAGCCCGTTTCGTGACCTGCCGACAACGACTTTGCCAGTGCGATATCGGTTGAGGACACTGCCGCGATATTGATACTCGGCAGCAACAAGGTAATACACATCGAACCGCCAAATGCCAAGGCAAATATTCTCGTTC
>PLYB01000299.1 GCA_003151655.1 Gallionellaceae bacterium | reverse complement strand
CTTCGCTCCACCCCCTTTTTCAAAGCGGGTTGTTCCCCACTTTGAAAAAAGGGGGGTAGGGGGGATTTGATGTTGTTTCGTCAAACACGGTTGAGCCTCACCCAGAATCAGCGGATAATCCGCGCCTTCTTAATAAAGGCAAGTCAATGATCGAATATTTACTTATTATTGTCAGCACGGTCTTCGTCAACAATATCGTGATGGTGAAGATACTCGGACTCTGTCCGTTCATGGGGGTTTCCAAGAAATTGGAAGCCGCCGTTGGCATGGGCGCGGCGACTACTTTTGTATTGACGCTCGGCTCCGGTGCCAGTTATCTCATCCATCATTATTTGCTCGGAACAGACCTCGCTTACCTCACCACGTTATCATTTATCGTGGTTATCGCCGGCATTGTGCAGTTCACCGAAATGGCTGTGCAAAAAACCAGCCCTGCCTTGTACCAAGTGCTGGGCATCTACTTGCCGCTGATCACCACCAATTGTGCGGTACTCGGCATCCCCTTGCTCAACGTGCAAGCCAAACATGATTTCGTGGAATCGCTGCTGTTCGGCTTCGGCGGTGCCTTGGGCTTTACCATGGTAATGGTGATGTTTGCCGGTATCCGCGAACGTCTGGAAGGCGCCGATGTCCCCGGCATTTTCAAAGGCTCGGCCATCGCGATGGTGACTGCCGGACTGATGAGTCTTTCTTTCATGGGATTCTCGGGCTTGGTGAAATGATTTCCGCGCTTGTTGTGATGATCGGCATCGCCCTATTTTTGGGCGCAGTATTGGGTTTTTCCGCCCTCAAATTCAAGGTACAGGGCAACCCGCTGGTCGACAAGATCGATGCCGTGCTGCCGCAAACGCAGTGCGGACAATGCGGCTATCCCGGCTGCAAGCCCTATGCAACGGCCATTGCCGCCGGGGAAGCCGAGATCAACAAATGCCCGCCCGGCGGTGAAGAAGGCATCCACAAACTTGCCGATCTGCTCGGCAGAGAATTTATTCCGTTTGGAGAAGGTGCTGCGCCCAAAGCAAAAGCGGTCGCGTTCATCGACGAAAATACCTGCATCGGCTGTACGCTATGCATTCAGGCTTGCCCGGTCGATGCCATCGCCGGTGCCGCCAAACAGATGCATACCATCATCGCACAGGAATGTACCGGCTGCGAATTATGTATCGCACCCTGCCCTGTCGATTGCATCAGTATGCAACCGCTTAAAGAAGATATCACCAACTGGAAGTGGCGCTATCCGGTGTTCCCCATTCAGGCCGCTAAATGAGACCCATTTTTAAATTTCACGGCGGGGTGCATCCGCCCACGCATAAAACCGAATCGACGCAATCACCCATTGCGCAGGCGGCGCTGCCTGCAAAACTGGTCATCCCGCTGCATCAGCATGTCGGCATTCGTGCCAAAGCTATCGTGCAAGTCGGCGAACGGGTACTGAAAGGGCAAATTATCGGCAGACCGGAAGGCCGGGTTTCCAGCGCCGTGCATGCGACCACCTCCGGTACGGTCAGCGCCATTGACCTGCAACTGGTCGCGCACCACTCCGGTTTGCCCGATCTATGCATCACGCTCATCCCGGACGGCAAAGACGAATGGATAGCGCATAGCGGCGTGGACTACAAGCAGACACCGCATGCCGAGTTGCGCCACCTGCTGAGACTGGCGGGCGTGGTCGGCCTGGGCGGTGCGGTGTTCCCCAGTGACATCAAGGCATATGGACATAAGCACAAGATCAAAACGATGGTACTCAACGGTGCCGAATGCGAACCTTACATCACCTGCGATGACATGTTGATGCGCGAACGCGCTAGCGACATATTGCGCGGCACTGAACTTTTGCGCGAGTTGCTGCATGCGGAAGAGGTCCTGATCGGCATCGAGGACAACAAACNNAATGCTTCAACGTCGCCACCGCCTATAGCGCCTGGCGCGCCGTCGCGCACGGCGAGCCGTTGCTGTCGCGCATCGTCACCGTTACCGGCAATGTTGAGCGGTCGCAAAATTTTGAAGTGTTGCTCGGCACTCCCGTTGATGAATTGGTCGCGCAAGCGGGCAGCAAACCCGATACCGGGCGCTATATCATGGGCGGCCCGATGATGGGTGTGGACTTACCTTCCAAAACAGTCGGGGTCACTAAAGCCACCAACTGCATCATCGCGGCATCACCTGCGCTGTTTCCGCCGCTTCCACGCGAGCTGCCTTGCATCCGTTGCACCCGTTGTGCCGATGTTTGCCCGGCAGAGTTGCAACCGCAAGACCTGTTCTGGTTCGCCAAGTCGAAGAATTTCGGCAAGGCGCAGGACTTCCATTTATTTGATTGCATCGAGTGCGGCGCTTGCGCCTACGTTTGTCCAAGTCACATCCCGCTGGTGCAGTATTACCGTTTTGCCAAAAGCGAAATCTCGGCGCGCGAACAGGAAAGCCAGGCTGCAGAAATAGCGCGCGAACGGCACGAATATCGCCAGTTCCGCATCGAACGCGAGAAGCAGGAAAAAGCCGATAAACTGGCGCAAAAAGAAAAAGCTGCACTAGCGGCGAAAGCGGCGGCACCAATCGCGCCCGACACCCCGGATGATGAGGAAAACAGCGTACAGTTGCGCATCGAAGCGGCCTTGGCACGAGCAAAAGAACAAGCTGCCGCGAGCAAGCCAAAGAACACCGACGAGTTGACCGCGCAGCAACAAGCGGAGATCGCCGAGATTGATGCGCGCCGCGCCAAGGCACATGCGATGGCCACGAATAATGACGGAGCTGAGTGAGCAACAAAATGAAACTATTGGATTTGACATGGTTGCTGCTCCGTAGGCTGGTGGTGAGCAAGGCGAACCCCAGCATGCTAAGCATCATCAAACGCTGGGGTTCGTACCTCACCACCAGCCTACAAAATTATTTGAGAGCTGAGGCTAAAATATAACTATGTGGTCATCCCCTTTCATCACAATCCCCACCAGCGTTAGCCAGATCATGCTGCGCGTTTTGCTGGCGCTGCTGCCCGGCATCGCACTGTACGTGTGGTATTTCGGCCCGGCGATTTTGGTGTCGCTCACGCTGGCTTCGATCACCGCACTGGCAACCGAAGCGGCGATGCTCAAGCTGCGTGATCGTCCAATCAAACCGTTTCTGTCCGACAACACCGCGCTGCTCACTGCCTGGCTGCTGGCATTATCCATTCCTCCGCTGGCACCGTGGTGGATGATCGTGGTCGGCACCGCGTTTGCCATCAGCGTTTCCAAACATTTGTATGGCGGCTTGGGTAACAACCCGTTCAATCCGGCGATGATCGGCTATGCCGTACTCATCATTTCCTTCCCGGTACACATGACGCACTGGCTCACGCCCAATGCGCTTGGTCATATCGAATTTTCCTTTGCCGATCAATTGAGCTACATCTTCAACGGTACACTGCCTGCCGGACTGACGTTGGATGCGGTGACCATGGCGACACCGCTGGATACGCTCAAGACACAATTGCATCTCAGTCTGTCGGTTGACCAAATTCGCAACATGCCGATCTTCGGACATCTCGCCGGTAAGGGCAGCGAGATGGTCGCTCTCGGTTTCGCACTCGGCGGCATATACCTGCTCTTCGCCCGCATCATTTCCTGGCATTTGCCGGTCGCGTTTCTCGCTTCATTATTCGCCACGGCAGGAATCTTTTATCTGATCGATCCGACTCATTACATCGCGCCGCTGTTTCACTGGTTCTCCGGTGCCTCGATGCTGGCTGCATTTTTTATCATCACCGACCCGGTCACTTCACCGACCACAGCCAAAGGAAAACTGATCTTCGCGGCGGGTATCGGCGCGCTCACTTATTTGATTCGCACCTTCGGCGGATTCCCCGATGGTGTTGCGTTTGCCACGCTGCTGTTTAACATCTGTGTACCGCTGATCGACGCGTGGACGCAGCCAAAAGTATTCGGCAAAAAGGAGAGCGGCAAATGAAACGCATAGCCCGCTCCACCTTGCAGACGGCGATCAATCTGGTGTTCTTCGCCGCCATCGGCACCGCAGTGCTGTCCTCGACATTTTTCCTGACGCATGACGAGATCGTCAAAAGCGAACAAGCGGAAAAGCTCAAGCTCATTACCCAGATCGTGCCGCCCGAGCTATTTGATAACGATGTCATTCAGGATACGCTGACTATCGCAGATGACCCGCTGTTGGGCAACAACGGCAACACCGTGGCCTACCGTGCCCGACTCAAAGGTGAACCTTCTGCGGTGGTGGTGGAAGCCATCGCACCCGACGGTTACAGCGGCAAGATCAATCTCATTCTCGCCGTGCGCGCCAATGGCGAATTGGCCGGTGTGCGTGTCGTATCACACAAAGAAACGCCGGGACTGGGCGATTACATCGAGCTCCCCAAGAGCCCGTGGATTAAGGGTTTCGACGGCAAATCGCGCGAGGTGTATAAAGACGAAGATTGGAAGGTAAAAAAAGACGGTGGGCAGTTCGACTATGTCGCGGGTGCGACCATCACACCGCGTGCCGTAGTCAAAGCCGTGAATAAAGCCTTGCAATATTTTGCCGCCAACCGCGATAAATTATTCGTTGTGAATGCGTTAAAATCTAACTCAAAATCGCAATCAAGATGACATTATTGTAGGGTGCGCTTTGCGCACCATGGTGCATGGAATGCACCATACGTAATAATTGCCGCATTGAAATAGAAACGGAATAAGGAGTCAAAATGAGCCTGCAAGAATACAAAGACATTTTCCATAACGGTGTGTGGAAACAAAATACCGGCGTGGTGCAGCTGCTCGGCATGTGCCCTATTCTGGCGGTGAGTAGTTCGGTAGTAAACGGTGTCAGTCTTGGTTTGGCGACCGCCGTGGTGATGGCATTGAGCGGCGCGGCCATTGCACCGATTCGCACTTTTGTTCCGAACGAAATCCGCATTCCGGTGTTCATCCTCATCATCGCGGTGCTGGTCACCGTGGTGCAATATCTGATGAATGCCTATATGTACGGTCTGTACGTAGTGCTCGGCATTTTCATTCCGCTGATCGTCACCAATTGCATCGTGCTGGCTCGCATTGAAGCTTTCGCCTCCAAAAATCCCGCAGCCCAATCGGCGTGGGATGGTTTGTCGATGGGGCTAGGCTTAACTGCCGTGCTCGCAGTACTGGGCGGAATGCGCGAAATCATCGGCCACGGTACGCTACTCTCCGGCATTGATCTGGCGCTGGGCGATGGCGCTAAAAACTGGGTGCTGCATGTTGTCCCCAACTACCATGGCTTTTTGCTCGCCATCCTGCCGCCGGGTGCATTCATCGGTTTGGGTTGCCTCATCGCGGGCAAAAACTGGCTCAACCTGCGCGCCGAACGCAAGCGTAACAGCACTGCCACAGTCGCCCCAATTGAGGCAGGCTGCACTCCCGCTTCACACTAATGAATCCCGCGAAACGCCGCGAAATATTCCTGCGCCTGCAAGCGGCGAATCCACATCCCACCACCGAGCTGGAATATTCAACGCCGTTTGAATTGCTGGTGGCGGTCATGCTGTCAGCACAAGCGACAGACAAAAGCGTCAACCTAGCCACGCGCGAACTATTTCCCGTTGCCAATACGCCGCAAAAATTACTCGATCTCGGCGAAGAAAATCTGCGCGAATACGTGCAACGTATCGGCCTGTATCAAAC
>PLYB01000002.1 GCA_003151655.1 Gallionellaceae bacterium | reverse complement strand
CTTAGTTGGCTTCTTTAAAATACCACCTGGACAAGTAGTAGAAATGGGAGCGCAGGTGAGTTTATAAGGGGGTGCCGCTATAAATCCAGGTCCTTAGCCAATATTTCTTGCAATCAGTGCGATCTATACTATGTGCCATGGTCCGCTTTTCGCAACACTGAATGTCCCATAAGTGTCGAAAACAGACGGTTAGGGTAGTGNNCGGGCGCACCAATAAATCAAGGGGTTAGACTTTTAGTCTAGCCCCTTTCTCTTTTCCACGGCGTTCATGGGTAAACCCATGGGTAAACCGGAAAATTGCTAGGCACTTAAAATTGCTTCAGCATTTCCTCTGGTAGTACATCAAATTATTGGAAATCTTAAGCAATAAGTAGCCGATGATTCACTGATGTATGATGCAAAAACTCTCTCATAGAGTGGTACTAACTGACTGCAGTTTACAATTTCACCGGAATACTCTAAATAACCCTATGTCGAACACGCTCAACGACGCATCAATTAGAGATGCGGCGCTATTACTGGACGAACACCCTGACTACAAGGTCATCCGACGTATTACACCCCGCAAATCTTTCTCCGAAAGCGATGGCCGCTCCTTATCTAAAGGTGTAGTGGTTGATACCGAAACGACCGGCACCAATCCAGACAAGGACGCAATCATTGAGGTGGGAATGGTTCTATTCGAGTTTGATCCCAATACTGGAATAGCCTACAACGCCACTAAATCATTTGATCAACTAGAAGATCCGGGATTCCCCATTCCGCCTGATTCAACTATGGTGCATGGCATCACCGATGAAATGGTAGCGGGGAAGCGAATTGACGATACCAGCGTAGAGCGGTTTCTTGAGGGTGTGAGCCTGGTTGTCGCGCACAACGCAAAGTTCGACCGAGTATTCCTTGAAAAGCGGCTGCCAATATTTGAGTCGCTGCCATGGGGATGTTCAATTGCTCAAGTCGATTGGAATGGTCAAGGAATTGGGTCGGCCAAGCTGGATTACATCGCTTACCAATACGGTTTTTTCTACGACGCACATCGTGCCGACGTAGATTGTTTTGCGTTGCTGGAAATATTACAGCAGAAACTCCCTTATTCTGGGGAGTTGGTCTTGAAGTCCATATTGAATGAGCTGGGCCAGAAAAGTTATACGGTTTATGCGACAGGGTCACCTTATGAAACCAAGGATATGCTCAAGGCTCGATTCTATCGTTGGGACGGAGACAAGAAATGTTGGCACATTACCGTCACAGGAGATGATGCCATCAAGGATGAAGTGACTTGGCTAAAGAGTAATGTTTACGGAGGCAAGAAAGCCAAGGTCGAGATCGAGGTACAAAACTGCATGAGTAGATTCTCAAGCCGACCAGGGAATCGGACCCTCAAAGAAATTTAACCATCTGAACAAATGATTTCAATATATGTTGGCAATTGCTGCGTATTTCGAAGCATTGTGACGGGTTATTTCGCTGAGGTGTGTTCGACCGCGCGCTCTTAGTCGATCATTATAGATACGCCGTATCGCACAAAAAATAGCCTAGCAAGATAAGAACTCCTATTGTGTGTTTTCCCTTAAGCGCTCACGTACCAGTTCTATGTGCTGGCGCAGCACATAGAACTGGTCACCGAACATCTTGGGCACTTTCATCCGTTTCACGGAATACTCGATTTCATCCAGACGTTTGAGCAATTCCGCTTGTTCCGCAGCATCGTTCGCTTTGAGTAGGCCGCGCTCTAACTCCAGCAATGCGCCGTACCATTTGGTGATACGAGAGCGGATGCGCCAACGATACACTGATGGCAATATGCGCAAGCCGGGGATTAACACCACCATGAGCGGCACGAGTACGACGACCAGACGGCTCACCAATGTCGCCATCCAGAATGGCAAATTGCGATAGAGGAAACTTCTGCCAGATTGATAATAACGAGCGGCGTCTTCGCTGATACGAAATTCGTGCTCCAAAGGTGCGGGAAACTCGCCCTGATGTTGCAACAATCCGGCCTTGCCATGCACCTCGTGCGCAGCCTCCAGCAGCAGATCGGACAGTGCCGGATGCAGCCCGCTACGCGCGACCAGCTCGACCGTTGGTCCGATTAACATGACATTGTGCGGCGGGATGTTTTTGCCAAAGTCGATACCACCTTCGGGCAACTCGATCTTGTTGAGATAATTGAACTTGCGGGTATAGGCATCGGCCTGAACAAAATTCATCAATCGTATACCCGGCGTGCGCAGCAGACTGCCAATCAGTTTTATCGATGCCGAGTCACCCATCAGGAACACCGCATCTATCTTGCCCGAGACCAGTTCGGCTGCGGCGTCTTCGGGTCCAATATCCAGCAGATCGGTAGTCGTGTCGCTCTCGTCGATTCCATTTGCCTTGAGCAAGGTTGTCGCCAGCGCGTGCGTGCCACTGCCGGGCAGGTCTATGGCCAGTTTTTTGCCCTTGAACTGCACGAGCCTGTCCACCTCTTTTTTGTCTTTGTAGAACACCAGCAAGGGTTCGTAGAAAACACTGCCCAACGATACTAATCCGCTCGTGTCTAAACCACTGAGCAAGCCGCTTTGTATCAAGCCGCCCTGCACAAGACCCACATCGTTATGGAAAGATGGATCGCTCAGATGCACCAGGTTCTCCAGCGAGCCTTGAGAAGGAATGATCTTCAGCCTGACCCCATTGCGTGCCAATATGGCGCTGTATTTATCGGTATTGCGCTGAAACAGGCTGTCAGCAGGCCCTCCGATGAGCGTGATGGTGCTAGGCGGTGCGGAATCGACGAACCACAACACAGCAAACAGTAATGCTGCCGCAGCCAGCAACAACGCGGCCAACCCTAAAACGGGGCCGAACCCCAACTCATTTTTGATCAACTGCAGTGTCCTGTCGATCCACTTTATTCTCATGTTGGGGTTCCGATTCAATTTTTATCGGGTGCGCCGTAAAACCTCGCCGTTCAGGGCGGGGATATAAGGCGCGGATGCCGCAGGCATCCTTGCCTTTGGTTGTTTCCTAAATTGGCGTTTCCTGTTGCTCTATATATTGCTTGATAATGCTGATTGGCGCACCACCGCATGAAGAGGCAAGGTACGATGGCGACCACAACACATTTTTCCAGTACCGTTTCCGCAAGTCCGGCCTTTCCTTGCGCAGCAATCGGCTGGACACCCCTTTCAGACTGTTCACCAACACAGACACCGCCAGTTTGGGCGGATATTCCACCAGCAGATGCACATGGTTGTCTTCTCCATCCATTTCCACCAGGGACGCTTCCATGTCTTCGCACACCTTGCCGAACATCCGGCGCATCCGGTCTATGGCATCACCATCAAACACCTTGCGGCGATATTTTGCCACAAAGACCAA
>PLYB01000260.1 GCA_003151655.1 Gallionellaceae bacterium | reverse complement strand
TGCATGTGGTTGATGTGAATAGCCCGGAGCGGCACGATCAAGTTGCCGAAGTCAATAAGGTATTGGCGGAGATCGGGGCGCAAAACATCCCCCAAATCGTTGTGTATAACAAAATTGATTTGCAGAATATGCCGGCATCGGTGAAGCGTGATGAATATGGTAAAATTAGCAGTATTCATTTAAGTGCCGTAACCGGCGATGGTTTGGATGACTTGCGCGCAGCCTTGATCGAGGTGCGCGATACTCCGGCAGCATCAGTGGCAGCGCAAGAATGGCATCCCCTTAATTAAGGGGAGCCCCTAACATGACAATTGAATTAACTGAAAGTAGGAAAACATATGGGATTGAATGATCCGCAATGGGGTAAGAAAAACGATGGCGGCCCCCCCGATCTGGAAGAAGCGTTACGCAATCTGAATAAAAAGATTGAAGCGCTCTTCGCCAAGCTTTCCGGTAAAAAACCCAACAATGGCGGCACTGGGAACGGTGGCTCCGGTAAACCGTCCAAAGGTCTTGCCGGAGGCATCGGCATGATCGTCATCATTGTGGCGCTGATTTGGGTATCGAGCGGCTTCTACATCGTGGATGCCAGCCAGCGCGGCGTGGTGTTACGTTTTGGTAAGTATGTCGAAGCGACCCAGGCCGGTCCCCGTTGGCATTTGCCATTCCCGATCGAAACGGTGGAGGTCGTCAGTCTGAGCCAAGTGCGTACCGTGGAAGTGGGTTACCGCGAGAATGTGAAAAACAAAATGCTGAAAGAGTCACTCATGCTGACCGACGATGAAAATATCATCGACATTCAGTTTGCCGTGCAGTATTTCCTGAAAGACCCGGCGGATTATCTGTTTAACAACCGCACCCCGGACGAGAATGTGCGTCAGGCAGCGGAAACAGCGATTCGCGAAGTAGTCGGCAAAAGTAAAATGGACTTCGTATTGTATGAAGGGCGCGAGCAAGTTGCAGCATCGACCACCAAGTTGATTCAGGACATTCTGGATCGTTATAAATCCGGCATCGTGGTAAGCAAAGTGACCATGCAGAATGCGCAGCCGCCCGAGCAGGTGCAGGCCGCATTTGATGATGCGGTCAAAGCGGGACAAGACCGTGAGCGTCAGAAAAACGAAGGTCAGGCCTACGCGAATGATGTAGTGCCCAAGGCCAAGGGTGCAGCAGCACGACTGATGCAGGAAGCCGATGGCTACAAGCAGCGTGTGGTCGCCAATGCCGAGGGCGATGCCAGCCGTTTCAAGCAGATTCTGGTTGAGTATGAAAAGGCTCCCCAAGTTACGCGTGAACGTATGTATATCGACATGATGCAGCAGGTTCTGAGCAGCAGTAGCAAAGTGCTGGTGGATCAAAAGAGCGGCAATAGCAGCTTGTTATATTTGCCCTTGGATAAGTTGATTCAAAGCACTGCTGCCGGGACTGTACCGTTAAATGATTTGCAAACCGCCGCAGGTAAGTCCGCAAATAATGCCGAGCAAGTTGCTCCGCAGGCCGCTCCGCAAGCCATTGTGAATGATCCTTCACCCGCGCGTGAAACGATGCACAGCAGAGACAGGGAGGCACGTTAATGAAAGCTAATTTGGGGAAACTGCTGGTGGGCACGATTGTCGCGCTGGTTTTGATCAGCATGAGTGCATTTGTGGTCGATCAACGTCAGACGGCTATCGTGTTTCAAATGGGGGAAGTCATTGGCGAAAAGACGGCTCCAGGTTTGTATTTCAAATTGCCGCTGGTGCAAAATGTGCGTTTCTTCGATTCGCGCATTCTGACTTTAGATAGCGCCGAGCCGGAACGTTTTATTACGGCAGAAAAAAAGAACGTCTCGGTAGACTCGTTTGTGAAATGGCGCATCGCCGATGTGAAACAGTATTACATCAGTGTCGGCGGTGATGAAGTTCGCGCTGAAACCCGTTTGACACAGACGGTGAACGCTTCGATGCGCGAAGAGTTCGGCAAGCGCACTATTCACGAAGTGGTGTCCGGCGAACGCGAAAAGATCATGGAAGTCTTGCGCCAGAAGGCCAATGCCGATGCCAGCAAGATCGGTGTGGAAGTGCTGGACGTGCGGTTGAAACGCGTGGATTTTCCAGCCGAGATCAGCGAATCGGTGTATCGCCGTATGGATGCAGAGCGTAAACGCGTGGCCAACGAGTTGCGTGCAACGGGTAATGCCGAGAGTGAAAAAATTCGAGCCGATGCCGACAGGCAACGCGAAGTCACGTTGGCCGAAGCTTACCGCGATGCGCAAAGACTGAAAGGTGAGGGAGATGCCAAAGCTGCTTCCATTTATGCGGCGGCATTCGGTCGCAACTCAGAGTTCTATGCTTTTTATCGCAGCATGGATGCGTACAAACAGACCTTTAAAAATAAAAGCGACGTAATGGTGCTGGATCCCAGCTCTTCGTTTTTCAAATATTTGAAGAGTTCAAATAAGGGTGGCAAGTAGTTTTATGCTGGAGTACTGGCTGGTTGCATTGGGTTTGATGCTGGTACTTGAAGGGATTATGCCGTTTGTGTTTCCCAAGTTATGGCAAGAAACATTGAGCAAGCTGGCGCAGCTTCATGATGGTCAAATTCGTTTCATTGGATTGACTTTGATGTTGAGCGGTCTGATGCTGATTTATTGGGTGAAATAAAGAATGCCGAATTGGTTGTTGCCTGAAAATATTCAGGATATGTTGCCGGACGAAGCTTGGCGCATCGAGGGAATGCGCCGCGACGTGCTGGAGTTATTGCGCTTGTCCGGCTACCAGTTGGTCGCCCCGCCGTTACTCGAATATGTCGAGTCATTGCTGATCAACGACAGCGCGGATATGGATCTGCGCAGCTTCAAGTTGGTGGATCAACTCAGTGGCCGTACCTTGGCCTTGCGCGCCGATATTACGCCGCAAGTGGCGCGCATCGATGCCCATCTGCTCAACCGTCAGGGTATAACGCGTTTGAGCTATGCGGGCAGCGTGTTGCACACCCAGCCATCCGGTTTGATGCGTACCCGTGAGCCGTTACAGATCGGCGCGGAGCTGTACGGTCATAGTGGCTTGGAAAGCGATCTGGAAGTGCAGCGTTTGATGTTGCAATCACTGGCGCTGCTCGGTATTCAAGGCGTTCATCTGGATCTCGGCCATGTCGCCGTGTTCCGCGCCTTGATCAAGGATGCGGCGATTGATGCCGGTTTGGAAGCCTCTTTGTTCAGCGCGTTGCAAAGCAAAGATGTGCCTAGCTTAAAAGGTCTGGTTGCCGTTTTACCTGGCGAGGTGCAAACAGCGTTGCTGGCACTGCCGGAGTTGTATGGCGGAGTGGACGTGTTGCAACGTGCGCGCAAAGTTTTGCCGCACAGCGTTGAGTTACTAAAAGCCTTGGACGAACTTGAGCATGCGGCGACGCAATTGCAACCGCTGGCGCAACATGTCGGTATCGATCTGGCTGAACTGCGCGGTTATCACTACCACAGCGGCATGGTGTTCGCGGCCTATCACGCGGGCAGTCATGATGCGATTGCTGTAGGCGGGCGCTACGACGATGTGGGCAAGAGTTTTGGCCGCGCCCGCGCCGCCACCGGATTCAGCATGGACTTGCGCCAACTGCACGGCTTGCTGAATAAACAGAGTTTGCCCAAAGGTATTCTTGCACCGCATCGTAGCGATGCCGCATTGGATGCTGAGATTGCAAAATTGCGCCAGCAAGGGCACATCGTAGTGATCGATTTGCTGGGAAATCCGGCGCATCGTGCCGAACTGAATTGTGATCGTGAACTGGTATTGAGTAACGGTGCGTGGAGCGTTGTGCCGATAAAAAGCTAAAAACTTTTGTCCACAGATTACACAGATTACGCGAGATTAAAACCTCTGCAACCAAAACTTAATCTGCGTAAATCTGCGGATAGAGTTTTTGAATTTAAGGTTTTAAGAGTTTCAGCAAATTTTAGGAATGAGCATGTTTAAAAACGTAGTGGTGATCGGTACGCAATGGGGTGATGAAGGCAAAGGTAAAATCGTTGACTGGCTCACCGATCATTCGCAAGGTGTGGTGCGTTTTCAGGGCGGCCACAACGCGGGACACACGCTGGTTATTAACGGTGAAAAGACCGTATTGCATTTGATCCCTTCCGGCATATTGCGCGATCATGTGATGTGCTACATCGGCAACGGTGTGGTGCTGTCTCCTTCGGCGCTGCTGCAGGAAATCGACGAGCTCGAATCGGCCGGCGTCGCGGTCGCCAGCCGGCTGCGCATCTCGGGCGCCTGTCCCCTAATCCTGCCGTATCACGTGGCCATCGACCAGGCGCGCGAAGCGGCCAAGGGCGCGGGCAAGATCGGCACCACCGGTCGCGGCATCGG
>PLYB01000343.1 GCA_003151655.1 Gallionellaceae bacterium | reverse complement strand
TCGGCCCCAACGGTGCAGGCAAGACTACTACGCTGCGCATGTTGCTGGGTTTGATTGTGCCGGATGCAGGCGAGGTTACGTTGCTGGGATTGCCTGTGCCGCAGGCCGCGCGTGAGGCGCGTATCCGTGTTGGTGTAGTGCCGCAGATGGATAACCTCGATCCCGATTTCACCGTGGCGGAAAACCNNCGGAAAACCTGCTGGTGTACGGGCGTTACTTCGGCATGAAGGATAGCGAGATTGAAGCGCGTATTCCAGCGCTGTTGGAATTCGCCAGCCTCACCAACAAGCGCGATGCCAAAGTGCCGACGCTTTCCGGCGGCATGAAGCGTCGCCTTACTTTGGCGCGCGCATTGGTGAACGATCCCGATGTGGTTTTCCTTGATGAGCCGACCACCGGGCTCGACCCGCAGGCACGCCACCTCATCTGGCAACGTCTGCGCGAACTCACGCAGCAGGGCAAGACGCTGCTGCTCACCACGCATTTTATGGATGAAGCTGAGCGCCTGTGCCATCGCCTCGCCGTGCTGGATAATGGCAAGCTCATCAGCCAAGGCACTCCGCGCGAATTGATCGAGCAGAATATCGAGCCGCAAGTGGTGGAGGTGTTCGGCGAAACCGTCGAAGCTTGGGCGAACGAGAATGCTGCGCGTTATTCGCAACGATTCGAGCTGAGCGGTGAGACCGTGTTTTGCTATGTGCGAGACGCACAGCCGCTGGTCGCACATCTACAGGCGCAAAGCGCATTGCGCTATCTGCATCGTCCGGCGAATCTGGAAGATGTGTTCTTGAAATTGACGGGACGGGAAATGCGGGAATGAGCCTGATCTTCCGTATGATTTATATATTCATCCTGTCGCTGTTTCGCGAGCGGCTAGTCGTGGGCAATTTCTCAAATCAGCTTAGCCTGCGTGTATTGCCCAACGATCTGGATATAAATTTTCACATGAACAACGGGCGTTACCTGACTATTTGCGATCTGAACCGTGTTGATCTGTTTATTCGTTCCGGCTTGATGAAAGCCATGTTTAAGCGCGGCTGGATGCCCGTCATTGCCGAACATACCATGACTTACAAAAAGCCCTTAAACCTGTTCGAGCATTTCGAGGTAAGTATGCAAGTGACGCACTGGGATGAAAAATATTTTTATATGACGCACGCCTTCCGCAAGGCTGACCGCACCGTGGCGGAAGGAACCTCGAAAGGCTGCATCTATGCCCGTGGTGCCGGAGTGATTGCTCCCGCCGATGCACTGGCGGCAGTGGATGAGGATAACTCGAAATGAGTAACCGCGACTTCGCCTTGCCGCGTTTGAGTTGGCGCTTCTTTCCTATCTGGCAACGCCATTGGCTGGTGTGGAAAAAAATCGCGGCGGCCTCGATCATGGGGCATCTCGCTGATCCGGTGATCTATATGCTGGGTTTGGGTTACGGGCTGGGCAGCCTGCTGCCGACCATGGGCGGCATGTCGTATATGGCGTTTCTGGCGGCGGGAACGGTGTGCTACAGCACGATGAACAGCGCCAGTTTCGAGGCGTTGTATTCCGGCTTCGCGCGCATGCACGAGCAGCGCACCTGGGAGGCGATTTTGAACACGCCAATTTCACTGGATGATGTGGTGCTGTCCGAGATTCTGTGGGCGGCCACCAAAAGTCTGATGTCCGGCGTGGCGGTGCTGGTCGTTATCTGGTTGCTGGGGCTGTCGCATTCCCTCATGTCGCTGTGGATGATCCCGCTCGCTTTACTGATCGGTTTGGCTTTCGCCGCCCTCGGCCTTATCATGACCTCGCTCGCGCCAGCCTATGATTTTTTCTTGTACTACTTCACGCTGGTCATCACCCCGATGATGTTACTATGCGGCGTTTTTTTTCCGGTCACCCAACTGCCGGAAAGTATGCAGATGGTCGCCAGCGCGTTGCCGTTGACCCACGCCGTTGACTTGGCGCGACCGCTGATGAACGGCAACGTGCCGCCGTCCGCGTTATTGCACATCGCCGTGTTGCTGGCATATGCGCTGATCGGTTTTTATGTGTCGCTGGTGTTGTTTAGGCGGAGGTTGTCACGCTAGTCGGTATTTCGACATGCTGATTCTCTGAAGTGGTGATAAGCAATTAAGGAGTCCCACCATGCCTACGGCAAAAATAACCAGCAAAGGAAAAATTACTATTCCCGCTGTCGTGCGTGCCGCACTGGGCGTTAAATCAGGAGACAGGGTGAGGTTTGTCGAAGTTGAGCAAGGCAGGTTTGAATTGGTTGCGTCTACTCATTCGGTCACGGCATTAAAGGGCATGGTGCGAAAGCCTGCATTGCCGGTAACGGTTGAGTCAATGAATCAGGCGATTGCGAAACAGGGCACAAAAGCGTGTCCATCCTACTAGACTTTATCCTCTGTAGTAGAATGCAGTCATATAGTTACACACTAACTTTTCATTGAGTTGTGCGTATAAAACAATCTAGAATGCGCACATCAGGAAAGGAAATATATCCCATGAGAAAGCACGTTGAATCCGATGATCAATTGCTTGCTCAAGTGTTGCAGCTTGGGCAGTTCCCCACCAAGAAGGCGGCTATTCATGCAGCGTTGGGTGAGTTTGTCAAAACGCTCAAGCGGCAGCAATTGCTTGCCTTGCGCGGCAAAATAAAATGGCAGGGCGACCTTGACCAGATGCGCGCCTCTCGCACCAACGAGGTTGCTTAATGCTGGTAGATACCTCTGTCTGGATTGATTTCTTTAACGGATACGAATCAAAGCAGGCGGAGCATCTGGCAAGTGCGATTGCGGAAGCTGAGCCTATTGCCATACCCGGTGTCGTGTTGACCGAAATTCTGATGGGTCTCAAGAGTGATGCCGAGGCAGTGCGTGTTTCAACTCTCCTTGATGCATTCGATTCTGTGGCAGAACCCACTCGCGATGATTATATCGAGGCTGCCAGAATTTATCGTCTTTGCCGCGCCAATGGATTTACGGTTCGCTCCACCATTGACTGCCTGATTGCTCAATTGTGTTTGCGTGATGGTTTGGCCCTGCTAACCAAGGATCGTGATTTCAAAGTGATTGCGGGTTGTGCGCCGCTGCAATTGCTTGATAGTTAATCGCCCCCGTTATCTGAACAGGAAACTTCAACCCATAGCTAGCCAGAGAATATGAGCCTACTCAAACTGCGTAACCTACTCAGCATCTTCGCCGCGCTTTGCCTGATCGTGATGCCGCTGCAAGCGCAGGCTAAGCCTGTTAAAGCCAAGCCAGCAGAAGTCACTCAGCCAGCAAAAGAACGTCTCGTGCTGATGCCATTGCGTTTGGGTGAGGAAGACAAGAGCCGCCAAGCGGCGATGGAAATCGCTTTGCTCGAAGGGCTGCAACAGAAATACGAAGTATTTTCCGGCGAACAAGTCTCCAAGAAAGCGCGCGAGATATTCATGAAAGAGTCGAAGAACACGGCTCATAAAGAATGCGACGAAACGCGCTGTCTGCAAAATATAGCCGAAGCTTTTCAAGCCGAGCTGCTGGCTATTGCCAGTGTATCCAAGCAAGCGGATGGTTATTTCCTCGCGCTGAGTATTCAGAATATTTTCGACAATAAAGTCGTGTATTCAAAGTCGGTGCCGTGCCAGAACTGCAATGCCTATCAGATGGTGGATAAACTCAAAGAGCTGAGTGGTGCGCACGCCCTTGTTTCTGTTTCTTCTGTAGACAATGAGGCAGATGCCAAACCAAAGCACGGAGTATCGAAAGCCACAGATCAAGAGGATGCCAAATCCCAAACTGCCTTGGGGGTGGTGTATCGAGATGGTGAGGGTGTAATGCGAGACTATGCCAAAGCTGTGGATTTGTTTCAAAAGGCTGCCAGTAAGGGAAATGTCGAAGCACAAGCCTATCTTGGCATGATGTACTCAAGGGGGGACGGTGTTGATCAAGATAATACTAAAGGAGTTTATTGGTGCAAAAAAGCCGCAGACCAAGGTAATGCGTTTGCTCAAAACTGTCTGGGTTCGAAATATGAGTTTGGTCATGGGGTTCCAAAGGATGCAGCAAAGGCGATGGATTTATATCTCAAAGCATCAGCCCAAGGTTTTGCGACCGCATCATCATCAATCTCTTTTATGTATGAAAATGGTGATGGCATTCCTAAGAATTCACAAAAAGCTATAGTCTGGTTACAAAAGGCAGCGGGCCAAGGAGATTCTTTAAGTCAGTATTTGCTAGCGTCAAAATATGAACGTGGTAATGGTTTGCCGCACGATATGGATTTAGCTGTGGCATGGTATAAAAAATCTGCGGCACAAGGCGATAATGATGCTCAGATTCGTTTAGCTGAGATGTATGCTGGCGGCGAAAACATACCGCGAGATATTGTGCTCGCATATGCATGGTTCAACATTGTAGCTTCAATCGACTTTGATACAGAATCCAGAAAGATAGCCATTTCGAGTAGACGCAATCAGGAAAAAGAGATGTCGCCCTCACAAGTTGCTGAAGCAGAGCGACTATCTTCTGGCTGGAAGAAGGGCATGCTGCTTGAGCGCGAAGTTTCGGCGGGAGTAAGTCGCGCTGACAACAAGCTTCATTAATCCTGAATATACCCACGCTCAATTATCATTCATTAAGCGGGCTTCGGTTTAACACTTGGAGGTTGGCAATGTGGTCTGGTGTTATAGGACTTACCCAGGAAATCAAGAGGTGCAAAGAAGCGGGAGCCACAAGGGCGGCAATTGCCATGGCTTTTATTTGCATCGACACGATGGCTTTCCTCTCGCTTCCAGAGGGTAAGGAAAAGCAAGGAAAAACTGATTTCATTACTTGGGTGGACAAATACTTAAAATGAGTTCCAGAGCAGTCTTACCAATATCGCGGCCTTGATGTGTACGGAGCAAGGTGTGCCGTTCTTCATGCCTTCAGCTCTGAAGTCGATTTCCATCAGACCTATCCAGAAGCCAAGATATTTGGTTACCATGACGGGGGCAGGCATGCGCTCGATACTCAGGTATCTGAGCGACTAGTTATTATAGGCGCAGTATCGTTTTTGGATGATGTCATGCGGGCAGTTTGTACATTCATAGAAGCATGCAAAACTGATCTTGATCTCCGTAAGCGAGTGGAGAGCCGTAGCTCAAGAGTTTTGGAAACCTTCCCTTTTTAACAACGTGGAAAACGTGTTGAGCATATCCTCCGCGTGGGCAAACGGTAAAGCTGTTTGTCCACCCTACGAAAATCTCTCTGTCCGTTATAATCAATCCGCTGAATAAATCGTTTTACGCACCCAACAAATCAGGAAATCTCATGCTCTGGATCAAAGCTTTTCATATCATCTTCGTTATCAGTTGGTTCGCGGGACTGTTTTATTTGCCGCGTTTATTCGTAAATCTGGCAATGGCTACAGGCGAAGAAGAGCGCGCCCGGCTGTTGCTGATGTCGCGCAAGCTGTATCGTTTCGTCACGCCTATCGGTGCCTTGGCACTGCTGTTTGGCACTTGGCTGTGGCTGGGGTATGGTTTTTCAGGCGTGTGGTTGCATATCAAATTGACGCTGGTGTTGCTCCTCGTCGGCTATCATTTTCACTGCGGTAAACTACTCAGGGAATTCGAGCAGGGGCGCAATACGCGTAGCCATGTTTGGTTCCGTTTCTTTAACGAAGTGCCAGTGTTGATGTTGGTGGCGATTGTCATTCTCGTCACGGTGAAACCGCTATGAATGAACAATATTTTTCGCCCTGTCCGCGCGGTCTTGAGACTCCGCTGGTTAATGAACTGACCGAGTTGGGCGCGACCGGGATTAAGGCCACCGATGGTGGCGTGCATTTCGCGGGCGACTGGACGCTGTGTTATCGCGTCAATCTGCACAGTCGCACCGCCAGCCGCGTATTGTGGCGCGTGGCGACAACCAGCTATCGCAACGAACAGGACATTTACGATGCCGCCTTCGCACTGCCGTGGGGTAACTGGTTCGATGTGACGCACACTATTCGCGTCAATATGGCGGCGATCAGGTGTCCGCTGAAGAGTCTGGATTTTGCCACGCTTAAAATCAAAGACGCGATCTGCGATAAATTCCGCCAGCTTTGCGGCGAACGTCCCAGTGTGAATACGCACGAGCCGGATATGCGCATCCACGCCTTCCTCGAAGAGGAGCGCTTCACGCTTTATCTGGATACGTCCGGCGATGCTTTGTTTAAACGCGGCGTGCGCCAATACACCAACATCGCGCCATTGCGCGAAAATCTGGCGGCGGGCATTTTGCATCTCACCGGCTGGAAACCTGGCACACCCTTGCTCGATCCGATGTGCGGCAGCGGTACTTTTCTGATCGAAGCGGTGCAGATGTCGTTGAACATCGCCCCCGGCATCTCGCGTCATTTTGCGTTCGAGAAAATGAAAAACTTCCAGGCGAAAAAATGGCAGGAGATTCGCGCGCAGGCCATCGCGGCGCAGAAGCCGGTCACGCCATTGCCGATCTTCGGCAGCGATCTATATGGCGATGAATTGAAGACCGCGCGCACTAATCTGGAGAGCGCGGGGCTATTGGATGCAGTGACGCTCAAGCAAGCAAACATATTGGAAATTGCCGCACCCGCCGAGCAAGGTGTGTTGGTGGCGAACCTGCCCTATGGCGAACGCATGGGCGATATTGCCGAGTTGGAATTGTTGTACCCGCAAATTGGCGATGTGCTGAAGAAAAAATTCGGCGGCTGGAACGCGTATTTGTTTACCTCGGATTTGCGTATGCCGAAATTTATCCGGCTTTCTGTTTCACGGCGTACACCGTTGTTTAATGGGGCGATTGAGTGCAGATTGTTTGAGTATAAGATGGTGGTGGGCGGGAATCGGAAGTGATGGGTGAGGAGTGATGAAAGTTTACTTTTAGTTACTCAATAACCCCCTCCCTCAGTCCCTCCCCCTATGGGAGAGGGAAGCCAAGTTGTAGGTCGGGTTTCAACCCGACATGTCGGGCTGAAGCCCGACCTACATCCTCTCTCTGATACCGAGTGGCACCTCTTCATCCACTCAACCCCAACTCAAAACAATTAATTCAGCTTCAATTCCCCAATGCCGGACATTACGTCGGTATCTTTTGAATTTTTGCTATTGAGTTTGATGTTCAGGCGCAAATCGTTGAGCGAGTCGGCGTTTTTCAAGGCTTCTTCGTAACTGATTTTATCGGATTCATACAGGTCGAATAACGCCTGATCGAAGGTTTGCATACCGAGCTCGCGCGATTTAGCCATGACCGTTTTGATCTGATTGACTTCGCCTTTGAAGATGAGGTCGGAGATCAATGGCGAGTTGAGCATGATTTCGATGGCGGCTGCGCGGCCCTTCCCGTCCTTGACCGGGATCAGGCGCTGCGAAACCAGCGCTTTGACATTCAGCGACAAGTCCATCAATAGCTGGGTGCGACGCTCTTCCGGGAAGAAGTTGACGATACGATCCAACGCCTGGTTGGCGCTGTTGGCGTGCAGTGTCGCCAAACACAAGTGGCCTGTTTCGGCGAAGGCGACCGCATGCTCCATCGTTTCCTGGTCGCGAATCTCGCCGATGAGAATCACATCGGGCGCTTGGCGCAACGTGTTCTTGAGCGCGTTGTGCCAGTTCTCGGTGTCCACGCCGACTTCGCGATGGGTGATGATGCAGTTGATGTGATCGTGCACATATTCAACCGGGTCTTCGATAGTGATGATGTGGCCGTAGCTATTCTTGTTGCGATACCCCAGCATCGCGGCCAGTGTGGTCGATTTTCCGGAACCGGTTCCGCCGACCAGAATAACCAGTCCGCGCTTGGTCATCACCACGTCTTTCAATACCGGCGGCAATCCCATTTCGTCGAAATCTGGAATTTTTGTGGTGATGGTACGCAGCACCATGCCCACGCGTTGTTGTTGCAGGAATACATTCACGCGGAAGCGACCGATGCCGGGCGGGCTGATGGCGAAGTTGCATTCATGGGTAGATTCAAATTCCGCTGTCTGGCGGTCATTCATAATGCTGCGGGCAAGTTCCTGCGTATGCGCAGCTGTCAATGCTTGCGGTGACATCGGTGTCATTTTCCCATCCACCTTAAAGGCGGGCGGAAAGCCGCTGGTGATAAACAGGTCGGATGCTTTTTTGCTGATCATGCCGCGCAGCAAATTGTGTATCAGTTCGGTGGCTTGGTCTCTTTCCATAACAAATTCTCCTTGTTGCAGCGTGTGTGTTCTATTTTCCGGGGAACAAGTCTTTGTTCATTGCCTTG
>PLYB01000030.1:2613-3486 GCA_003151655.1 Gallionellaceae bacterium | reverse complement strand
CCAAGAACAACGCCGAGTTCTTCGATTCCATGCGCCGTTAATCTGGCTCCACGCTCAGAACGGCGTGGTACACGTATAACTATTCCGCGATCATTCCGGCACAATGTGCCGCAGCTTAAGCTGGTGAGCGCAATATCAACATTACAAAGGTAATACACAATGAAACAAGTAGTGTGGGTAAGTGTTGCAGCGACATTAGCACTATCAGCCTGCGCTGGTGCCCCCCCTCTTGATTACTCAAAGGTGGATGCCGAATGCGCGCAGAAATGCAAAACGAGTGAGACCGAATGCACTTCGAGATTCGCAGAATTCCCGACCCTGCTGTATACCCATTGTGCACCTGAGGCCAGGGCTTGTGTAAAAGCCTGCCCGCCGCCCGGAAGCAGTCCTGCCAAGTTAAATACAACAGATAAACCTGCAGATACCTTGTCAAAAATTCCGGCCAATTCCAATAGCGCCACCTCTATCGCTGATCGCCTGAAACTGCTGGAAGAACTTCATAAGAGCGGCGTTATCACAGACAAGGAATATACGGATAAGCGGCAAGAGATATTAAAGTCCCTGTAATCACACTCAATTAGATACTTTTTGTATATTGAGCTAATTTTAAAAACCTTTATGCGACTTCGGGCAAAAAAACAATTTTGACGATTAGGTATGTTTATGTATAATGCGCGGCTCTGTAAAACCGCATTCAAGCGAGGACGTTATGTACGCAGTAATCAAAACCGGTGGTAAGCAATATCGCGTTATTCAGGGTGAGACCCTAAAGATTGAAATCGTTGCCGGCGAAGTTGGCGGCGCGATTGTATTGGATCAAGTGCTGATGGTTGGCAATGGCGACAAGATTTCCGTCGGCAAGCCACTACTGAG
>PLYB01000030.1:0-2594 GCA_003151655.1 Gallionellaceae bacterium | reverse complement strand
ACGGCCGCGACTCACACTCAAAACGACTCGGCGTAAAAAGCTACGGCGGTGAATTGATCAGTGCCGGTAGCATCATCATTCGTCAGCGTGGCACACAAGTTCACGCAGGCGACAACGTCGGCATGGGCAAAGATCACACCCTGTTTGCCAAGATCACCGGCAAGGTTCAGTTTGCGATCAAAGGTGCCCTGAAGCGCAAGACAGTCAGTATCGTCGCAGCGTAAGCACACAAGTCAACGATGAGCCCTATCTGTCGATAGGGCTTTTTGTTTTGGAGGGCCATTGAAAACGGCCTCGCTCGACATAACGGCGTTACACGGAACCCACCCATGAAATTCATCGACGAATCTAAAATCGAAGTTATCGCAGGCGATGGCGGCAACGGCGCAGCCAGCTTTCGTCGTGAAAAATATATCGCCAAAGGCGGCCCGGATGGCGGTGATGGCGGCTGGGGGGGCAGCGTATTCGCTGTGGCAGATTGCAATATCAACACGCTGGTCGATTTTCGCTTCGCGCGTATGCATCGCGCCAAGAACGGCGAATCCGGTCGAGGCGCAGACTGCTACGGCAAGGGCGCGGATGACGTAATCCTGCGCATGCCGGTCGGCACGGTCATCACTGATTTCAATACCGGCGAACTTATCGCCGATCTATCTCACGAGGGACAGAAAACGCTGCTCGCTCAGGGCGGCAAAGGCGGCTTGGGCAATCTGCACTTCAAGTCCAGCACCAATCGCACGCCCAGACAATGCACCCCCGGCGACGAAGGCGAGCGCCGTGAATTGCAACTGGAATTAAAAGTGCTGGCCGATGTCGGCCTGCTTGGCATGCCCAACGCCGGTAAATCCACTTTCATTCGTGCCGTATCTGCCGCACGCCCCAAAGTCGCCGATTATCCGTTTACCACTTTGCACCCGAATCTGGGCGTGGTGCGGGTTGATACGGAAAAGAGCTTCGTTATCGCCGATATTCCCGGCCTGATCGAAGGCGCCGCAGAAGGTGCGGGACTGGGACACCAGTTTCTGCGCCACTTGGCACGTACCCGTTTGTTACTGCATCTGGTCGATATAGCGCCGATGTACGATGGTGTCGATCCGGTACACGAGGCACATGCCATCCTGAACGAGTTGAAAAAATACGACGAAGCGCTATATCAAAAGCCGCGCTGGCTGATATTGAACAAACTCGATCTGTTGCCGGATCGCGACGAGAAAATCGCCGCCTTCCTCAAGGAATTCGGTGAGGACACGCGCCACTTCGCCATCTCGGCCATCAACGGCGAAGGCTGCAAAGAATTGACTTATGCGATCATGGAACACTTGACGCAACTCGCCGAACAAGAGCGCGAAGCCATCGCCGCCAGTGCACAAGAAACCGAGATTGATATTCAAGAGCAATAACTTTACTGCGATGAAAACTGCACTCCTCCAAGCCAAGCGTATCGTCGTCAAAGTCGGCAGCAGCCTTGTCACCAATCAAGGTGAGGGTTTGGATACCGTTGCTATCAGCAACTGGGCACAACAGATTGCCACCTTGCGCGGACGTGGTTGCGAAGTCGTGCTGGTCTCTTCGGGTGCCATTGCCGAGGGTATGCAGCGCCTAGGCTGGAAGAAGCGCCCCAGCGCGGTGCATGAGCTACAGGCAGCCGCTGCAGTCGGCCAGATGGGCTTGGTACAGGTCTATGAAAGCTGTTTCAGCAAGCATGGTCTGCGCGCCGCACAAGTGTTACTCACCCATGCCGACCTGGCGGATCGCGAACGCTATCTGAATGCGCGCTCCACCTTGCGTACCCTGCTCACCCTCGGCGTCATCCCCATCATCAACGAGAACGACACCGTGGTCACCGACGAAATTAAATTCGGCGACAACGACACGCTGGGCGCNNCACTGGTCACCAACCTGATCGAAGCTGATGCGCTCGTCATCCTCACCGACCAAACCGGTTTATACAGCGCCGATCCGCGCAAGGATAGCAGCGCCACGCTCATCAGCGAAGCGCTGGCGGGCGATGCCAAGCTCGAAGAAATGGCAGGAGGTGCTGGCAGCCACATCGGACGCGGCGGTATGATCACCAAGGTACTCGCCGCCAAACGCGCAGCACGTAGCGGTGCGCATACCGTTATTGCTTCCGGTCACGAACGCGAGGTGCTGCCACGCCTGTTGCAAGGCGAATCTATTGGCACATTACTCACCGCCAGTGCGCTGTCACTGGATGCGCGCAAACAATGGCTGGCCGACCATTTGCAAGTCAGCGGCAAAANNGGCAAGAGCCTGCTGCCGATCGGCGCAATCGAAGTCAGCGGCGAATTCCAACGCGGCGCAGTGCTCGCGATTCTGGACGAAAACGGCACCGACATCGCACGCGGTCTGGTCAACTACAATGCCGATGAAGCACGACGCATCGCGCGCCATGCCAGCAGCGAGATAGAAACAATCCTGGGATATGTGGACGAACTGGAATTGATTCATCGAGACAATCTGGTTCTGTTGTAAAACAACAGCACGAGATTGCGGCACAGCCGGGTGCGATTCAAACTGATGCATTGGATGCAGGGACGTAGATAGTAGCCTGGATGAAGCGTAGCGGAATCCGG
>PLYB01000083.1 GCA_003151655.1 Gallionellaceae bacterium | reverse complement strand
TCGTTCATCCAGCCCATGTTCCACTTCATCGAAAAGCCCAGTCCACCAACATAAACAGGGCGCGAGACTGCGGGCCAAGAAGTCGATTCTTCCGCTAATGTGAGTGCGCCGGGAAAGTCGTCATGCACCATGATATTGAGTTCGCGCAAGAAGTCGATGGCCTCCAGATTTTCGCGTCCACCATATTTATTCGGTAGCCATTCATTGGCTTTGCGCGAGTAATCCAGATACAGCATGGAGGCAACGGCATCTACACGCAGACCATCGAAGTGGAATTCAGACAGCCAATAATGCGCGCTGGAAAGCAAGAAACTTTTTACTTCGTTGCGGCCATAGTTAAAGATGTGCGTGCCCCAGTCCTGATGGAAACCAAGGCGAGGATCCTCGTGCTCGTAAAGAGCCGTGCCGTCAAAGCGGGCCAACGCAAATGAGTCCTGCGGAAAGTGTGCCGGAACCCAGTCCAGCAATACACCGATACCGGCCTGATGGCAGCCGTCGATAAAGAAACACAAGTCATCAGGAGAACCAAAGCGGCTGCTTGCCGCAAAATAACCGGTGGCCTGATAACCCCACGATTCATCAAGAGGATGTTCCGAAACCGGCATCAATTCGACATGGGTATAGCCCATCTCCTTGAGATAAGGAATCAGATGTTCAGCCAGTTGACGGTAGCTGTAGAAGCTGCCGTCTGGATGCCGTTTCCATGATCCCGCATGGATTTCGTAAATATTGAGCGGCGCATGCAACCAGTCCCACTGGCTGCGTTGAAGCAGCCATTCCGCATCCTGCCAAGCGTGAGAAATACTCACGGCAGCACGTGCGGCTGTACCCGGACGCAATTCGAATGCATTGGCGTAGGGGTCTGTCTTTGCCATCAATTTACCGGCACTATTGTAAATTTCATATTTGTAAAGCTCGCCTTGGGCCAAACCGGGAATAAACAACTCCCATACGCCACTAGAGCTATGAACTGCCATGGTATGGACGCGGCCATCCCAATGATTGAATTCACCGATTACACCAACACGCGCTGCATTGGGTGCCCATACTGAAAAGCGGATTCCTTCGATTCCATCAACTTGCGCAACATGAGAACCCAGTGCGCGATAAGCCTGATGCAATTTGCCTTCATTGAAAAGATGCAAATCGAAGCTGCTTATTTGTGGCGGAAATGCATAGGGGTCATGGATCAGTGTTTCTTTGCCATCGGCCACGATACGCAGTTGATATGGGAGCGTTGGCGCAACAACCCCTTGCCATTCAAACAGTCCATCCGCATGTACTTTGGTTAAAGGCTGGTCGCCTTGTGTTGTCACTAGGCAAACTTTAGTCGCATAGGGCTGAAACACGCGCAACACTGCATGCTCTTGTTCCTGATGTAGCCCCAGAAACGCAAAAGGATCGTGCAACTTGCCTTGCAGTAGCAAGTCAGGACGCGGGTCGGATTTGGTGCGAGGGAGTTTTTTCATATGCCTTCGATTATAACCATAATATATTGTCGTAGTGTTGCATTCCTAAGACACTTTTTTGAAGAGATATAAAGCAAAAGCCCCCTGAGAGCATACAGGGGGCTTTATAAATTGCGTGTACGCCTAGATTATTTGGCGACTTGTTTTTCGCGAATCTCGTCTAACGTTTTACAATCGATGCACAAGGTTGCCGTGGGGCGTGCTTCCAGTCTGCTCAAGCCGATCTCTATTCCGCATTTATCGCAATAGCCATATTCGTCCGCATCAATCCGGGCAATCATTTTATCGATATTTTTAATTAGCTTGCGTTCACGGTCACGGTTACGCAGTTCAAGGCTCATGTCGGATTCCTGACTGGCGCGATCATTGGGATCGGCAAACACCGTGGCTTCATCTTGCATGGTATGAACTGTGCGATCAATGTCTTGCCCCAAGCCAAGCTTGATGCCGTTTAGAACACCTCGAAAGTGCTCTAGTTGCTTGGGGTTCATATATTCTTCCCCTTTTTTGGCTTTATATGGAGCGACAGTATTTGTTGGTTGGGCAGGCATTTATTCAGAGTCTCCAAGTACGTGCTAAAATTTTAAGGCGCGCTTTAATACCACAAAAGACGAGCATTGTTGCAAAAAAATTGATTAAAACACCAGAAATTTCATTTCAAACTTGCTCAGCGCACTCTTGCAATTAATCAATTAAGTTTTAGATCCGAAAATCCCTAAACTAATTTTTAGTTCGTTTGCTAGTATAGCATCGTTGAATTAAGTGTTAAAGCTGACCTGATAATTTAACTCGGCGCAAAATATAACATATTGGTTTTATTTGATTCTTAAAGAAGCAATTGTTGTTTTCTCGGGATTTCAGCCCGGCCTCCGAGCTGATCAATTGGCTGCGTGACAATCGCTCAATTAACAACCAGACTTTGAGGCAATATTCTGAATTTCGCTAATCACGCTTCGACTTTAGGCTGGTCCGCGAATGTTCATCCTATGAGCAAGGTATGCATCTCCTGCTTGTTAAGCATGGTAATCAGGCTGATTAACGGCAATCCGATCAGGGCATTCGGATCGTTACCTTCGATGCGGCTGATCAGGGCAATGCCCAAGCCTTCGGATTTAGCGCTCCCTGCACAGTGATAAGGCTGTTCTTTAATCAGGTAACGCTCGATCTCTTCGTCGCTGGACTGTCGAAAGCTGACTTTGGTTTCATCAATCTCGGTTTGCATGCTGCCGTCACGGGCATTCAACAAGGTCAATGCCGTATAAAAGACGACGGTCTTGCCGCGCATCGCCCGCAGTTGGCGCACGGCATTATCATGCGTGAGCGGTTTTCCCATTTGCTGTCCGTCCAATAATGCCACCTGATCGGAGCCGATGATGAGCGCATCGGGATAATCTTTGGCCACGGCTTGCGCTTTAAGCTGCGAGAGTCGCGAGGAGGTTTGTTTTGCATCCTCGTTAGGAAGCGGCGTCTCATCGACATTGGGAGCAGCCGTTTGGAAAGGGATTTGCAGTTTGGAAAGCAATTCACCCCGGTATTTGGAGGTCGAGGCCAGAACAAGCGGCTGAGAATTCAAGATATTTCCTTAATGCTTTTTTGACAGAGAGGGGCAGAATATATATCATGCGCGCCTCATGTTTGCACGGCCTTTCATAGATAGCATGGACTTCGCCATAAATGGCAAGGAATTATGCGGTGAAATTCCGATAGTTACCTTGTCCCGGCTGAGTGATATGTTGGCGAATTCCGCTGGAACTCTGAGTTATAGAGTGCGCGGATCGCAACGGGATGATCGCCATAGCTTGGAGATTGTTTTGCAGGGGACGTGTAATCTGCGTTGTCAGCGTTGTCTGGGTGAGTTTTCTTATCCGCTGGAGCTTACTGCGCATTTGCGCTTGCTTCCTGCGGATAAGCTGGAACAGATGGACGCAGATGACGAAGATGCCATTGAGGCGACATCGCAGTTGGATGTGCTGGCGTTAATTGAAGATGAAGTGTTGTTGGCTTTGCCTTTTGCGCCCAAGCATCCGCAAGAAGCGTGCAGTGCACCGCTGAAAGATTTGCAGCAATCAGCCAATCCGTTTTCGGTGTTGGCTGTATTAAAGAAGTAGTAATTAGTTTTTTTGTGAGGAGTTACCATGGCAGTTCAGCAGAATAAAAAATCCCCATCTAAGCGCGGTATGCACCGCGCGCATGATTTTTTGACCAATCCAGCATTAGCAGTGGAGCCATCTACCGGTGAGCCGCATCTGCGCCACCACATCAGCCCGAGCGGTTTTTATCGCGGCAAAAAAGTAGTCAAGACCAAGGGCGAATAAGCTCATTGAGCGTTTTCAGCAGGCTTTCATTTTCTTTGGAAGCCCGATGTCTGTCTTTTTCATGTTCTAGAGGTTAGCCCGGTGGGTATTACGATAGCCATTGATGCCATGGGCGGTGACCACGGGACACGGGTAACCGTGCCTGCGGTAATTGCCTATCTAAAGAAACATCCTGACGATACTGTGGTGCTGGTCGGACTGCCCGATGCCATCGAAGCCGAGCTGAAAAAGCTTCACTTCGATGAACGGACACGCCTGCGTGTTCATGCGGCCAGCGAAGTCGTTGGTATGGACGAGTCGCCCCAAATAGTATTGCGCAGCAAAAAAGACTCTTCCATGCGCGTGTCTATCAATCTGGTAAAAAGCGGCGAAGCCTCTGCCTGCGTCAGCGCAGGCAATACCGGCGCGTTGATGGCGACCGCGCGTTATGTCCTGAAAACCCTGCCCGGCATTGACCGTCCCGCCATTGCCTCTTTCTTGCCCACGGTAAAAGGGCAAGTCTGTATGCTTGACCTAGGAGCGAATGTCGATTGTTCCGCCGAACATTTGCTACAATTCGCGCTGATGGGCAGCACTCTGGTCACGGCTCTGGAGCATAAGGATCGCCCGACGATAGGTCTATTGAACATTGGTAGCGAAGACATTAAAGGCAACGAAGTGGTGAAGCAAGCGGCTGAACTATTGCAGGTCAGCGACCTTAATTTCTACGGCAACGTGGAAGGGAACGACATTTTTCAAGGTGTCACCGATGTGGTGGTATGCGACGGGTTCGTCGGCAATGTCGNNAAATGATGGGCGGATTTTTGCGCGAGGGCTTCAACAAGAATTGGTTTACCAAGTTTGGCGCGCTGGTGTCGATCATGGTGCTTAGAGCTTTCAAGCATAGATTGGATCATCGCCGTTATAATGGAGCCAGCTTCCTTGGTTTGAAAGGGATCGTGGTCAAAAGTCACGGCTCGGCGGATACCTTCGCATTTCTGTGCGCCATTGAACGCGCAGCCGAAGAGGCTCGCGGCGGCATGCTGCATCAGATCAGTACACACGTTGAAAAATGGCATCACGCACGCCAACAAAACGCAGAGGGGGCACTTTGATCCATTCTAAAATCATCGGCACAGGTAGTTATTTGCCTGCCAAAATGCTAAGCAACTACGATCTCGAAAAGATCGTCGATACTTCGCATGACTGGATATTTTCCCGCAGCGGCATCGTTGAACGTCACTTCGCCGCAGACAACGAATTAACCAGCGACCTCGCGCTGCAAGCCAGCCGCAAAGCAATTGAGGCCGCCGGAATCAAAGCCGACGAGATCGATTTGATCATCGTAGCGACCACCACACCGGATCAAACATTTCCCAGCACAGCCTGTATTCTGCAAGACAAGCTCGGCATTACCAACGGTAGCCCGGCTTTTGACATGCAGGCAGTTTGCGGTGGTTTTGTCTATGCGCTGAATACAGCGGATTTGTACATTCGCGGCGGGCAAGCCAAAACCGTTTTAGTTGTTGGCGCGGAAGTGCTGTCCCGCATACTGGACTGGAATGATCGCACCACTTGCGTGCTGTTCGGTGACGGTGCCGGTGCAGTGGTTTTGCGCGCATCCGACGAGCCGGGAATTGTAGTTAGCAAATTGCACGCTGATGGTGTCCACCGCAATATGTTGAAAGCCGCCCCCTTGATTTCGATGGACGGCAAGTCTGTTTTTAAATTTGCAGTCAAGGTATTGAGCGAGGTTGTTGAAGAATTGCTCGAAGATCAAAAGCTGACAGGTTCGGATATAGACTGGCTGGTACCGCATCAAGCCAATATTCGTATTATCGAAGCGACGGCCAAAAAACTCGGTTTGGAAATGAGCAATGTGGTGGTAACCGTCGCCACTCATGGCAATACTTCTGCTGCTTCCATTCCGTTGGCGCTGGATACGGCAGTTCGCGACGGACGCATCAAGGCAGGACAAAATATTCTGATCGAAGCTGTCGGTGGCGGGTTCACTTGGGGTGCAGTATTAATTAAATGGTAGCTAACTACACAGTTGCTAGTCGTTAGACGCTAGTCTCTCGTTAATTCAAAATGCGACTTCCAACTAACGACAACTAACTAACGACTTATTTATATGGCAAAATTTGCTTTCGTATTTCCTGGACAAGGCTCTCAATCACGCGGCATGATGAACGGTT
>PLYB01000329.1 GCA_003151655.1 Gallionellaceae bacterium | reverse complement strand
TGCCGAAGGTGTAGCACAGCCCGGCGGGAATAATGAACATCGCCAGCATCGCCAGAAAATTGGCGAAGGGTGTCGGGTTCTCAAACGGGTGCGCCGAGTTAGCGTTGAAGAAGCCGCCGCCGTTGGTACCGAGCTGCTTGATCGCTTCCTGCGAAGCAACCGGACCCATGGCGATGGACTGTTCTTTCGCTGTGATTTTTTCAGTGACGGGATTACCTGCCGCATCCTTCAACGGACTGCCGGAAGCGTCCAGTTTCGGTTGGTCGTAGCTTACGCTTTCCACCAGCGGCACATTTTTATATTCCGAAAAATTCTGCACCACACCTTGTCCGACCAGTGCCAGCGCCAACACGATAGACATCGGCAGCAAGATGTATAACGTGCTGCGCGTCATATCCACCCAGAANNGGCCCATAAATCCCGCCGGGCCACGGGCGATGGTCTGAGTGACGCCGTTCAAAGAGTCGTGGATGGTCACGGTTCCAGCCAGGGTCTGCACCGCGCCCTGGCCGACCATCACGATGCCGGCGACGAAGGCGATCGGGAGGAGGATGTAAAGCAGGCAACGGGTGATATCCACCCAGAAGTTGCCAATGGTCTCTGTCGTGTGGCGCGCGAAACCGCGTATCAGCGCAATGACGACGGCCATGCCGGTAGCGGCGGAAAAGAAGTTCTGCACCGTCAGACCGCCCATCTGCGTCAGGTAGCTCATGGTGCTTTCGCCCACGTAACCCTGCCAGTTGGTATTGGTAACAAAACTTAACGCCGTATTGAAGGATGAATCAGGTGTAACCGCGCCGAAGCCCTGCGGATTCAGCGGCAGCATGCCTTGCAGACGCTGGAAGGCATAAACTGCCAGCACGCCCAGCAAGCTAAACCACAGCACACCCATCGAGTATTGTGTCCAACGCATTTCCTGCTTGCTGTCCACACCGCACAGACGATAGAAAAAATTCTCGACGGGCTCCAACCAACGCACGAATATAGGCAACTTGCCCTCGTAAACGCGCACCATGTAGTAACCCATCGGCTTGGCTAGTGCCAGCAACACGCCCAAATACAGAGCGATTTGAAACAGACCGTTAATCATGAGAATAACTCCGGTTTAAGTAAGGCAACAACGAGATAGATAATCAGGAAAACAGCAGCGATGCCGCCGACGATGTAAAAGGTCATGATGACCTCCCCAATTTTTCGATGCCATATACCAGCAGCACGCTCAGGCCGAAGAAAGCCGCAATCAACAACAAATATAACCAATCCATATTTCACTCCTAGTGTAAGAAAACACGGAATGCATAGTAGGCAAGTGCGAGTTAAAACGGTGTATAGATGAATTCAGTAGATGTAAAAAAGTTGTAAAGATTTCCCCTGGCGGGGATTTGATGTTGTACTACCGTAACAAGGGGATGTCGGTTGTATTTGGGAATTTGAGAAAGCTAGAACCTACCGATGCTTCTTCGATTGATGCGCTACAGCAAGAATAAACACCTTGCGGGCAGTCAGCCGATAGATGATGGTGAAGGGATATTTGGCTAGCACCAACTCGCGGGTTCCCGCTCTTTGCCCCGTGTGTCCCACCATCGGAAACTCGGTTAAGTTGTGCGCCGTTTTGCGGATTTCACCCAACACCTTACGCGCTGCTGTCGGATTGTCTGCCTCAATGTGTTCCTCAATGCTCGCAACGTTTAAGAGCGAACGGATTGACCACTCAAGCCGCTTTTTTGCGTGCATATCGCTGGTTATCTAACCGCCTCCAAAATTCGTCATCAGACAAGGTACGCCCAGCCTTAACGTCCGCAAGACCGGCGTCAATCTGTTCAAGTTTCCACTCCTCGTATTCAAGCTTATCCGTCAACGCCTGCTTGATGATTGTCTGCGGGCTGCAACGCGAGGCGGCAGACACTTTTTCAAGGCGCTTGAGCATAGCCTGCGACAGTGTAATGGGTTGGTTCATTTGCGCGCCCCTCCTTGGCTAGTAACATGCTACGAATTTTACACCGCAAGAAAGAGCAAGTGTTGATAGATGCACGATGAGGCGTGCGCAAGCCCCTCAACTCCCCTAGTCCGGGCGAATGTTAAATCCCCTTACTCATCTCCGAGCGGCTGGTCTTTCTCAACGCGTACTTCTTCGGCAAACACCGGGAACAGCAGCGGCAATAGCAACAAGGTGAAGAGTGTGGCGGAGACGATACCACCAACAATCACGACGGCGAAAGGGCGTTGTGTTTCCGAACCTATGCCGTGCGACAGCGCGGCGGGCAACAGGCCAATCCCCGCCATCAGTGCCGTCATCAGAATCGGGCGCAAGCGGGCGACAGCACCTTCCATCACACTCTCGCGCAAACTCTTGCCATAACGCATAAGCTCAATGAACTGCTCCACCATAATTACGCCGTTCTGCACAGATATACCGGCCACGGCGATGAAACCCACCGCAGCGGAAACCGACAGATGCAGCCCGGCCAAGCCCAAACCGGCAAGGCCGCCGATCAAAGTAAATGGCACCATGAGAATAACCAGCAGTGCCTTGCGCATGGAGCGGAATGCCCAGAACAGCAGCACAAATATCATCAACGCTGAAAGCGGCAGAATAATTTTAAGCCGCTTGTTGGCGCGCTGCTGGTTCTCGAACTGCCCGCCCCAGGTCATGGTGTAGCCCGGCGGTAATTGCACCTGCGCATTAACCTTCTCCATCGCCTCGGCCACAAAGCCGCCCTGATCACGACCCAGCAAGTTGGCTTTCACGGCCACCATGCGTCCTCCCGCTTCGCGAGCGACCCGTGCCGCGCCCTGGCGCACTTCGATTTTTGCAATCTCGCTGAGCGGCAACGTTCCCCCATTGGGCAATGGAATTAGCAAATCGGAGACATCATTCACACCATTGCGGTAAGGTTCGTCCATGCGCAACGTGACATCAAACAGGCGCTCGCCCTCATAGAACGAGCTGACGGCGGCTCCGCCCATGGCAGTTTGAATAGTCGTATTCACATCGTTGATGTTGAGGCCATAACGCGCCATGCGGCTGCGATCCAGCGTGATGTTCAACTCAGTCTGCCCCCCCACTTTGATCGCTTCCACGTCCGCCGCTCCGCGCACACTGCTAATCACATTGGCGACCTGCTCCGACTTGTCTTCCAGAATTTCCAAATCGGGACCGAATATCTTGATCGCAATAGCGCCTTTAACCCCGGACAGAGCCTCCTCCACGTTGTCTTGAATGACCTGCGAGAAGTTGGTCGGCACGCCGGGAATCGTGCGAATCTTTTCCGTCATGTCGGCGATTAATTCTTCCTTGTCGGCAAAACGCCAAGTGTCGCGCGGATTGAGATCGGCCATGATTTCCATATTGTTCGGGCCTTTCGGATCAGTACCGTCATCGGGGCGTCCAACCTGGGTCGTCACATTATGCACTTCGGGGTAGGCCTTGAGAATGGCGCGAACCTGCCCCTCGACTTCCTTGGTCTTATCCAGCACGGTGGCGGGTGGCAGTGTGATGGTCAACCAGATATTGCCTTCATCCAACTGGGGCAGGAATTCGCTGCCCAGATAGGGTGCACCGACAAATGCCACTGCCAGCAATGCGAGAGAAACCGCCACGATGCGTTTGCGCCGTGTCTCCGCCCATATCAGCAGATTACGGTAACGCTCCTGCAACTTGTGCATCCAACCGCTGTGCTTTTCCGCAAGATCTTTGTTCCTGACCGCGTAACTCAGCAAGGCGGGGATCAAAGTCAGCGTCATAATGATCGCGCCAAGCAGGGCGAAACTCAGGGTAAACGCCATCGGCGAAAATATCTTTCCTTCGACACGCTGAAAAGTGAAGATGGGCAAGAAGGCCAGAATGATGATGGCCTTGGAGAACAGGATCGGTCGCCCCAGTTCAATGCTGGTCAGCTTGATCAGATGCAGACGCCAACCGAAGGTATGATGCGTTTCAATTCCATCGGCTTTGGCCAAAGCCAGCTTGACCATCAGCGCTTCAACCAGCACCACCGCACTGTCGATGATGATACCGAAGTCCACCGTACCCAATGAAATCAAGTTAGCCGATACCCCGCGTGCATCCATCATAATGAAGGCAAACAACAGTGCCAGTGGAATAATAAGTGCAACCGCCAATGCCGCATACCAATTGCGCAAAAAGATAATCAGAATGGAGATCACCAGCAGCGCGCCGACGATCAAATTTTCAGAAACCGTGCGTACGGTGTGGCGCACCAGATCGGTGCGGTCATAGTAGGGCACGATCTTCACCCCCTGTGGGAGCTTGTGTCCGACTTGTTGGATTTTTTCCTTGAGTGCCTCCACCACCTTGGTGGCGTTTTGTCCTTTGAGCATGCTCACAATACCCTGCACGACATTGTCGCGTTCGTTGAACGCCACAATGCCGGAACGGGGACGGTCGCCGATAGCCACTTCGCCAATGTCGCTCACCAGAACGGTCTTGCCTCCCTGCGCGAGCACGACCACGCGTGCAATATCTTTAACACTCTGGAATATCCCGACACTGCGTACCACCAGCGCTTCATCACCGCGCTTGAGGATGCCGCCACCGCCGTTGCTACTGTTGGCACCCAATGCCTGTGACACCTGACTTAAGGTCACATTGAATTTGCGCAACAGCGCGGGATTAACGCGTACCTGATATTCCTTGATAGTACCGCCATAGCTCACCACGTCGGCAATGCCGGGCACCTGTCGTATC
The DNA here is from genome assembly GCA_003151655.1 of Gallionellaceae bacterium. Taxonomy (GTDB): domain Bacteria; phylum Pseudomonadota; class Gammaproteobacteria; order Burkholderiales; family Gallionellaceae; genus PALSA-1006. The sequence continues at coordinate 22,549 of PLYB01000329.1, read as the reverse complement.
GCGGGGCGCAGCACCCAATCCTGCAAGGCACGCACCTCGTTGAGCGGCATGTCTGCCGGGGCCTCCAGCACATAGCGATATACCTCGCCCACGGCATTGGTGAGCGGCGCAAGGCTGGGAGTTATACCCGGCGGGAAATTCACGTTCTGCAAATGCTCCATCACCTGCTGGCGCGCAAAGTAGTCATCCGTGTGATCGGCAAAGGTCAGAATAACTTCCGATAGTCCGGTGATAGATACCGAACGCAATTGGGTCATATGAGGAATGCCGGTCATCTCGCGCTCTATCGGCAGCGTCACGGTGCGCTCTACTTCTTCGGGTGCCTGCCCCGGCACCAGTGTGTCGATTTGCACCTGTACGTCCTGCACATCCGGGAATGCTTCTACCGGCAGATTATCGATAGCCTGCCAGCCCGCGATCAGAATCACGAATGCCCCTGCCAGCACGAAAACGCGCTGCTGCAACGCGAAAGTAATTAATTTGCCAAGCATCAGTCGTTACCGCGCAATTCCGAATTCAACAATAATGCCCCGCTAGTGACCACGCGTTCACCCACTCTCAAGCCATCTTTGATGTAAGTCTCGTTGGCATCCTGCATGCCCATTTTTACCCGGCGGCGTTGCAATACGCCGGGCGATTGCTCGACAAATAAAAAGTTGTATAACCCCTGGGTGAACAGCGCAGTATTGGGCACGCGCGGCAATCTTGAATCGGGATCAACGATGGGACTGATACGCGCAAACATTTCCGGCTTGAGTTTGTGCTGGCTGTTATCCACCTCGCAACGAACCTGCAAACGGCGCATGACCGGATCCAGTGTTTCGCTAATGATGGAGACTTTGCCCAAAAAGAATTCATTCGGGTAAGCGTCCACTTCCAGGGAAATAGGCTGCCCCACGCTAACTTTGCCGATTTGCTGTTCGGGTAAATCAGCCACCACCCACACATGATCCGGATTGGAAATGACGAACAGCGCATTGGCCGCATCAGGCCGAACTTCGCTACCGGCATTAACCTGGCGCTCGCTGATAATGCCGTCAATCGGCGCGCGTAAAACATATTTGCCCGCCGCCGTTTCCACATCATTGCTGCTCAGATTTTTCATGCGCGCTCTGGCGCGTTGCGCTTCGGCATTTGCCTGACGCCAATCCGCCTCGGCGGATTCGAGATCTTTCCGTGCCAGTCCCTTGGCCGCATAGAGTAGCTTGGCTCGCTCGTAAGCGACCTTCTTGCGCAACAGGTCGGCATCTGCCTTCAGGCTGTCAGAAGCGCCGCTGGCGAAATCCGGCGAGTCAATCCACAGCAACGGGTCACCCGCCTTGATCTGCTGGCCCGCCTCTGCCGCGATCTTGACGACCCGACCGGCAATGGGCGAAAAAACCCGCGCCGTATAATTATCGTCGTAAGTGATACGGGCATTCAGCCCGTCTATCAGTGGCTCGGGAAAAGCTTCTACCGGCTTGATCTTCAAAAATGTTAATTGCGGCGCGTCCGCCGCAAAATGCACAATATCGGATTCAATATGGGTGGAGGGTTTTTTCGCGGCAACGGTTGCCTGGGGAACATGAAAATTTTGCCAAGCCCAATAACCGCCGCCAGCGGCAATACTCAATACCGCCACTAATATGATAGCGTTCTTATTTAGTTTCATTGCTTGCTATCTCCTTTTTATCCAATGCGGCATCAGCGCGATGCCACCAGCCGCCACCCAACGCTTGATACAGCGCAGCCGTATCGCCCAATCGGGCGCTTTGCGCCTGCGCCAGAGTGACTACAGTAAGCTGGTAGTTTTGTTGGGCGGTCAACAAATTCTGGTAACTCACATACCCCAGTTGAAATTGTTTTCGCGTCAAGGCCAGTACCGTTTGGTTGGCATGTGCTGATGCCGCTGCAGCTCTCACGGCATCGGCATCCGTGCGAATAGCATGCAAAGTATCGGCCACGTTCTGCAAAGCGGTAATAACCGTGCTGCGGTATTGCGCTCCGGCTTGCAACAGCGCCTGCTCGGCAGCGCGGGATTTGGCACGCAAGGTTCCGCCATCAAAAATGAGTTGCGAGATATTTCCGGTGAGACTAAAAAAGGAGCCGCCACTACGGAACATCCAGTCCGGTGAGGAGGCCATGCCGCCCACGTTGGCGGTCACCATAAATTGCGGCATCTTGTTGGCAATAGCCACACCATACAGCGCGCTGGCATTGTGCAACTGCGCTTCGGCAGCGCGCACATCGGGGCGTTGCTCAACCAATTTTGAAGGCAGACTCAATGGCAATTCTTCGGGCAGGTGCAAACTGGCTAAATCGAAAGTTTCCGGCACATCCTGATTCGGCGCATTGCCCGCCAGTGCGCGGATCAAATCACGTGTTTGTTCCAGTTGCTTGTCGAGCGGAGGCAACGCCAGTTCGGATTGGGCCAATACGGCTTCCTGTGCCGCCACATCGATGTCCGCCAGAAATCCCAGCTTACGTTGCTGGCGCACGATCTCCAGATTCTCGCGGTTGATCGAGATGATGGCATTGGCTGCGTCAAGCTGCGCACGCAGACCGGCTTCCTGAATCGCCGCCGCCACCACATTGGAAACCAGCGTGATGGATGCGGCCTGCATTTGCATTTGCTGCCATTCTTCTTGCGCTTGCGCCGATTCAGTCAGCCTGCGGTTGACACCGAACACGTCCGGCACATAGCCGACCGAGAGTTGGGCAGTGTGAAAATTATAGTAGGCAGGACTATCCGGCGTGCTCTGAATCGTGTCGCCATTTTGTTGCAGACCGGGGGAGTTACCGCCCATATTGCCCGCCAGTTTGTTACGCGAGGGCGAGTAATTCACTCCGACGGTGGGATAGAAAAAACCCTGCTGCGCGATGACATTTTCATGCGCCTGCCGCAAAGCAGCTTGCGCTGCTTCAATGCTGGGGTTGGCTTTGAGTGTGCGCTCTATCAAAGCATTGAGTTGCGGCGACTGAAACAATGTCCACCAATCAAACGGAATATCTTTATCAGCAACAAAATTTTGCTTTTCGGGCGCATCAGCAACCACTGATTCACGGGAAGAGACGGTATAGCCTGTCGCAGTGGGTGCCTCTGGACGTTTGAAATCCGGGCCTGATGCGCATCCGGACAAAATGGCTAGCGGCAACGCAAATCGAAGCGCGGCGGAAAGTCTTCCTGATGTAATCCAGCGTATAACCATAAAAGCGTATTGGTGAAACGATATTCCCCTTGATTTGGGGTGCCGCATTCTAACCGAATTTAGGAAACCCCGTTAAGTCCACGGAATGAGGATGTCGTGCGTTAATACTGTAGCGATGTGCCAAAGAAGTTGTATTATTCAACGTCCGATAATTGCTTTACATTCTATCCCCAATTGAGAAAGGAATACTCCATGCCAACGACACATGAAAATCTTAAAGAGGCCTTCGCTGGTGAGAGCCAAGCGAATCAGAAATACCGCGCTTTTGCTAACAAGGCACAACAGGACGGATTTGACTCAATTGCTAAACTGTTTCGACTCACGGCAGAGGCCGAGCGCATTCATGCGGAAGGACACTTAAAAGCACTTGATGGTGTTGGTTCTACTGCTGACAATCTTCAAGCAGCTATTAGTGGCGAGACACATGAATTTAGCGACATGTATCCGCCAATGGTGAAACAGGCAATTGCCGACGGACACAAAGCGAGGAGGATGTTCGAGTTTGCCGTCGCTGCGGAAGAAGTGCACGCAAAACTCTACAAGATGGCGCTAGAAGCCGTAAAGCAGGGTAAGGATTTAATAGCAGAGTTCTATCTATGTCCCATATGTGGAAATATCGAAATGGGCAAGCCAGAAAATCCCTGTTCAATTTGCGGTGCAATGCCAGGGCAGTTTGTGAAGGCGGAGTAGTTAAACCAGATCGTAATAAGTGGGATAAACTTGCCAGAACTCTTAACGCGCTCTCGAAATTCACAACAATTAGCAAATTCATTTCCCCAAGGACCGCAACGTGCATTCAAAACTATTAGTCAGTATTTTATTTGGCGTTCTCTTATTGAGCAGCCACCTGGCACAGTCAGCGCAGCCCTCTGAAAGTACCAAATTCAAACTCGTCAATCAATACAATGTTGGAGGTGAAGGAAAATGGGATTTACTCACCTTTGATGCAAAACATCACCGTCTATTTGTCAGTCGCTCAACCCATGTTCAAGTAATCGACGCAGATTCAGGAAAGGTTGTTGGAGATATTCCCGGCACAGACGGGGTTCATGGCATTGCTCTTGCGGGTGATTTGAATGTCGGCTTCACCAGTAATGGCAAAAGTAATTCAGTCACGGTATTTGATCTGACTACGCTGAATGTAATCGATACCATAAAGATTTCCGGTTTGAATCCTGATGTAATCCTTTATGAACCAAAATCAAAACATATATTCACATTTAATGGCCGCTCCGCCAATGCTACGGTAATTGATGCAGTCTCGCGTAAAGAGATTGGCACGATTAGTTTGCCGGGGAAGCCGGAGCTTGCGGTCAGTAATGAGGCAGGCAATATCTTTGTCAATCTCGAAGATAAAAGTGAAATCGCTGTCATTGATAGCGGCACTAATACGCTGACAAAAACTTATCCTCTTGGCAATGGAACTGAGCCTACTGGACTAGCTTTTGATCAAAAACATAATCGACTGTTCTCAGTCTGTGCCAATAAAAAGATGATAATTCTGGATTCGGAAACGGGAAAAATAAAAGCTGAGCTTGCTATTGGAGAAGGGCCAGATTCGGCTGCATTTGACTCTAACTTGGGAATTGCATTTAGCTCCAATGGTGATGGCACGTTAACGTTGGTCAAAGAAAGTGATCCTGACCATTTTTCAGTGTTGCAAAATGTGATTACGCAAAAAAGTGCGCGCACTATGGCGTATGACTCAGATAACCATCGAGCCTATCTCGTGACAGCTTCATTTGGTGAGACTCCGCCTGCAACAAAAGAACTACCGAAACCTAGACCCGCTATGCTTCCGAATAGCTTTATAGTCTTAGTGGTTGCATTAACACCTTAAAGCTTTCGTGCTTTTTTGAAATCTTGTTGGCAGATATTTTTGTATTTCAAGCATAAACAAAGCCTGAGAGTATCAATGTTCATGTGCGCCACATGGTTGTTCAATTCTGCTTGGGCTGGCCCCCCATTTGTTACAGATGACCCTGAACCCGTTGAGTATCAACATTGGGAAGTCAATTACGCTCTGAGTGAAACATGGGGCGACGGTACTGCCTCTGCTGGCCTGCCGAGCGTTGACATTAACTATGGTGTTCTACCAAATGTACAACTACATGTGCAGCCACGCTATGCCTACGAAAGGACAACAACTGATCGTCGATTTGGCATAGACGATACCGAGGTTGGCGTTAAATACAGATTTTTTAATGTTGAGCAGGATGACTCAACCTTTATGATCGGGATATATCCCATGCATCAACTTCCAACTGGCGATACCAGTCTTGGAGCCAGTCGAGGAAATGGGCAGAGTTTTCTTCCTATTTGGGTGCAGCGAAATACTGAAAAGTGGACGATGTATGGTGGCACTGGTTATCGGATTAATCCTGGACAAGGTAACCAAAACTCAGTTTATGTCGGAGGAACGGCTTTATACCAAGCAAGCCCCTCCTTGTTAATAGGTGGTGAAGTCTTTCATGAAACAGCTAATTTGGTTAATGGGGATAGCGCCACAAGTTTTAATCTGGGAGGTAGCTACAATTTATCGCGTGATTACAACTTGTTGTTTTCCGCAGGCAAGGGGCTAGGTATTTCAACTTCATCAAATCGGCTTTCCCTATACTCGGCGTTGCAGGTTTTATATTGAAGTACGTTTTTTGGCTAAACATAATCGTTGCCAATCCGCGTATTTATTTGTCATTTAAAATGAGATTATTATGAACGATACAACCAATTCCGCATTAAGCAAGGTGCCGGAAGTAACCCTGGTTTTCTGGATTATAAAGATATTAGCTACAACGTTGGGCGAAACAGGTGGTGATGCCTTGTCGATGTCTATGAATCTGGGGTATCTAGTCAGCACCGGAATATTGGCAGCAATATTTGCTGTTGCCGTAATGGTTCAGATATTTGCGAAGAAGTTTCATCCCGTCGTGTACTGGACAACAATCATAGCAACAACAACCGTTGGAACAACATTGGCAGATTACGCAGACCGATCACTTGGTATCGGATACACGGGAGGAACTATTCTTCTTTTAACACTTTTGGGTGCTTCACTGGCGCTTTGGTACCGCACACTCGGTTCAGTAGCCGTTGATACTGTGAGCACGCCAAAATCAGAAGTATTCTACTGGATAACGATCATGTTCTCACAAACCTTGGGCACTGCACTTGGCGATTGGACTGCCGATACTGCCGACTTGGGTTATAGCGGTGGCGCTGTGGTGTTTGGAACAATGTTAGCCGTCATCGCTGTAGCATACTACCGAACAAAAATATCCCACACGGTTTTATTCTGGGCGGCATTTATCCTTACTCGCCCCCTAGGTGCTGTCGTCGGTGACTTCCTCGATAAACCTATTATCAAGGGTGGCTTGGCGATCAGTCGCTATTCGGCATCCTTAGCAATTTTAGCCGTTATTATTCTGTGTATCTTCATCTTTAAACACAATCCTGCTAAGAGAGCACACTAAGCAAGAAGCGTAATTTAATCGTAGACTGAAATTACTGCACTCGGCTGCTGCTATTCGCGAAGTGCAACAATGCAGCAGACAAAATATTATTTATAAAGTAACAACCGACAAATGAAAAAATATGGAATTCTCGATTCAGACTTGAAAAATGCGTTAGTAAAAAATCGCGATTTTGGTATTGATGCTCGTGGAAAAAACCTGACGACAGCTGATAGAGTAAAAATGCTAGAGGACAAACTAATGTCCAATAAATTCACAAACCAAGAAGCCGCCGACATTAGAGCGGAAATTAAACGCCTTAAAGAAAACTACAATTTATAAACAAGCAGTTTTTTGTTTACTTTGAATGTGCAAATCTTGTGGTTCGCATTTCCTTGATTCTGATTTCAGAATCGCGCAGACAGGCAAGCAATTGCTTTTCGTGTAATTCCAATGTCCCGACATTATGAGTTTGCTCAGACTGAATGGTCACATTGCAACCTAGACTTTTCAGGTATTTCTCCAATCAGCGCGATTGCATGGCTGTTGCCTGACAGTTCAGGTTCTTCAATGGTGACAGTAATCATGTCGTACTCCTATGCTAGGGAAACACAGATTAAATCCGAAAACCATGGTTCGATACATTTTCCGTTCNNGGAAAATACTCACCACGAACGGATTTAATCTGCGTTTCCCTAGGTAAATCGCATCACGGCTTTGTTTCACGATGATTACTATGGAGTTAAAGATATTTTGGTGTCAGTACGATTCCACCAGCCGCCACCCAGTGCCTGATATAGCGCAGCCGTATCGCCCAGTCTGGCGCTTTGCGCTTGTGCCAGACTGACAACAGTAAGCTGGTAACTTTGCTGCGCCGCCAACAGATTTTGATAACTGATATAGCCTAATTGGTATTGCTTACCTGACAAATCCAGCACGGTTTTGCTGGCGTGCTCTGATTTTGCGGCAGCTTTGAGCGCATCGGCATCGGTGCGAATAGCATGCAAGGTGTCGGCTACGTTTTGCAACGCGGTAATGACGGTGCTGCGATACTGCGCGCCCACTTGCACCAGCGCCTGTTCTGCGGCGCGAGATTTGGCTTTCAACGTTCCACCGTCGAAAAGAATCTGGGAGATGTTTCCGGTGATATTAAAAAAAGAACCTCCGGTTTGAAACATCCAATCCGGGGATGACGCCATGCCCCCCACGTTGGCGGTCACCATGAACTGCGGCAGTCTGTTGGCGATAGCTACTCCGTATTGTGCGCTGGCACTGTGCAACTGGGCTTCGGCGGCACGTACGTCGGGACGTTGCTCCACTAGTTTGGAGGGTAAAGTCAATGGCAACTCTTCCGGCAAATGCAAATCTGCCAATTCAAATGTTTCCGGTACATCCTGATTCGGCAGATTACCGGCAAGGGCACGGATCAGATCACGCGTTTGTTCCAGTTGTTTGTTAAGAGGGGGTAAAGCTTGTTCGGATTGTGCCAATAGCGCCTCTTGTGCCGCCACATCGATCTCTGCAACATAACCCTTTTCCAGTTGCCGGTGCATGATGTCGAGATTTTCGCGGTTGATGGCAATAATGCTATTGACGGCAGCGATCTGCGCGCGCAAACCGGCTTCCTGAAAAGCCGCCGCAACGACATTTGAAACCAGCGTGATATAAGTCGCTTGCAACTGCATTTGCTGCGCCTCTTCTTGCGCTTGTGCAGACTCGGTCATTCTGCGGTTGATGCCGAACACATCAGGCACATAGCCTACGGAAAGTTGTGCTGTATGCCAGTTGTAGTAGGCGGGGCCGTTAAAGTCAGGGCCAGCCGGATTCGAATAGGTCTGGATAACCGAACCATCGCCCTGCACACCGGGCGAGTTGCCCCCCATATTACCAGCCAACTTGTTGCGTGAAGGCGCATAGCTCACGCCAACCGTTGGATAGAAAAAGCCCTGCTGGGCAACCACGTTTTCATGTGCCTGACGCAATGCCGCTTGGGCGGCTTCGATGCTGGGGTTAGCTTTGAGCGTGCGCTCTATCAAAGCGTTGAGTTGCGGCGACTGGAATAGTTTCCACCAGTCAAAGGGAATGTCTTTGCTCGCAACAAAATGTTGTGCCACACCCTGCGCGGAGTCCGCTGAAGCGGTCTGCGCAACCAGAGGTTGCACGGTGTAGCCGGTTGCCGTGGGTGCATCCGGGCGTTTAAAGTCCGGGCCTGCGGCACAGCCGGACAAAATAGCCAGCGATGCCATTGCAAGGTAGCCCGAAACCCGACCTACGACACCTTTATTTTGTGAGGTTCCTGCAACTAATAAACAATCCGGATTTAAATTGGAGTTCATTCTGTTTTTTCCGTAGTGGTTAGCACTTCCTGATTCTGCAAAGTTGCCCGCCGCGAAAAGAAATCAATCAGCAAAGGCAGGATGACCAATATCAGCACGGGAGCCAACAAGATACCGCCGACCACCACGAGTGCGAGCGGTTTTTGTACTTGCGACCCGATCCCTGTCGCAAAGGCCGCAGGCAAAAGACCGACACAGGCGGCGCTGCAAGTCATCATCACCGGACGAAGTCGGGTATGGCAGGATTTCAAAATCGCCTGCGGACGGCTCAAGCCGCTTTCCAGCATCTGGTTGAAATAGGTCAGCACAATAATCCCCTCCATCACCGAGATACCGAACAGACCGATAAAACCGATAGCGGCAGACACACTAAATGGCGTGCCACTTAAGTACAGCGCAAATATCCCGCCGATGAGTGCCATCGGCATGACGCTCGCCGCAAGCAAGGTGTCGACAATTGAGTTGAAGTTAAAATACAGCAGCAACAAAATGAGCAGGATGCTCAAAGGCACGACAATCTTCAAGCGTGCTATGGCATCTTCCAGTTGACCGAATTCGCCGACCCATTCCATTCGATAGCCGCCGGGAATTTTTACCTGTTCGGCCACTTTTTGTTGCGCTTCCATTACTGCACTACCCAAGTCGCGACCACGTACACTGAACTTGATCGGTATGTAACGTTCCTGATTTTCCCGATAAATGAATGAGGCACCGGAAACCAGTTTGACACTGGCAACATCGGTGAGCGGAATCTGGACAATCCCGGTGCCATTCGGATTCGGTGCTCCAACCGTTATACGTTTAATCGACTCTAGGCTTTGGCGGTAATTGGGAGCCAAGCGTACTGTCATCGGAAAATTCCGATCACTACCGTCTTCGTATAAATTGCCTGCCGCTTGGCCACCAATCGCGGCTTGTACCGTAGCGTTGATGTCTCCGGGAGCCAAGCCGTAACGGGCCGCACGACTTCGGTCAATATCAACTTTAACCGTCGGCTGCCCTAATGCTTTAAAAATGGACAGGTCGGTAATTCCCGGCACAGTCGCCATCACCGCTTGAATTTTTTTGGCGGTCTTTTCCAAAGTAGCCAGATCATTTCCGTATAGTTTAAGAGCATTTTGCCCTTTGACACCAGATGAGGACTCCTCAACGTTATCTTCGATATATTGCGAAAAATTAAACTCGATACCCGGAAATTCTTCCTGCATTTTTGCGCTGATGGTTTCGGTCAAGATTTCTTTATTAACACCCTTCGGCCAAGTATCAAACGGGATGAGCGGTACAAAAAATTCGGCATTGAAAAATCCGGTCGCATCGGTTCCGTCATCCGGGCGGCCATTTTGCGAAATGACGGTTTTGACTTCGGGATAACTCTTGAGCAAGGTACGCATCCGATTAACGTAGGCATTGCCTTCTTCAAGAGAAATAGACGCAGGCATTGAAGCCCGAATCCACATGTTGCCCTCTTCCAGTTTTGGCAAAAACTCAAGCCCCAAAGATTTCATCGCCAAGCCTGCGGCGATTATCAACAACAATGCACCCGTCAGAATGAGTGTGCGGTTAACCAAGGCGAATGCAATCACAGGATTGTAAACACGGCGCATCCATTGCACTAAAAATGTTTCTGTCTCGCTAACATCTTTCGTTAACAGTATTGAGCTTAAAGCCGGAGCGATAGTGAAGGTGGCAATCAACCCGCCAAGGATGGCATAAGCATAGGTGGTTGCCATCGGCCCGAAGATATGCCCTTCAACGCCGCTCAGCGTAAACAGAGGCAAGAACCCGGCGATGATGATCGCAGCAGAAAAAAAGATCGAGCGATTAACTTCTCTTGCTGAAAAAGCGATAGTAGAAAAGATACCGTACAACGAAGTATTGGGCGTGATGTGCTGCATGAACAGCGGCGTTCTAGTGTCGCGCTCCTCTTTGGTTTCGGCCAAGTGGCGGAAAATATTTTCCACCATAATCACCGTCGCATCGACAATCAAACCAAAATCCACCGCACCGACCGATAATAGATTGGCCGACTCGCCGCGAAGGGTCATGATGATGATGGCAAAGAACATGGCGAAGGGAACGGTGGCACTGACAATAATCGCGCTGCGTAAATTGCCCAAAAATATCCATTGCACCAAAAATATCAGCACGATGCCGACCACTACGTTCTCCATAACCGTGTGCGTAGTGATACTGATCAACTCACTACGATCATAGATACGCTCGATATGAACCCCGGGGGGCAAAATGCCTGAGCTATTGATCTTTTCGAGCTCGGCTTGCACACGCTGAATCGTAGGGGTGCTTTGTTCACCGCGACGCATCAGCACAATTCCCTGCACAATGTCGTCATCAGCATCATTACCGGCGATTCCCAATCTCGGCAGATTGCTGACGCTCACCTCGGCAATGTCACGGATTAATACCGGAGAGCCGTTAATCGATGTCAGCATCGTGTTGCGTATATCGTCCATCGAATGAATCAACCCGATGCCGCGCACAACCGCAGCCTGCGCACCAAAATTAACGGTTTGACCGCCGACATTGATGTTGCTGTTGTTGAGCGCTTGCAGCACTTGCGGAATGGTCAGGTTATAGTGAGTCAACTTGGACTGATCAATGGTGATCTCATAGTCCTTGGTCTTGCCGCCCCAACCATTGACATCGATCACACCCGGTACCGCTTTAAAGCGGCGCTCCAACATCCAATCCTCGACCGTTTTTAAATCCTGCACCGAATACCCCGGTGGGCCATAAACGCGGTAGCGCAGAATCTCGCCTATCGGGCTGGTCGGTGAAATTTGCGGCATGACCCCATTCGGTAGCGGGGGCAATTGGGATAATCTGTTAAGAATCTGTTGCTCAGCTTCCTTGTAAGTTACGTCATAGGTGAATTGCACCTTGACATCGGAAAGCCCGAACAGAGAAATAGTACGTACCGTCGTTACATGAGGAATACCGGCGAGTTGAATTTCCAGCGGAATGGTGATGTAGCGCTCGATCTCTTCTGCCGATTGGCCGCTGCTCTGGGTAATAATATCCACCAGCGGTGGAACCGGATCAGGATAAGCCTCAATATTGAGTTTGATGAAGCAAACGATACCAAGAATAAATAATAAGACCAGCATGGTCACAACGACAAAGCGTTGCTTGAGCGCAAATACGACGACACGATTCATTGTTCGCTTCCTTCTGCCGCGCGATCTATGAATAATGACCCGCTGGTGACAATCTTATCTCCCGCCACCAGCCCTGAAACCACCTCAAGCATGTTGCCACTCGTATTGCCCACATGGATTGGACGTATCGCCACCGAGCCGTCAGCATTTGCCACAAACACATGCGCTTCACTTCCCTCATACACCACCGCGCTTTGCGGTATACCTATCGACTTCACCTCATCGCGGGTCACAATATTGAAGTTGGCAAACATCATCGGTTTTAACGCGCCGTCACTATTGGCGATTTCGGCACGTACCGGTAAGCGGTGTGTGTTGGGATCAATCGCCGGTGCGACCCACGTGATTTGTGCTTTGAAGACGCGCTCGGGCAAAGCCAATACACGCACTTCGACTGGCTGCCCGACATGCATGAGCGGCGCATCCCCCTCGCGCACATTGGCAATCAAATAGACCGTCGATAAATTGCCAATCGTATATACCGGATTATTAGCGCCGGTAGCTGCGCTCTGAATGTATTGTCCGAGACCGACCTGACGCTGGATTATGGTGCCGGAAACGGGCGCAAGCACCAACGCATCCGGATTCATCTTCGCACCATTTCCCTCGGTCTCGATCATACTGATTTCCTGATCGGATTTGCCAAGAATACGCAGCCGGTTTTGCGCCGCCCGCAGATTACTTTCAGCAGTTGCCAAGTCCGACTGGCTTTGCTGCCAGTCCTTTTGGGCGACGGCTTTCAAATCATAAAGTTCATGCAGTCGTTTTTCATTCGTTGAAACCAGCGTGACTTGGGCATGCGCAGTAACCAAATCACTCCGTGCCTGAACAAATTCCGCTGCGGCAACCGTCATTAGTGGATCACCCTTTTTCACCACGCTTCCGAGCTGGGCGATAACACGGGTCACCTGTCCAGAATAGGGCGAGAAAACTGGCGTAGTGGTGTCATCGTTATAGGCGATCACGCCGTCGGTAACTTGTTCGCCACGGAAACTCATCGATTGCACGGAGGCAATCTTGAGACCATCCAGTTGTGATTTAGTTGGCAGAAATGTCCCCGGGGGGGCTGTTCGCCCAGCTGGCGGCACCGGTGCTGCCGCCATGTAATGAAGCGCGAGCCAAGCTGCGCCACCCATTAAAATAATGCCGAGGATGATGGCTATCTGGGTTTTGCGGGGCAAAGCATGTGGCACGCGAGAGGTTTCATTGGATTGGTTTTCACTGTGATTAGTCATTTTTATCTTCGATTATTTATCCGTACGCGAACTCGACAGCTCGGTCGAGTGGGTGCGCGGAGTCTATACATTGAAGCTTACATAACGCCGAGCTGTTCCTTTCAGGAAGCTGACAACGCAAAGTTTCTTTGTAAATACTTTCAGTCTGATATATCTTTTGTAAGTAAATAATCCTTTAGACCGAAAACTCGTGCGCATTTTATTGATAGAAGACGATCTCTCCTTGGGCGAAACGACAGCCCGTGCATTGCGCTCGCAAAGCTGGGTAGTTGATTGGACAAAAATCGGCGAATCCGTTTCGAACGCGGTCAAGTTAGTCACCTACGACATAGTTGTGCTGGATGTTGGACTGCCGGGTATTGATGGCTTTGAAGTTTTACGGCGTTTGCGTGCCCAACACGAAGCCATGCCGGTATTGATGCTCACCGCAAGAGATGCGGTAGAGGATAAAGTACATGGCCTTCAACTCGGCGCGGATGATTACCTGGTAAAGCCGTTCGCTTTAACCGAATTGCTGGCACGCATTCAGGCACTCACCCGGCGCTCTCATGCCCGTCAACACAACGAACTGATATTGGCTAATTTGCGCTTGGACTTGATCGCCAAGCGCGCCTTCCTGTCGGACAAGCCCTTGGAGCTATTACCCCGCGAATGGGCAGTGCTGGTGTACCTGCTAAACAATTCCGGCAAAGTAGTCAGCAAGGAACAAATATTGGATGCGATTTCGGGATGGGACGAATCCCCTTCGAGCAATGCCATCGAAGTTTATATCTCTCGGTTGCGGGCAAAACTTGTCGGTTCCGGCATTTCCATTCGGGCAATCCGGGGGTTTGGCTATTTGGTGGAGGAATCGGCAGATGCCCCTCAGTCTTAAACGACAATTGCTCATTTGGTTGCTGGTGCCATTGCTGGTCATCATGCCGATTGCAGCCGTAGTCCAATACAGACTGACGTTTATTCCTGCCAAATTGGAACTCGACCATCAACTGGGTGACTTTGCGATTGCAATCGCCAGTTTTTTAAAAGTGGATAGCGGCAAGATTCGTTTTGAAATGTCCCCCGAAACCGAGCATCTGCTTCGCACCGATCAGACAGATACCGAATTCTTTCTGGTGCTTGCCCCAAATGGCAAAGTGCTGGCCGGAGATGCCAAACTCAACACCTCCGAAGAAGATATCGCAGTGGGAGAGTTGCGCTATATCGATAAAAGAATTGACGGGCGAAAAATGCGCATGTTGATTTACGGCGTTACTTGCGGCCCGAATCCATGCCAAGTGCGTATTGCGGAAACTTTGCTAAAACGGGATAAGCTGCACTATCAGGCATTGATTGCCACTCTTGTATTAATTTTACTCTTGGGCTTGTCCACTGCCGGCGTTATGCTGTTCGCTGTACGCCATGCTTTGCGCCCTCTGCAAGCGCTTCGCGGACAACTCGCAGATCGTTCCCTTGACGATCTGCGTCCATTGGATGCGCCCAACATAACCAGCGAAGTGCAACCACTGGTCACCACACTCAATCAGTTGTTTGGCCGATTGAATGCGGCAAGCGAGGCTCAGAAAGCGTTTATCGCTGATGCGGCACATCAATTGCGCACACCGTTGACGGCACTTCAAACGGAGTCCGAGCTGGCACTCATGGAGCCCCACCCCGAATCAATGCACGCCACCTTGGAGCGCCTGCACTACTCGGCCAGCCGATCAGCCAAGCTGGCGAATCAATTGTTAACGATAGCCCGTACTGACCCAAGTCTTCAAATAGCAGCTGATTTTGCGCCGGTAAATCTTAAAGATATCGGAGCTTGGGCCGCCAATGAGTGGTCTCATCACGCCGTTGTTGCGGGAATCGATCTGGGTTTTGAATTGGCATCGGCAATCCTATCCGGACAGGCAGCACTGCTGCAAGAATTGCTATCCAATCTAATACACAACGCTATGGAGCATGCCGGTAAAGGCGCTAAAGTCACAGTGAGGACATATGGCTTAGCTGACAATTCCATTCTTGAAGTAGAGGATGACGGGCCGGGAATTGACGAGGAAGAGCGGCAAAAAGTTCTACAGCGTTTTTTCCGTGGCCGTCATGCCAAAGGAAATGGCAGCGGGCTTGGCTTGGCGATTGTCAATGAAATAGCAAGAATTCATAGCGCAAAAATTTCTTTATCATCACCTGAGCATGACGACGGATTGCTTGTAAGAATCAGCTTTAAGCGACAAGAGAATGGAAACTCTTTCAAACCACACTCCTAGCTGTCTAACATACTGATTGACCGTTATCAGGAAACGGAATTTATGTACCCAATGTCTATTCAGGGTAGGAGAACAACTATCGGCCGATAACCTGACCGGCTTTAGGAGAAAATGTTACGGGCCGCTTTCAAAAGTAGTGCGCCTGATTTCATACAAAAGGGAATCCATGATCAGGAAATATTCTTCAATTCAAATACGTTTATATCTGTTCGGCCTTGTCATTTTGTTGGCGGGTTTGATTTGTGCTACTTGGATTTATTTTGCAGATACTGATGAAATCAGCGACAGCAGCATTATTGGCTATGAAATCGTGGCAGGGCATGCCTATCCAATTACTGCGACTGATTCCAAACGTTATCAGAACGAAGAGGAACGTATGGGTGGAAAATTCGCGGCGGTTGCTGATGAAATAACTCAGTGGTTTTCAAGTCTATTTCATGGGAAACGCTTGGCATGCTTAATTGCTATTTTATCCATTGGTATCGCAGTTTTATTGTACTGGGTTGCGCAGCATCCAGACTATAAAATCCAAAAAAACGGAAGTAGTGATGTATAAGGCCGAGACGGTTGAGCGGTTTGATTAGCCGTACTTGTGACGGCACGAATTGCTGCAGTTCAATATCAGCCTCGGGTCAACAACGATTGCTGAATAGAATGCCTAGAAGCTCGACAGAAGACATTCGATAAATATAATGGTGGCTGAGCCAAATGCGGGCGGCTAGCCTCAGGGCACTGGCAATCTGCGCGTGGGAGAGTCCGCACGACCATTTCATTCGCTTTGATTTCACGCATGGCTACTTGTTTTACCGGCATTACATTCCCCCGCCAAAATCGAGGGAGGATGCTCGGTCTCCTAGGTCATGCGCAACATCTCTTCTTTACTGATTCCTATTTCGCCAAGTCGTGACCGCTCATTTCGGTCAATATCATCAGTCGGTCACGTCTTAGCTAAACAGCTGATCACGACCTAGTGAAATTACCGGTCACGATGCTCCGAAATACGCAATCGCGCGTTCAAAACTTTCTTGAAAAGTGATCTGTCGCCCACAATTCCAGAACGAAGACCTGCTTAATATGAAAAAAATGTTAAAGCGATCAAAACAACAGTTAACTTTTGTAAAACAAGGAAATATTAAGTAATTCTGATAGGTGATTAGCAACCAATTCACCATAATAAATCCTAGCGGAACATATTTATTTTGTGTTCTTAAAATTATCTTAAACGCCTAGAGGTGATCAAAATGAAGAAAAAAATAATTGCTGTTGCCTTATTATCTGTTATGTCGGTTTCTGCATTTGCAGACGATGCCGGTTTTTTCTTGGGGCTTGATTACAGCGCTCTAACTTTGGGAAACTTGACAACAGTGGTTAACGCAAATGCCACTCAACCTTCTGGCGGATACCGTATAGATGGCGGATACAATTTCAACAAAAACTGGGGGGTTGAACTTGGTTATTTCGGAAATGGCAATGCATCTGATGGTGCTGGAAATACACTCACGCCCAATACCACTTACGTAGCTGGCGTTGGAACTTTCCCGTTGAATGACATGTTTGACGTATTTGGTAAAGTCGGCGTTGCAATGAACCAATTAACAGGTGCTGCAGTTGCTACTTGTACGGTTTGTGGTGTTCAGACCGGTGTGATGTATGGCGTTGGTGCAGATTTCAATTTCAATAAGCAGGTTGGTCTTCGCCTACAGTATGAGAGCCTTGGCAATATGATGGGAACAGACCCCGTTTCTGGTAGCCAGATTACTGCTTCAGATGTTTCATTGGGTGTAATGTTTAAGTTCTAAATACGTAGCGAAGCTTTTGTTATGAAAAAGCTGGGGGAATCTCGGCTTTTTTGCCTCTTAATATAACCGGTATACCCACTTCTGACGATCAGATGCAACAGAAAAACTGCAATCGGTTTTATCTGACGATCGGCGGAAGAAATTGAATGATGCCGCGCGATATTGTTTGAGAGGCAACCATAGGATTAATCACCACCATTCTGACTAGCATATCGAGGAAGAATCAACTAGCTTCATTGGAGGCAAGCATGGAAACAAAAATAATACTTCCAGGTGCTGCTGGTGTTATTGCCTTGACGGCATTGTTTGGATTTACGGATGGCCTTAGTCAAAACGAAAATGAAGGCATTTCAAGAAAAAGTATATATTTGGTGAGTGAGTTGACGGGAAAAGACCAACGTATCGATTCAGTCCTGCATCGTCATAAGATTGACTCTGCAAGACCTGTTTATGTGGTTCAAATCCAACTTGGAGAAAAATTATCAAAAGTTTTGATTAACGCAAAAACTGGAGAAGTAATGAGTTAATTTTTCATAACTCGATATCGTTATTTTACGTGTTGTTTATGGCATATTGATTCTTGAAGATATGAAGGATGGATTTCTGGCAGATAAAGTAAGGGGGCGAATATGTTTTGTCATCTTAAGATTTCTAATTCTAAATATAGCAGAGATGGCCGCCGTAAGAAGCTGTGGTCATTCTTTATTAGAAGTTAGGATGTCCAGTTGAAAAAGATATTTTTTTTGCTTGCATTTGTATTGACTATTATTTCAATAGGTGGATGCAACAAGGTTCATCCTGCCGACCCGCTTTCTGACTTTACGGCTGCTATTGCAAGACGGTTCTAGGTTGCATACATTAGAGTTAAGTCTATATCGCGGAGCAGAATATTTGCGAGCGACCGAAATTATAAATTTGATTTTTTGTTAAATGTTACCAGTTCAAAGCTATAACTATCTTTGTGATTCAAATAACTCTTAACCTGTGGTAGCACGTTATGCGCATCCTGTTAAATGTCATTTTAAAATTGTTCTCAGCAACTTTGCTAATATCTCTTACAGGATGTCTATTGGGCATCTACACACCGAATCCAAGTAACACGACCACAACCTCATCTGGCTCAACAACGGCTGTTGCTAGCTATCTTGCTGACCAGCAATCAGGTGGGTTATTAGGTTCGTTGTTTTTAGGCGCCGCATCACCCACAGCTTTTGCAGGCGAGTCTACGATAGCGGTAACTTCAAGTGCCAATACATACACTGCAACCTATGCAAATAGGCAACTTGCCAGCGGAATTTGGAGTGCGATGAACAGCGCAACATGGGATGCACAGACTGTTGGAGCATCTTATGATTTGACTTCCACTGGATGGGTATTAAGTCCCAGCACCGCAACAGTCGTCGATAATGGCGATGGCAGCACCATTGCCATTACGCCTACCGGTGAGAGCGCGGTGACAGTAACCATAACGAGAACCACTTTGGATGGAGCTACCATAACTTGTGGAACAGGGAACGCTGTTTGTCCTGCTCCCGGGATTTATTCGACAGGTTCAGGCCGCTACACTTTTACTTATTCGACGACATTATATTTCCTTGGAACAAAATCTAATCTTTTGGCCGCCCCCATCACTGATATTACCGGTACAGCATTGACATCATTGCCTACTGTTGGCTCGACGTTCTGTGATCCTACCAGCGGAGTATTTAGCCCGATAACGCCTACGCCGACATTGGGAGGGAATAACTACAACGTTTTTAATTTACCCTCAGGCATTTGTACTTCAGCAAATATCGCAACGGCAATGACTGGTACTGTGATATTTACTGCATTATTAAGCAATCAGCCAACGGGAAATGCTATCGTGCCTAACGTGCTTCTCTTGTCAGGAGAGACAGGAACTTATAATAATTTAGGCAATATTATTTATGGTTTGAGAGCGGGTAATCTATGGTCTGGCTTTATGTATCAGGCAGGGGTTTCAGGCGCTAACATTAATGAAAACAAGCTAGCCATAAACGCGGAATTGGTTGCTAACGGATTAACGCCATTGCCATAGGCTATAAACAGTTAAGCTGGGAAATACATCATGAGTTATAAAACACTATCGCTACTCGCGTGTACAGTCATTGTTGTATCCTTTGCGGGGGGATGTTCTTCTCCGTCCAGTGGATCAAATGCTGTTCATAGAGTTAAAGAGTCAAAGGTTTCCCAGTCTGAACAAAAGATTGATGAATTGGCGGTTAAAGCATTTGCGAGCCGTGGATACGATTCTGGAATTGAATATGCGACTGAAAATGCCAAGCTATCACCGAGTATTGGCAATGGCCCCATTGAAGTCAGCATTATGCAACCTAGGCGACAAGGGAAATATCCTTTAGTTCTCTACATGCCTGGACTGGGTGAATCCAGCGATGCCGCAAAAAATATTCGCAATGCTTGGGCAACGTCAGGATATGTTGTCATTGCGTTTCAGCCGCTGCAAGACGATATAACAATTATGTCAACAGCCGCCGCAAAAGAGGGGGATTTTGCTTATCTTCGCCATGACCGATTTTCGCCCGAAGTTGTATCAAGTCGACTTAATGCACTGTCGAAATTTATTGAGTATTTGAAGCATGCCGTCATATCTGGTGACACAAGTTTCAATAATATTGATCTTGATCACGTTGCAATTGTCGGATTCGACTTGGGAGCTCGATCTGCAATGATTGCGGCAGGGGAAGAAGTTCCAAGTATAACTAATCCCGGAATGTCACTAAAAGTGGCGAGTGTAATCGCCTTGAGTCCATATGCTGATTTTTCCGGTTCTGCATTTAATTCTAGATACCAAAAAATTAATCTTCCCGTCTTGTCTATTACTGGAGATGCTGATGATGACACTCGCGGAGCTGTTCCAATTACACTGCACCAAGCTCCATTTCAATACATGCCGGAGGGAAATAAATACTTATTGTTACTGGCTGGAGCATCTCACGCTGTTATCGGAGACAGTGTTCAAACTTACGAAGTATCTGCACCTGATCGCGGTGAAGGGACACAAAGTCCTGAAAATGGAAGTTCGAATAAAAGTTCCGGCAGAGGGCGCGGTGGTCGCAATGGAAAAAAATCATCCGGTAGTGACAGCAATAATTCCCCGATGCCTGCCAAACGACCACCTGCCGGGCCGACTCAGCGTGCGATGATGGAAGTTGCCATTGCACAAATTTCAACAGCGTTCCTTAATGCACATGTCAAAAATGATAATTTAGCGAAGGATTGGTTAAGAAATTATTCACAACCTTGGCTATACAATATCGGGCAGCTGAAAGAAAAATAAACAGCATGATTCCAGGTGAAGGTTGTAACTTAGGTCGGGGTAACCTTGAAATTGCGTCCTTGCCCTGCCATGGGTCAACCTGTTGATTTGTTCATGTTTACCCACTCAGGAGAATCAATGAACAAAAAACTTAACAATACGGAAGTCGGTTATAGCTCGCTAGCCGTAGCGCTACACTGGCTGATGCTGCTGCTGATCGTCGCGGCCTACGCAACGATGAATTTGAAGGGCATGTACCCTCGCGGCAGTCATGCACGCGAAGTAATGGCTGAGTGGCACTACATGCTGGGGATGACCGTGTTCTTATTGGTATGGGTGCGACTGGTTGCCAGGACACGGGGTACAGCGCCAGAAGTTAATCCGCCGCTTTCCACATCGCAAATAGCGCTATCCAAATTTGTGCATTGGGCGCTATATGCACTGATGATTTGTTTACCAATATTCGGTTGGCTGACAGTAAGTGCGAAAGGTGGAGTCATTCCATTTTGGGGCATCCACTTGCCAGCGCTGATCGACAAAGATAAAGACCTGTCGATGTTGTTTAAGAATATTCACGAGCCAGTCGCTACGCTCGGCTATTTTCTGATCGGGCTACACGCTGCGGCAGCGCTGTTTCATCACTACTTTAAATGCGACAACACGCTAAGCTTGATGGTGCCGAGGCTG
Source organism: Gallionellaceae bacterium (assembly GCA_003151655.1). GTDB lineage: Bacteria > Pseudomonadota > Gammaproteobacteria > Burkholderiales > Gallionellaceae > PALSA-1006. Next base: position 1,135 of record PLYB01000329.1, on the reverse strand, counting down.
AGGCGAGACTAAAGAATAACAATAAACAAAGACAATCTATAGAATGTACCTAATGGCTTTTGTGATAAATTAAACTCGGAGGACACCCCATAGAAACTCTATTTCGCCCACCTGAGTTTGGTTGAAACTCAGCTATCTAAAATTCCTTGCTTGATGGGTGAAAGTTTTCTATTTGTGATGCTTATTTTTTTGTTGTCTTGAACTGAAGTGGCCGAATTTGTTTCAATCTTAATCAATTTCCAAAAATCAAAGAATACCTAGCTCGGGTTGCCTCCCGCCAAAACGTACTTGCGGCACTGCGAACTGAGGGATTGATACAATAGTGGCAAATGAATAAACGCCACTTAGTGCATCGGCCCGAGTCAAAAGTGAAGTGCTGCCGAAATGTAGGTGTCGGTTGCAATAATATCTCCCGAGCCAGCAAGTAAGCCACTCGTGGAAATTCCATTGGTGGTGCTATTAAACTCTCCTGATAGAGCCCCACTTAATACGTATATGTTGTAACCGGCACGGACATCAAATGTATTGTTGATTTTGTATATCATGCCCGGTCCCCAGACAATGCCGCCTGGAGATGAAAATGTATATCCTAAAATGGAGCTTCCCGTACTGCTTTGTGAACTATTCCCAACGGTTGACATGAATGCGTAACCCACGCGCCCAAAGACAGTAACCAAGTCATTAATAGGCCATTTTCCAATTGCTGCAATTTCTTGTCCATTAAGTGTGACGCTGGCATTTGTCAAAGTGGTCGATGAATAACCGGCATTGGTTAATAGCGATGAGTAACCAATTTCAGCGGCAAGATATTGATTGAAATCAAACCCGAGAAGTAAACGGATTGACGCTCCTTTGGGAACTCCCCCATCACCAGTAAGGTCAGCAGTATTTACGTGCCCAAGAGAGATTGAACCATACAAGTTATCCGCAAAAACTGATACCGGCATGACTGATAGTAATGCGAGCATTAGAAACTTCTTCAAATTAAGCCGCCCGAAATATTGTAAATAACAATGAGCTGAAAAAACGCGCACAGCTTTTTCAGAAGTGCGCGGAGCATTGAAGTAAAAAATTGTATTTTTAATGGGCTGCATTATTTTGAGGTATGACAACAGTCCTGTCCGGAGATACGCGT
>PLYB01000351.1 GCA_003151655.1 Gallionellaceae bacterium | reverse complement strand
GGGGGAGTCCATATACAGTCGTTCGTCACGGTCTCTTTTTTGCCGACAGGACTCATTCAAGTATCGAATCATCTAACGACTCTCCCTAAATCACAAGCAGCCGGTGGAAATTACAATTCTCTGGCAGGCCGATAAAGTTTTTCGTTACCCGATACCGGAACTAGGTGAAGTACCGCTGTCGAGACACCGCGATCATAGAAAATGACTTCATGAAAGAGTGCTACCGACAGTAAAAAACCGTCAATTTCCCCCAAGCCGGCAGTTAAGAGTTCGAGTTTATGGCGGCGCAGAGTCTAGTTTGTCAGGCCATTGACGTTGCCATGAATTACCTGAGACGTAGTTCTTGCAGTTTCGTAATTTGAGCGCTAGCTCACAGAAATTGCCTTTTATTGGGCTGAGGGTATGTCGATGCATCCGTTAATTCATGGAGCCCCCTATAGGGATTGGCTCTTCGAGAGTGTCCAACAATTGCTCAACAGAACCTTTCGAGCAGTTTATTCACCCGCATCTGCAATTCGGCGCGATTCACCGGTTTGGAGAGAACTTCTTCTGCCCCTGTTGCCAGCCCCTTGAGACGGGATTCGCGATCTTCCAGCGCCGTGACCATGACGACAGGGATAGTGCTGGTATGTGCATCCGCCTTAAGTCGGCGCGCCACCTCAAAACCGTCGATGCCGGGCATCATGACATCGAGCAGGATCAAGTCGGGCAGTTGTTCCGCTACTGAGGCCAATGCCGCTTCGCCGCTATTAGCCGTGCGTATCGCGTGACCTTGGACGGCCAGCATTTTCGAAAGAAGTTTGAGGTTGAACTCGTCATCGTCCACCACCAGGATAGTCGCTTGTCTGGTCTGCTCCATGATTGTCCTTATGGTTGTTGCCCGTCGATGGGCAGCCAGACCAGGAACTTCGCACCTGCGCCGGGTTCGCTCTGCACCGCGCTGCTGCCGCCATGCAATTCCGCCAGCAGCCGGACCAGCACCAGACCGACACCGGTGCCTTGATGGCTGCGAGCAAGACGGCCATCACCCTGCACGAATGACTGAAACAGGCGGAGCAGGATTTCCGGCGCAATGCCGGGGCCGTTATCGGCGACGGCCAGCTCAAGATATTCCTTGGCTTCAATTTTTACCGGTGCGGCGATATCGCTGCGCGGCACCTGCCGGGCGACGAGACTGACCTTTCCTCCTGCGGGTGTGAACTTGAAAGCATTGACGATCAACTGGTCGAGAAAATGCGTCACCACATCGCGGTCGAGCGGCATCTCGCCCAGGCCTTCCTGCACCTCAACGGTGAAAACCAGGCCGGATGCCAGCGCCTTAGCGGCATAGCGCGCGGCGATTTCTTCCAGCACCCGCTTCGCGTTTTCCGGCCTGACTTGCAATTTCGTCTTGCCGGCCTGCAGCCGCGCCAGTTCGATCAGCGAGTTGACGATGGCGAGCTGTTTGTTTCCGGCATCGAAAATATCCTGCGCCATGCCCTTCTGTTCGGCACTCAGCTCGCCGACCAGTCCTTCCTTGAGCAGGTCGGCGAAGCCGAGAATATGGTTGAGCGGTGTTTTTAGCTCATGGCTGATGGCGGCCAGAAATTCGTCCTTGCCCCGGCTGGCCTGCTCGACCTCATGCTTGGCTTGTTCCAGCGTGGCGTTGGCATCGGCCAACTCCCGGTTCTGCACCGAAAGCAGATGGTAAAGGCGCTCCAGCGCCTCCAGCAGTGGGGCGATACGCTGATCTACGGCTTTTGCTTCGGCATCACATGCGGCGGCAGGATTTTCTCCGGCGCGAATACGCGCGATATTTCGTGCCATTTCCTGATCCTGCCCAAGAATATGCACCGTCAGCCAGCTGGAGAGAAAACCGTGCAACATGGCTGCCGGGTCTGCCGTCAGCGCACGGCTATTCCACATCGAGGTGACCTGTTTTAGAAATTCACGATGTTGGGTCTTGTGGGAGGCCACATGGCGCGGGTCTACTCCCGCTTCGAGCATCAGCCGTTCTTCTTCATTGAAGTGATAAATCGCATACTCAGCCAACTGGCTGAACAAATCTTGCAATTCGGTTTCGCTGGACTTCTCTGCCAGCAAGATGTCGCCCGCAACGTTGACGAGATCGACCAAGTGGCGGTGCTGCTGATCCACCATGTCCAGACCTGTTTCAAAACGCTGATCCCATGTAAAGGCTTCCATGATGATGTGCTTTGCAGATAAATAAGGGGTTTAGTATGTCATATTTGTCGATTATAAGCTGGAAGCCATTCAATTTCAGATATGCAAATGACTCCTAACCCATTCCGGCCATTGAGCCTAATCACCGCGCCAGAGCAGAAGGTCATTCTTGGTGGAGAAGCGCCTCAAATTGTTCAATAGGCATGGGCTTGCCGAAGAGATAACCTTGATACTGAGTGCAGCCTATATCCAACAAGAATTGTCTCTGATCTTCCGTCTCCACTCCCTCGGCAATGACATTTAATCCAAGACTTTGTGCCATGGCTATTATGGTACTCACAATCGCTTTATCGCTGCTATCAATGGCTATATCTCGTACAAATGATTGATCAATTTTGAGCTGATTAAGTGGCAATCGTTTAAGGTATTGCAAGGATGAATAGCCAGTTCCAAAATCATCTAATGAGAACATTACACCTATTACATTTAATCTGTTCATGACACCAATGGTCTCTTCGATGTTCTCAAGCAACATGCCTTCTGTGATTTCCAGCTTGAGAAGCTTCGGATTGATGGCATGGTATTGCAGGGTAGCTTGTACCTGATCCACGAAATCAGCATCACAGAACTGTCTGGTACTGATGTTCACCGATAGCACAAGGTTCCTTGTCTGTTCTTCACATGCCCATATTTTGAGCTGGGCGCATGCGGCATTCAGCACCCATTTCCCGATGGGTATTATCAACCCTGTTTCTTCTGCCAGCGGAATAAATTGTGCAGGCGAAACCACTCCATGATCTCGGTGTATCCAGCGGATCAGTGCCTCGGCACCCAATGGACAATTGGAACTGTCCACCTGCAATTGGTAATATAACTGGAATTGCTGGTTATCAAGCGCGTTGTGCAACTCACGTTCGAGCGTTGCTCGGGCGTTGATGGATTCCTGCATCTGAGGGTCAAAGAAGCGCAGAGTATTGCGCCCCGCCCTTTTGGCCTGATACATGGCAATGTCTGCCTGTTTCAGAAGTTCTTCCGCACTATACGGATCTTCATTGAACACGGTCACACCTATGCTGCCGGAACTATAAAACATATGCTTGCCTAGCTTATAAGTTTTGCTCAGAGCGGCAAGCACTTTCTCGCCAACAGCTTCCGTCTGCTCCGCCGCATCAATAGTTTGTTCGCTGAGGTCTTCCAGCATCACCACAAATTCATCCCCGCCCAAACGCGCCACGGTGTCACCTTCGCGAACACAAGAAACTAGTCGTTCGGCAACTTGTTGCAGCAGCAAGTCCCCTATGGCATGGCCCAAAGTATCATTGATGGTCTTGAAATTGTCTAGGTCGATGAAAAGCAATGCACCTTTCAGACCGCTACGGGCACTGGAAGCCAACGCCAGATGAAGCCGGTCTAGTAAGAGCAGCCGATTAGGAAGGAGAGTGAGTGTGTCATGGAATGCCAGCTGCCGGATCTTTTTCTCCGCCGCCTTGCGCTCAGTGATATCAATATGAGCACCGACATAATGGGTGACAATGCCATCATCTCCCTTGACTGAGGAGATCGTAAGCAATTTTGGAAATATCTCTCCATTTTTGCGCCGATCCCATATTTCACCCTGCCATGATCCGGTTTTAACAAGAGTCCCCCACATTGTGCGATAAAACTCCGCGTCGTGGAGATCAGACTTGAGCAGTCGTGGTGTTTGGCCAACTGCTTCGTCAGCCGTATAGCCGGTCGACTCTGTAAATGCTTTGTTGACACGTTGGATAACACCATTGGTATCAGTTATCACCACGCTTCCTTGCGACTCAAAGGCAGCAGCAGCGATGCGAAGCTCGGTCTCGGCTTTTTTGCGCTCGGTGATGTCGCGGCTAATTGCATGCAGGTAGACCTTGCCGTCAATTTCGTTACCGCTGGTGCTGATTTCTACAGAGATTAGCGTGCCATCTTTCCTGCGGTGTATGGTCTCAAATCTGGCGTGTTTTCCGATGAACGACTTAAGCCGTTCGCGCAATACTTCCGGTGCGACCTCCGCGTTCCAGTTCGTAACGTTCAACCGAAGTGCCTCTTCTCGTGTATAGCCGAGCATGTTGCAGAAAGCATCATTTACTTCAATAACGTTGCCTTCGATATCCATTATGTGGATTCCATCCATAGAGTTCTGCATCAATGCCTGATTACGTCGCATCGGTGCATCGCTCTGTTTGCGTTCGGTGATGTCAGTGGAAACCCCGCACAAGCCGATAATCTGTCCATGTTCGTTAAGCAACGGTTTTTTGACTATCCAATAAGCCATTGATTCGCCGTTTGATTTTGCAACGATTTTTTCTTCCCGCTCTATCTGTTCACCACAGACAAGCACGCGACTGTCATCGCGTGCGATATGATCGGCAATCTCTTGCTCCATTAATTGACGGTCTGTTTTACCGACAATATCTTCAGATTTTGCGCCGAAGTATTCCTGGACTTTCTGATTCACATAAGTGTAACGTCCAGCCATGTCCTTGATGTAAATGTGAGCAGCCGTTTGGTCGATTGCCGTCCTTAATCCGACAATCAAGTCTTGAGAAGATTTTGATGAGTGTTCAATCTGTGGCGCGGCGGCTGACACATCCGGTGTTGTCAGCTTTTCGTATTTCGTTGACATGAGATTTGTGCCTCAGCCACAGTGAATTAAGTTGCATATATTAAGTTGCATATTGTTAATGAAAAATGCACTATCGTCAAAGCGTTTTGTCGTTAAGACTTCGCGAACTGTCGGCGGGATATTAAGGCAAAGCCTTTTGCCGATTTGTTCTAGACTACCTTGTTACACTGAAATTGAAATGCTATATAACGGCCAGTCGCGAATGACGACTTTTGGCCGACAGCGCCAGTTCATTAATGGTAAAGCCCGCTGACTGTTATGTAATCAATTTCGGACTTGTGCAACATGGAAAGCGGGGGCAGGTCTAGCAAAGATGCACGTCTTGCAGGTCAACGAAGGCACGCAATGAATCAGCTACTTCGCCAACGCCGTTGGCACATAGGGGCTGGCCGGGTTGACCATCAATGTCTGCTTGGACGGGTGCCGCACCAAGTCCATCATTTCCATCGGCACAGCGCCGAACAGCGGTTCGTCGTCCAGCACCAGAGCAGATAGGTCACAAAAGCGGACTCGTAACGGGCCAATCATCGGGACGTTGCGACGAGAGCCATCTGCCAAGACGACTTCGTCGTGTACTGGTTTCTTGCAGGTCAAAACCGAGTTGGATAGCGATATGTTCCGGCACGGTGAGAAATACCGAACCTGAGTCCACCAAGGCACGAACTTCCATGCGGTGCTTGGTGAAGCTGTTTTCGAGGCTAATTTCGCTGTATGTCAAACCCATGATGAGCTACCTCCATATTTGGTTGTGAGGTACACAATACCCTATATCGGCAGCAATTTTACCCTCATGGCGCTCTCTGCATGGTTGTAGTGAGCGTTTCCCGCTCGCCCCCTCGATACGGCTATGCCTACTGATGAAACAACTAGCCATTTCGCTAAGCCCCAAAGTGCGGGACAAGCGGCTGGTTATCTGGACGAACGGGAAATACCTCGTAGAGGTTCTCGCACCCAATGGGTGTAGCAAACCATTATTTTCGAATTTTATCAGCGCCTCCCTAAATAAACTCTCAAAGTTGCCGATAAGTTGGTATCGTAGTCTCAGTGCTTATGTTTTTGCCTTGGGGTTATCTATCAAAAGGGGCTTGGTATGCTGGAAAAATTGATGTCAATGAGCATCCGCTGGAAGCTGCAATTTGGATTTTTCACCGTAACCATGATCACGACTATTTTCAACCGGGTGCTGGCATCGCATGAGTTGGATAAAATGGTTGAGCTCAGCCGCGCCAGCGGCGTGCCCCAAAACGTTGTGGATCAATTAGCCGCCAATCATTCCGCCTATATCTTCAATTCATTTTGGGAGTCCGGACTTGAATTTGCCTTCCAGTTCATAGTAATTGGTCTGCTAGCCAATATTTTCGTGCACCCGATCCAGCTATTGTGCAAATCGTTGAAGGCGGTTGAAGAAGGGGATCTAACCAAGGGCGTGGCCAACAATTCCCGTGATGAAATTGGTGTTTTGGAAAAAAGCTTCAACGACGTGTTGTCCAAACTCAACAAGGTTATGCGCAGCATTGATGACAGCGGCAAGCACATGGGGCAATCCGCGTTCCAAATTGCCACTATTTCACACGACCTGGCCGAGGTGAGCAATCAGGAGCAAAACCGTTCTGCTGCGGTGACCAGCGCAACATCTGAATTGCACAAGATTTCAAGCAAGGTGCAGGAGTCGGCACAATTCTCAACCGATTGCGCCATTCAAACGGAAGTGCGCGCGAACGAAGGCATCAAATCAGTCCAGAAAAATATTGAGGAAATGGAGCTGACCGCTCAGCAAGTCCATCAAGCCGCCGGAGAGATTTCTGAATTGGAACAGGTTGCCGAGCAAATTCACCTGATTATAGACACCATCAAAACCATTGCAGGGCAAACCAACCTGCTGGCGCTGAATGCCGCCATCGAGGCGGCACGAGCCGGCGAAGAAGGTCGCGGTTTCGCTGTGGTTGCTGACGAAGTGCGCAAACTGGCTGAAAAAACCAATAGCTCGGCGCTACAAGTTTCGCACATTATCGAACAACTGACCGGCAAGGTCATGCAAGTATCTGCCACGATGAATGTGGTAGTGGAGAAGGTGCATACCAATCAGCAAATAGCCGGTGAAACTGCCAATGCGATTCATTCCATGGCCGGTCAGGTGGCCGAATCAGCCGAGGCCAGCCGTAGCATCACCGCCTCCAGCAAACTACAAATCGACCAGCTTGCCATGTTGAATGTGACGCTTGATAACCTGTTTTTAACCCTGCATGACAGTGCCGCGAAGATGGAAACGACCGCTACGGTAGGTGACAACTTGTACATTGTCACGCAGCGCCTGAACGATGTTATGGCCGGCTTCACTTTCGAGCGCGTCACGGAAATGGACAGTCAGCAACATCAGCAACGCAAAACACCGCGCGCCGAAAATAACTTGCTGGTAAAGGTGGAGCAAAATGGTCGTGAAGTTGAGGGCGTAACCAAAGACTTCAGCATGACAGGTATGAAGCTCGCATTACCAGGCAAGCTTGATGCCAATGCAAAACTCAATCTTGGTATTTATTTGCCCGTTGAGGATTTACAAAAATACAAAACCCAGACCCCCGTTAATATTATCGCGCGGGTTGCCCGACAAGCTGCGGAAGGCAAAACAACTTATTGCGGGGTCGAGTTCGTCGATATGGATGAGAGCAAGCGCAACTATCTGAAAACTTGTTTCGCCTTTTTCAACAAACAAGCAGAGTTCTAAGCTCGATGTTGGTCAAGGCAACGGCTATCTCAAACTAGAAGCGATAGCCCAGCAAATAGTTTACGCTGCTTGTCGAGCTGCGTTGAGTCAATGGACTTTGCAGGGCCGCACCGCTGATCTGTTTAAAAGATAGTCCGGCATTACCAAACCATTTCTTGCCATAGTTATGAACCCAGTTGGAAGTCAACGCATACTCCGTGATGCCAGCATTGGCATCGTAGGCGACCAGTTCGCCACCTGAAGCGGTAGCTTGCAACTGCGTCACCCCGAAATATGTTTGGCTGTATCTGTTGTCGCCCCAATTGAGATTCACCCCTAGGCGCAAACGATCATCCACACTCAGCGGAAAGCCAACACCCGTGCCTAGCTCTGCGTGGCTTCCATTGCTCCCCGACGAGATACCACTGGAAATATACAATGCTCCAACACGCTGATTGAAGAACAATCCCGCCTCGGGAACGTAATTTATGTTACCCATCCCATATAAGTGCGGATCGACACTTTGATCTCGTCCATGACCAATGGACAGACGAATACCATATTGAACATCTTTGTCTTCGGAAAAATTATATCCAATGCCACGCAAAGGGCTGATGAAAAACTTGCCATTGTTATAGCTGGCATCCAGAAGAGGGACAAAACGTAGGCGATTGCTGGCGGCACCTTCATAACTGGGGGCATAACTCATCCCACCACCCAGAGAAATCTGCCAAACCCCACTCTTTTTATCTGCGTCAGATGGCGCGGTGATGGTCGGAATGTTTTTAATGGGTAAATCAGGAATTTGTTCAATATCGATATTTGCCGCCATCGATGAGAACGAGACGATGCCCAAGGCGAACAAAATAAGACTTAATAAGAACATATTGGGCAGTTTTAAAGTGTATTAATAAACAGATAAATTAACATTAATGTCCGGACATTTAGTT
>PLYB01000276.1 GCA_003151655.1 Gallionellaceae bacterium | reverse complement strand
TAGGTCGGGTTTCAACCCGACTTCATGGAATATCATGGTGCAATGTCGGGTTAAAACCCGACCTACGAAACAAGCAGTTCGGTGGGCATTGTGAGGGGTTAGGTTTTGATTTGTCCATTTGCAGAAAATGATTCAGGCACTACATTTTAAAGAAAAAAATATTTAATAAAAAAGGGGAGTTTTACGATGTCACAAGCTAAGCCACAATCAAAGCGGTTGGTAAAAAATCCGCGTCTGATTCTTTTACCGATGGCAGCTTTAATTCTTGCCACTTTTAGCGGTTGCGCAATATCACCCCAGCCGCTTAGTGACAGCGACCGGCAAACTCGCATCCATGATGATATCAATGCCTTGTTCAAGGATGCCGAGCCGCTTTCCGGCCCGTTGACCTTGCATGACGCTCTGGCGCGTGCGCTTAAATATAACTATGACGCGCGACTGAAGTTGATGGAAGAGGCGCTGTCCAATGCGCAGCTCGATCTGACGCATTACGATTTGCTGCCGAGTTTGACGGCACAGGCCGGTTATTCTTCGCGCAATAATGATGCAGGTTCCAGCTCGGTCAATTTATTGAACGGTGCTACCAGCCCGCTGTTTTCAGGTGCGCAGGACAGGCAGGATAGAACTGCCAGCGCAACTTTGTCCTGGAATATTCTGGACTTTGGCGTGAGTTATGTGCGTACCCAGCAACAGGCATCGCAAACGCTGATGGCGAATGAGCGCAAACGCAAAGCGGTGCAAAACATTATGCAGGATGTGCGTCAGGCTTATTGGCGCGCTTATGGTGCACAGAATATTTTGCCGAGACTCGACGTGTTGTTGGCTCAGGTGAATGAGGCGCTGACCAAAAGTCGCACCATTGAAGAAAAACATCTGATGGCACCGCTGGATGCGTTGAACTATCAGCGCAGCTTGATTGATCTTTATCAGCAGATAGTCTCTCGCCGCCAGGAGCTGGTACTCGCCAAAACTGAATTGGCTGCACTGATCAATGTTAAACCCGGTACCGAGATTAAGCTGGCAGACAAGGAAGAGATGAAGGTGCCAACCGATTTGCACCTGATCGACAATCTGGATGTGCTCGATCAGGCGGCACTGGCCAATCGCCCTGAATTGCGCGAGGAAGACTACCGCAAACAGGTGACCGTGCTGGATGCGCGCAAGGCTTTGTATTCGATGCTGCCCGGTATTTCGTTTAATACTTCAATCAATCACGATAGCAATAGTTATCTGTATCAAAATCAATGGGCGAGTTCGGGGGCGACAATTTCGTTTAACCTGTTGCGCGCCTTTTCTTATTCCTCGGCAAAACGTGCGCAAAAGGCACAGGCCACTCTCGATGATACTCGCCGCATTGCACTGAGTATGGCGGTGCTGACGCAGGTGCGGATAGCCGGGCAGCGCTATCATGAGGCCGTTGAGGACTACGATATCACCAATCAGGGAGCCAGTGTGGATGCGCGCATCGAGAAGCACATGACTTCCGGCGTGAAGGCCAAGTCCGAATCTGATATGACGCTGCTGCGCTCCGAAGTCAAAGCGGCATTGTCCGAGATGCAGCGTTATACAAGTTTTTCCAACCTGCAAATGGCGTATGCGCGTGTGGCCAATTCGGTCGGAGCCGACATGCTGCCGAGCAAGCCGCATATGGCTAGTCTGAATGTGTTTTCATACCAGCTTGAGAAGTCGGAAACGCTTTGGCGCAATACGATTTTTAAATCGCCATCCACGGCGCAGACTATTAATAAAGTATTTGTGCCCGCAGCGGATGTTGAGCCCGATGTAAAAAATACCGCACCGGTAGCGGCTACGCCAGAAAAGGCGAAGCCTGCGGAAACAAAAGTTGAGTCTACTGTTAAAGATGCGCTACCTGCTGAAACTCCGGCTAATCATCAGGCGGAAGACAATCATGTGGCGGCTTCACTGGTTATGGTTAAATAGGGCGATACCTCGCGCGTGGTAAAATCATGATCCGTATGGCGGTCTAATGGGCAGGTGAATGAATAATTATTGGGTATCGGGAGTGCTGGTTGTCGGTGCTCTTGCGGGGGCCTTGCCGGTGTGGGCGACGACACCGGAAAAAAAGGCAGAAGTGCGGGTGCTGGTTTCTGCCGAAGGCGAAAGTGTGCTGGCGGCGCAGATGGCCGGGCGGATTGTTGCGATCAATGCCAAGCTGGGAGAGCGCATCAAGAAAGGCGATGTTCTTCTGCACTTCGATTGCGATGAGCAGGAGGCTCGCCTCAATATGGCCAAGGCCGAACTGAATGGTTCCCAGCATGTGTTAGAGGCGAAGAACACGCTCAAAGAAATGTAGTCGGCCAGTTTGCTGGAAGTGAGCCAGGCCAAGGCGGAAGTAGAGAAATTCAAGGCGCAGATTCAGCTTTATCAGGCGCAGTTGCGGCTATGCAATATCAATGCGCCTTTTTCCGGGCGGGTGACCAAGCTGCGCAGCAAGCCATTCGAGAGCGTGGCGGTGGGGCAACCGCTGGTTGAGGTGGTGAACGATGACCGGCTCAAGGTGCAGCTCAATATTCCTTCGGTCTGGCTGGCACATGTGAAAGTGAATAACCCGTTCAGCGTGCGTATCGATGAAACCGGCAAAACCTATGAAGCACGGGTGCGCCGCATTAACGGCAAAGTGGACGCAGTCAGCCAGTCCATCGAAATCGAAGGCGAGATATACGGCCGCACCAGCGATCTGTTGCCGGGCATGAGCGGCACGGCAGAGTTTGCAGAGAAGGTAAAAAAATAAATTTTGAAGGGTGCATTCCATGCACCACTACGAAGTGGCAGGATAGTTTTGTAGTACATCGCGTTGTTCCACCCATCCTAATAGATCGGATAGATTTTGTAGGAGCGAGCTTGCTCGCGAAGTGACCTCGCCAGCGAGCTGGCTCCTACGATGAGGTATAG
>PLYB01000262.1:8978-13511 GCA_003151655.1 Gallionellaceae bacterium | reverse complement strand
TGTCCGCACTGCAAACGCCCGCAAGACATGACGGACATCGACAACGAATTGTGGGATCACCTCGTTGCGCCGTGGAAATCAAACCGCCCCACCCAAATCTACAGCGGCGCAGGCTGTCTGGAATGCCGCATGACCGGATTCAGCGGNNAAAACCGATGTCGCCGCCCTGCGCGAACAAGCCAGCCGCGAAGGCATGAAACCGCTGCGCATCTCCGGCGCATTGAAAGTGGCTGCGGGGGTGACGACGCTGGAAGAAGTGATCAAGGTTGCGCCTCCGGCAAACTGAGATACTGCCTCCCCTGCACATCTTTCTTGCCTTTGGGGTAGTTGGAAGTTAAGCTTCACCGAACGTCACTGGTAAGGAGAATGCAGATGTCAATCGCCGAACAAATTTATGAAATCGCCAAACCGCTGCCGGAATCTTTGGCGCTGGAAGCTCTGCATTTTATCGAATACCTAGGCAGTAAAAATGCAGATCGCGCAGAGATGTCTGACCTGACGCGAGCACAGGAAACCGTGATGAAACATGTTTGGGACAATCAGGATGATGAGGTTTGGAACAATGTTAAAACGTTCTGACATCGTCCAAATCCCGTTTCCATTTTCCGATCTAACCCACCAAAAGCGTCGCCCGGTATTGTTGCTTACAGCCCCGGATGCTTTTGGTGATTTCCTTGCTGCGGCTGTCACATCTCAGGCAGGGCATGATGATGCCATCGCGCTACAAGACGACGACATTATTGAAGGCCGACTGCCGAAAGCAAGTTGGATACGAGCCACGAGGCTGTTCTCTCTGAATCGTGACTCTGTCTTAGTTTCGCTGGGATCTCTCAAACCCGCAGCGTTCGAGCGTATCCACGGAGAAATCTGCATAAGACTTGGTTGTAAGCCGTGCAAATAAATGTTTGTTCTTAGCATGCAGAAAAAATAGCTAAGGTTGCGCCTCCGGCGAATTGAGATGCCGTAACCATCCGGAAGCTGTTTAGCAATTGCGAGGTACCGCTTTGTGCAAATGAGACATTCGCGTTTGCCTATACCATTAGGCGTATGAGGAACGGTAAATTTGGGAGGATTCAATGAATCAATTGCTTATCGAAAAAATGCATTCCACATTATTATCAATAGTACTGACCGGTGGGTCTGTCTAATAACTGCTGGGCCTCTCAATACACATGAGCACTTTCACCGTCCGCCAAGCTGTTCTATCCGACCTTGAGGCTCTCGTGCCTCTTTTCGATGGCTATCGTCAGTTTTATGGACGTGATAGCAATCTCGGTGCGGCGCGAGACTTTTTGTCGGCTCGCTTCAATCATGGCGAGTCAGTCTTGTTCATAGCACAGAAGGGGCTTGCTCCGGCTGGCTTCGTTCAACTCTATCCGAGTTTTTCGTCGATATCTCTTGCCCGTACTTTCATACTCAACGACATCTTCGTTCACGAGCAATGGCGAAAGAAAGGGGTAGGTTCGTTGCTGATCGCAGCTGCCGTTGAATTCGCAAGGTCATTGGGAGCAGTACGACTTTCGCTGTCAACGGCAATCACAAATCAAACGGCACAATCCCTATACCAATCGGCAGGCTGGAAGCGAGATGAACAATTCTTCTACTATCACTTCGCCATCGAGGCTCAATCCATCATTCCACCAGACCTTGCGCATAAAGCCGCGCAAGGCCGATGAATTCAAACGTTCCTAAACGTCAGCTTCGATTGCAGCTATTCACCAGCCCCCGTTTTTAGACGAACCGCATCGCGCAATTTCTGCGCACCTGCTTCATCAATGCCAATCAATACATACAACGTGCCATTGGGGCCGTAGCTGCGTTTTATTATTTTGGTATCTTCCAACGATTCATTGGCGATTTTAGTTATTACAGTGCTGTCACTGTCAGATGTATTTGCCGCGTCTTGGCTACCCTCGGCTTTAGGCTGCGCCGATTCGTGCAAATTCTGAGCAAGATGGGCACGCGCATCGGCAACCGCCATTTGTTCCATAAACGATTTGCCCGCTTTGGACTTCGCTGCCGAACCCACTGCCGCCACTTCTATTCCATCGGCATGTGGGTTACAGACCCAAGCGGGCGCGCGCTTTTTAGATTTTGGAAATACGCATTTCTTTGCTTTTTTAACCTTGGCGTTCGCAGTCGATGGCACTTCTGCGCTCCAGGCAGAACCACTTAGAACTATCGTCGCAGACAACAGTACACACCATAAGTTACGCATATAAGCTACCGGATAACGATTCACTTGCGCGCATCGCGATTTTTCTTTGACCAGTGATCCGCAGCCCAACCCGGTGCGTCAAGTGTACAGCTCGAAACAAATACTGCGCTAAAAATTAGCAATAGCAAAATGATCAATTTTTTCATTTTTAGCTCCCGAGAAATCGCTTAGTATTTTGCGTAATTTAATGCTATCTCGTTACGCGGTAACGCTTCCTTCATTCAATTATTCGTGAGGCAATCGGCGCTTTAACCCCAATTCCCATTAGGACGTAGGTCGGGCTTCAGCCCGACATGTCGGGTTAAAATCCGACCTACAACCCATTGACTTTGTGCCCCCAACGGCTAATGGATTATCTAAGTTTAATTCTAGTCTGATTAAAGTTTTTTGCCAGAAAAATTTATTGCAATGCTTTTAGGCGCAACCAGGCATGACAACGGCCCGAAAATTGAACGTAATAAATTACACGCTGGCAAACAATTTAATTTACGGCGACAATACTCGCCTAATTTTTTCTTCAGGATGCGCCATGACACTGACCGAGCTCAATCAACGCTTTGCGATAAGCAACCATGTTCAATTTAAAGAGATCGCGGATGGCATCATCATTGCCGAAATTTCCAATCAACACGGCAATTGCAACATCACTTTACAAGGTGCGCATGTCGCCACTTGGCAACCACGCGGACAGGAACCGGTAATCTGGCTGTCGCCTTATGCCAAGTTCGCACCGGGTAAGTCCATACGCGGCGGCGTGCCGATTTGCTGGCCTTGGTTTGGCCCTCATGCTACGGATGCCAAGTTGTCTGGGCATGGCTATGCCCGTACCGTGCAGTGGGAAGTGCTGGAAACAAAGGCGCTGCCCGACGACACGACTTTCTTGCGTTTCGGCTTGGTCGAATCTGACGCAACTCGTGCACAGTGGCCGCATCCTTCGCCTGCCCAGCTTGAGGTGACTATCGGCAAGACTTTACGCATAACGCTGATCACGCAAAACAACAGTCAGGAATCGTTCATCCTTGGCGAAGCTTTGCACACCTATTTCAACATCAGCGATGTTGCGAAAATGAAAATACGCGGCCTGGAAGGCTGCGATTATCTGGACAAGGTGGGAGAGCCGGCACGCCGCACCCAGCAAGATGCCATCGTCATCGACAGCGAAGTAGATCGTGTTTATGTAGATACCGAAGCGGATTGCGTGATCGAAGATGCCGGTTTAAAACGCGCGATCCGCATCGCCAAGAGCGGCAGCCGCTCCACTGTGGTATGGAATCCGTGGACAGAGAAAGCCAACAAGATGGGCGATTTTGGCGAGCACGGCTATCGCGGCATGGTGTGTGTGGAAAGCGCCAACGCTTTCGACAACCTCGTGACCGTTAAGCCGGGTGAAACACATCGTCTGGTGGTGGAATATAGTCTTGAAGCGATTTGATTAATCAGACTTCCTTTGGAGAGTCGGGAATTACTAATTTAGCTTTATCGTAAAGGGAGAAGGGTTGAACCGCGCTGAAGTCAGGGCGAAAGGATTTTCCCCTTCCCCCTTGACCCTTCTCATTTACTTAATACAAACTGAACGTACCTGATGAATATCGGTAATCCCCAATAGCACTTTCTCTATACCGTCCTGCTTCAAAGTGCGCATTCCTTCTTCCAATGCAATCGCAAACAGTTCTGCAACCCGCGCGTGTCCCTGAATACCTTTTTTAATCGGGTCTGAACCGATCAGCAACTCGTGCAGACCGACACGTCCGCGATACCCGGTACCCGAGCATTTGTCACAACCGACATGCTCATACAAGGTGATCTGTCCTTTGTCATCGCCAAATAGTTTGATCCATTCTGCATACAAAACTTTATACGCGGCATTGGGGTCTTTCTTCCACGTTTCGGTAGTCATCAATTCGACCGCATATTCAGCCAGCAATGCTTTTATTTCCTCTGCGGTAGCGATATGCGGTTTTTTGCAATCCTTGCATAAACGTTTCGCCAAGCGCTGCGCCAGAATCCCCAGCAACGCATCCGCGAAGTTAAACGGATCCATGCCCATGTCCAACAAACGGCTGATAGATTCAGGCGCACTGTTGGTATGCAAAGTGGCAAATACCAAATGGCCGGTCAGCGATGCTTCAATACCTGTAGACACGGTCTCTTTGTCGCGCATTTCGCCGACCATAANNCCAGTCCGGCCTTTTTATTGATTTGCACCTGACGCAAGCCCTTCTGCGTAATTTCAACCGGGTCTTCCGCCGTCCATATCTTGGTCTCGGGATTGTTAATGTGTTTAAGAATTGAATGCAGCGTGGTGGTTTTACCGG
>PLYB01000262.1:0-8959 GCA_003151655.1 Gallionellaceae bacterium | reverse complement strand
CCAGAATACGCATCACCACATCTTCGACGCCGCCTTGCGATGGGATGGTTGCCACACGCAACTCGATATCTAGCGGGCCATACTTCTTAAATTTAATCTTGCCGTCCTGTGGCTTGCGCTTTTCTGAAATATCCAGATCACACATGATCTTCAAACGCGTGACCAACGCGTTGCGGTAAGTCGAAGGCACCTCGATGTAGTTGAGCAGCGTGCCGTCTTTGCGTAGACGGATACCTGTCTTGGCTTTACCCGGCATAGGCTCGACATGAATATCCGATGCGCCCATTTTGTAGGCATCTATAATGATTTTGTTGACCAATTTGACCAACTCATTATCTGCCGCCGCACTAACATCTTCCTGACTGATCGAGCTTGACTCTTCCTCATCCCCGCCCATGGAAGTGAGCAGATCATCCATTGATCCGGTGTCTTCAAAACCGCCGGAAAAATCGCTTACCCCACCCGCACTGCCGCCGTAAAACAGATCAAGCGTGGCGGTAAATTCGCGTTGCGGACACACTTTAAAGACTAAACGATGCTTCGGAAATATATTGTTGACGACGCGCGAAGCCTGTATCCGTTCGGGGTCGGTAGTTAAAATGACCAAGCCGTCCGCAGTATCGTCGATGGGTAACCAGTGGCTGCTCTCTACATATTCACGGCGCAAGTTTCTCAGCAAGTCGGAGGGCTTGACGCGATCTGCCCGAAATGGCTCATAGGGAACACCGAAAAAGATGGATAAAGCCTTCCCCAAAGCAGCAGTCTTTACCTGAAATTCATCAATCAACACATCTTCGACATCGACTCCTTTGCGACGGGCAGTACGGGTGGCCAACTCCAACTCAGCTCCCGACATCACAGCTTCGGCAACAAGATAATCGTATTTTGTTTTGACTACCCCGGACTGATGCTGCCGTTGGCGCAAGGCAACCGCAAGGGTTTGCACCAACTCCCGCACGCCATCTTCCTCCACCCCGAGAAAAGGAAGCCCTGCTTTATTGTTGATGACTTGCACCACACCGATCAACTCACCGCTGGCGGCATCCATAATCGGCGCAACCAACATTTGCTTGGTGCGATACCCCGTGCGCTTATCCACATCCTGCAAAAACTTTAGCGCGGAACTGATTGCCGCAAGCTCATGCTCGTCGTACACGTCTTTAATATTAAGCAACTTCTTATGGAACGCGGCAAAACCGGCGATACTCTGTTCCGCTATCGGCAACTTGAGATCTTTGAAAGAATTGAGTCCCGTTTTAACTTTTGAGATCAGCGAAGATTTGTCTTCCCCGACCAGATAAATGGTAAGCCGATCGGCATTAAACAAATTGCAGATATCTTTGCTGACATCCAACATGATTTCGTCGATATTGCTAGTCGCGTGAATCTTGTTGATTACCTGATTCAGGCTCTTGGTGAACTCTAATTGAGCCCCCATGTCATTTACCTTGGAATTCACCATACTATTCATCGCCAACCCAGTTTATTATTACTGCAATACGGGTATAGACCACAACCCGTTTTCCAACACATCTACTTTATAACCCGCTTGTCGCAACTGAAAAGCTGCTGCCGCGCTACGCCTGCCACTCTGGCAATAAGCAACATAATGCGGCTCCTTGCTCAGCGTACCCAGCACATTATGAACGTCTTTCAACGGTACGTTAATAGCATTCGGCAATTTGTCATATCGATATTCGGGGGGATGTCGCACATCCAGCCACACGGCCCCCTCCGACACTTTCTGTTGCGCATCCCGGTAGGGAATCCGGTGCAACATCGGCTCCTGCATCAACTCTAAAAAATCATGCATCTTTAACCTCAGCAATACTCCATTACTTTTCATCACCACCGTCGCAGTTCGCTTCGTGTCAGAAAGCAAGACCTCTTCGCCGAAAACGTCACCCGCTTTTAGCCCGGTCAGTAGCCTGTTGCCATCTTGCAAACGAGTCGCTTGAGCACGTCCTCTCCCAATCAGGAAATAGCAATCCCCCGCGTCACCTTCGCGGATGATGACTTCCTTGTCCCATACTTCAATCGCCTCGATCTTGGCCAATAGCTTGCCAATATTGGCCGAAGGTAAATGTGCAAACGGGCTGCCACTCAAATTTTCCGCACTAAACATGCCGGAATATAACGTTGTTTTTAGAGATGCCGACAAGCCGACTTTCACCGCAGATGCCTTGCCATCTGCATGGTAGAGGAATTGATCCCAAGTCACCATCTGATCCAGCAAATCGTCAGCTACACGCAATAATTTAATTCGTGTTAACGCAGTCGCCGACTGAATATCGGGTTGACGCTTTCCGATAGGATGCCGCGCCCGTTCTGAATCAGCGTGAATCAAAACATGACTGCCATCTGCATATACCACTTCCAGTTCGCCTCGCACCAGATAAACAGACTGCCCCGGCAAAGGGTGGCCGATGAAGGGATCTGATCCTTGATCAAAAGTTTCCAAATGACAATACTCGAGCAATTCTCGCAATCTGGTCGAGCCAAACGAAGAGAAAGGTGCCAATGCCGTGAACACGCTGATATCCAAATTTTCCTGCATGGTATAAGTTCCCCGCCCAGTTCTACAACTCGAACACTTGCCCGTTTTGCAGCATCTTGGGACTCACCAATGGAATGCATTGGCTAATTTCCTGCATTATCAATTCGGCTTCGCCCGGTTTCAGGTGCGTAATAAATACTTGGGGGGAGTGTTTAAGTTTGACAATATCTTTTGCCAGCAAGCTTGGACAAAAGTGTTTCGCCATCACCGCCAGCTCCAGTTCTGCATTAGAAAATGCGGTTTCCACCAAAAGATACTTCAGGTTGTCGATACGATTGACCGCATTCCAAAACTCATTACATACCGTCGTATCGCCGCTGAAGACCAGACTCGCATTAGCACTTTCCAGATGAAAACCAACTGCGGGCACCACATGATTGGCCGGAACTGGCGTGATTTTACGTCCACCCAAATCTTCCGTTTTGCCCAACTCAATAATTTCATAACGCAGGCTCGGCTGCTGCGCATTCGGTATCTCGCTAAAGTCCGGCCAGATTAGCCAATTGAACACGTGCTGCTTGAGTATCGCAATAGTCTCGACTGTGGCATGGACGATCAGTGGTTTGTCGCGCATAAATCCCACGCTGTCGAGCATAAACGGAATACTCGCGATATGATCAAGATGCGAGTGCGTCACAAAGACATGATCAATTGCCCGCATCTCCGCCAAGCTCAAATCCCCGACCCCGGTTCCGGCATCAATCAATACATCGTGATCAAGCAGCATTGCAGTAGTTCGCAAGTTTCCGCCAATACCGCCACTACAGCCCAGAATTCTAAGTTTCATAGTAGAACCATCCTCAGCTAGTTTACTTACCGGGATACCACTTTCAGTTCATTTTGTTTTGAATACGAAAACGCCATCCCAGTCTACACCCGGGGAGTTATCCCGGAAGTAAGCAACGCGCTCGGCATAGACTTGATACAACTTGGCTTGCGGCGATATTTTCTGCAAATTAAGCAGCAGCGACTCCGCCTGATCCCAATCCTGTTTGCGGTACGATTGCAAAACTTGCTGAAACAACTTCAATTCTTCCAGCACCGCTTCTGCTACTTGCCCGGACAAACCGATAGGCTCGAAAATAGCGACCGGCTTTTCTTTTCCCTTTACCCGCACCAAGTCCAACTCGCGATAAACAAATTCAGGCACAGCATCTTTGGTGTTTTCACCGACCACGATGCCGACCCCGTATTCTTTGGTGATGCCCTCCAAGCGGGAAGCCAGATTTACCGCATCGCCCATCACGGTATAGGCCACACGCACCTCAGACCCCATGTTACCCACACTCACGCGCCCGGTATTGATACCGACACCGATATGAATAGGAGGCCAGCCGCGCTCTTTAAAGTGCGGCTGCAATTCTTCCAGTGTCTTCAACATTTCAAGTCCGGCAACAATGGAGTTATAAGCATGCCTTGCCTCGGGCAAGGGAGCGCCCCAAAATGCCATAATACAATCGCCCATGTACTTATCGATGGTGCCCCGATGTTTGTAGACGATGCGTGAAAGCGGGGTCAAAAATTCGTTCATCAGCAGCGATAGCTCTTTGGGGTCCAAACCTTCTGAGATCGTGGTAAAGCTGCGCACATCGGAAAATAAAATCGTCATCTCACGACTGTCGCCCTCCATCGAAACTTGCTGCGGACGCTCGCTCAACTCGCCGACCACTTCCTTCGGCACGTATTGTCCGAACAGATCGGTGATCTGCCGCTTGGTGCGAGATACAAAGAAATAGCCGTAAGACATGTTAAGTGCGAACAACACCAATATCATCATCAAGCCACCGCCCAAAGGCACCGCAAGATTGCCGTACTGCCACAAGAGGCCATTACCCACCACAGTAAGCAGCAATGCCGCGAAGGCAACTAAAGTAACTTGTATCGGAGTCAACAGAGGCAACAGGAAACTTAACGCACCGCCCACAACCAAAAGCAACAGTACCTCCAAGCCAATGACGTAAGGCGGGCTGGATTTAATAGATTGATTGAGTATGCCGCTAATCATATTGGCATGGATTTCTACTCCCGGATAAACCTCGTCTACCGGGGTGGAGCGTAAGTCCAGCAATCCCGGCGCGGTTGTCCCGACCAGAATGATCTTATTTTGCAACGCCTCCACGGGAACCCGTTCTTTCAGCACATCCGCCAATGATATGTATTTAAACGCCCCTCGCCCGCCACGATAGGGAACCAGTGTACTCACATTATCATCAACTGGAATCCGCAGGCTGTCCCCGCCTATATCCAATGACAGCCACTCCAACCCGGCATAATCCTTGTCGTTACCATCCGTAGCATAGCCCGGCTCCAGTTTGGGGAAACCCAATAAAGTTCGCACCACTGCCAGCGACAACGACTCATAATATGCGCCATCATATTCAACGACCATCGGGACACGGCGCACAACACCGTCAAAGTCCACCGTAGGATTAAAGTGCCCGGCAGAAATAGCGGCTGACTGAAGCTCGGGCAGATTCGCGCCATAGCCCGCCCATCGGAAAAAGTTGATTGGTCGATCTTTAAAGCTTCCCGCAGCAAACACCGGCGACGGTAAAGCGCCGGATATATTTTTCTCGGCTTCATTAAAGTAATAACCCAATACAACATTGCGCTGTTTGAGCTTGTCTGCAAACAGATTATCGTATTTAAGGCCGGGCGAAATTTGCTTTAACACCGACTGAAATTGGGATACATCCCTGAGTTGATTTCGGGCCAAATCCTGTAAAACCTTTAAACCCGAACTATTATCTTTTTCAGCGAACACCACGTCAAAACCGACTACTGCGACACCGTACTTATCGAACAGCTTATCCATCAACAGCGCTAACTTGTCACGCCCCCACGGCCAGCGCCCTTCTTCTTTCAGGCTTTTTTCATCAATATCCAAAATAACGATGTTGTCATCGATTTTATTCGGCAAAGTAAGGCGCATTCTGGTGTCGTAAAGCTTGGCCTCAACGAACTCGATAAATCCCAGTTGATAGAGCTTGGCCGCGTTGCCGATGAATAGGCATACACACACAAGACCGGCAATGATGAGAAGTGCGTGCTTTTTCATTCATTCCTCGTTCTATTTATCAGCGTTTCTGATGATAGACTTATGCAATCACGCTTTGAAATAAAACTCCATCTTTACCCCCAGCAATTCGATAATGTCATGATCGTACAATTGATGCGGCTGCTCGCCGGTGGACTCACCATTAACCGAAGGGAATTTGGCTCCCTCAACATGCGTAATGAAGAAACCATGCGGACGTTTTGCCAGCACGGCGACTTGCACGCCCGGTTTGCCGAGCGTGGTAAGGCTCTTCACCAGTTCAACTTCTTTGCCCACATTCGGGCCGTTTAATACCTGAACTACTGCGGCTTGTTGCGGCTGCGCGGCAACCGGTTGCGCTACTGCAACTTTCTGCGTCGCCTCTCCCACTTTCGGCATCGAAGATTGTCCGGTCGCATCTACTTGTGAGCCGGGTAACTCCGCATTACCGTCTCCACTATCGGTGCTTCCCGGTTCCGGGGCTATTGTTGCAGGCCGACGCAGCACCATGGTTTTTTCCAGATCATCCTGCGTTGCCGAAGCGGGTTGCTCGTTCACATACTTCAATTTGTACTTGCCGATTTCAATCACGTCGTTATTTTGCAGAAAATGCTTTTTGGTAACCACGCCGTTTACCGACAAGCCATTGGTACTTTCCAAATCTTCCAGAAAGGAATCATTCAGAATCGTGATGATCGCGGCGTGCTCGCTACTTACCGCCAAATTGTCGATCACAATATCGTTACGCGGTTTTCGTCCGATCGTCGTGCGCTCTTTGTCCAGCCGATACTCATTGAGCACCGCGCCATCCAAGCTGAGTATCAATTTAGCCGGCATATCAACAATCCCCGTAGTTAATTCTTAAACCAAGTATACAAATTTGCCAACCAGCCATGCGGCGCAGAAAACTTGCCGTTCACCTTGACCAGTATCACCGAAACGTTGTCTCTTCCGCCGTTGTCATTGGCCAACTGGATCAACTCTTTTGCTGCCAGTGGCAAATTGGCCTTGAGCATTTGCAAAGTTGCGCCGATTTCCTCATCCTCAATCATGTCGTTGAGTCCATCGGAACACAACAGATATATATCCCCGACCTGTACATCATAGACATGCACCTCTGGCTCCACTTCAGCATCTATGCCGACAGCGCGTGTCACCAGATTTTTATTTTTAGAATTACGTGCATCTGCCTTGCTGATCATGCCGCTATCAATCTGCTCTTGCAGTAAAGAATGATCCCGCGTCACACTCTCAAATATCTCCCCGCGCAACCGATACATGCGCGAGTCACCGACATGTGCAACCGCCACACGGTTGTCATAAAACAACCCCGCAACAATCGTGGTTCCCATGCCGGAATATTGGGGCTGACTTGCGGCCACATGAAAAATTGAAGCATTGGCTTTTTTCACGTTTTCACGTAATAACACAACGCCCACATCTTCACCGCTGACCGCATCTTTCTTTTCCGGCCTTGATGTTGCCAGCTGGTGACCAATCTCGACGCTAAGTACCGAAGCCGCTATACCACTGGCGACTTCACCGGCATTGTAGCCTCCCATTCCGTCAGCCAACACCACCAAACCGGAAGACGCATCAAAAGTCACACTGTCCTCGTTGTGTGACCTGACCATCCCGGTATGACTCTCACTAACAATCTGCAGCGCATCTTGTATATCCACATTCCACCTCTGCAATTCATTATCAGCAGCTTACCACACGCGATATTACGTAACCCCGTAGCAACATCTCTGATTCAAGCCAGCTTAACCCTGATTACCCTATCGAAAAAGCCGGTCAATCCAGCTTAAACAAAGTACCGTATATTGCTATTGCACCAAGAGAACCGGAATCTGCGCCAATTGCACAACCTTGGCAGCAACTGACCCCAGAAGAAAGTTGGACAGTGTTTCCTGACTGTGCGAGCTCATCACGATTTGATCGACTTGATGCTCTTGTGCATATTTCACTATCGCATCAGCAGGTGTGCCGATGCTAATGTGGTAAGCGTAGGCAAATTCCGCCTTGTCCAGTTTCGCTCGTGCCGG
This sequence comes from Gallionellaceae bacterium, assembly GCA_003151655.1. Lineage (GTDB taxonomy): Bacteria > Pseudomonadota > Gammaproteobacteria > Burkholderiales > Gallionellaceae > PALSA-1006. Next base: position 1,317 of record PLYB01000262.1, on the reverse strand, counting down.
CTCAAGCGCCGCCGTACCCTGTTCACGATAATAATCGTTGACGGTTTCTTGATTGATGAACAGTTTTACGTTACCCAACGCCAATTTCAACTGCACATTAAGCAGAAATATTTCGGGTACGACTTTTAGCTGGTCGGCGTAGGAGATCACATAATCCACCGCACCATCAGCGCTGGCGGAGCCATCCACAGGAATCAATATTTTCATTGCGTACCCTCTGGTTTACTGTAACCACGTGACTCCTCATGGAGGGGAACTGTTACTTGCTCATCCACCAGATCAACAACTTCACTGGATTTCGCCTTGCGCGCCCCGATCCATTTACCCAGCACCAGAACGAACAATGCACAGGCTACAGGAATCAACTCCTGCAGCAGGTGTTGCGCTTCCAGCAATGGCTTGAACAAAGCCTCGCCAACCAGCATTTCACCGGCCACATAGCCGAGCAATGCCCCGCCGCCGTAGATGATAAACGGGAAACGGTCAATCAATTTCAACACCAACTGACTGCTCCACGCGATCAAAGGGATACTGACCAGCAAGCCGAATATCAGCAACAACGCATTACCATGCGCGGCACCCGCCACACCGATAACGTTATCCAGACTCATCACCAAGTCAGCGACGATGATAGTCTTCACCGCCCCCCACAGATGGCTTTCCGCTTTAATGCCGCCCTCGCCGTGCGCATCCTCATCAGGCAAGATCAGTTTGATACCAATCCACAACAGCAGCAATGCCCCGACCAGTTTCAGATACGGCAGCGCCAGTAAGTTAACCGCGAAAAAAGTAAGCAGCACGCGCAGACCAATCGCACCGATTACGCCATACAAAATACCTTTCTTGCGCTGGTCTTGTGGCAGATTGCGGCACGCCAGTGCAATCACCACCGCGTTATCGCCTGACAACAACAGGTCGATCACAATAATCTTAAATACATCCACCCAAAACTGGGCAGTAGACAACATTTCCAGCATTGGTTTCCTTTATAAATACATTGAGAAGAGAAAAGGGACGCGCCGTTGGCGCTTAAGGGAGAAGGGAGGAAACCGCAGCCCCTTCTCCCTTCACCCTTTTAGCCCTTCAACAACTTCTGCATCGTGCGCCCCATCTCTGCGGGATTGCGCGTGATGTGTATGCCGCACTCTTCCATCACAGCCAGCTTCTCATTTGCCCCGCCCTGACCGCCGGAAATAATCGCGCCGGCATGCCCCATACGCTTGCCTTCGGGTGCGGTAACACCCGCGATGAAACCGACTACCGGCTTTTTCATATGGTCTTTGATCCAGCGTGCGCACTCTTCCTCGTCGCTGCCGC
>PLYB01000321.1 GCA_003151655.1 Gallionellaceae bacterium | reverse complement strand
GAATCTGATAAGCAGGGTGGCGATAACCGCACGATGGGTCGCAAGTTCACCGTGCCCTACGGCCTTTATGCGGCGCATGGTTTTATTTCTGCGCATTTGGCAGAGCAGACAAATTTTTCCGATGATGACCTTGAACTGTTATGGGCAGCATTGATCGAGATGTTCGAGCATGATCGTTCCTCCGCCCGTGGTGAAATGACCACGCGCGGGCTGTACGTGTTCAAGCATGATTTAAAATTGGGAAATGCACGCGCCTACAGTTTGTTCGAGCACATTCAGGCAAAGCTCAATGAAGGCGTTGCCGTACCGCGTAATTTCAGCGACTACTCGGTTACTGTTGATGGACATGAAATGGCAATCGGGGAATCCAAAAACATTGTCACAGGTGTGCAACTTGAGCGTAAGGCGTAGCAACCTTTCGATATGTAACTGCGCAACGGAGAAATAAATGAGCAAAAGCAACGGCGCACTTTTTTTCCTGCTGGCGGTTACATTCGGAATGTTGGTATTTGTTATCGTCCCCGATTGGCCGCACCAAGGAACTTTGACTCTGCGCCAGGCTGCTTGCTCTTTGGCAAAATCTGCCGGAGCTGTACCCGCCGCAACCGATACCGGCTGTACGCTGGAAGGCAAATACGACATCGGCCACAGCTTCACCGAAATACGCTTGCCCAATAAGAGCAAGCTGCTCATAAGCAATGCCGAGATTAGCGGCATAGTGGAAAAATAATCGTTGTGATAGGGTGTGCGAAATTATTTTGAGGAGGTGCTGAAATGGATTGGCGTGACCGTATTGTTTCCAACCCGGAAGTCTTGGTGGGCAAGCCCGTTATTAAGGGAACCCGGATTTCCGTCGAGTTGATTTTGGGCTGGCTGGCGAATGGCTGGACTTTCGAGTAGATTCTGGAGTCCTATCCGCACATCACTCGCGAAGACATTCAGGCCGCATTAGCTTTTGCCTCCGATAATTTGCACGAGTCTGATAACTCGAAACCTAAAACCGCTGAGGAAATCGAGGCATTCTTCCGCAGTTTCAATGTGGATACGGGCGGCTATAAGTTTGACCGGGAAGGAGCCAATGTTCGCTAAGTCGCTCAGTAACGAAGAAGTGCTACTCCAACAAATAGTGCAGACCATCATCAATGAAGTTGCGCCGGAAACTATCATTCTCTTTGGTTCGCACGCGCGTGGTGATGCGCGACCTGATGCCGACGTTGATTTATTGGTAGTTGAAACCGAACCGTTTTCGCCACAGCGCAGCCGCCGCAAGGAAGCTGCACGTTTGTATATGGCGTTAAGGGGACTGGCGGTTTTCAAGGATATTCTCCTGTACAGTCGGGATGAGTTCGATCACTGGAAAAATTCCTTGAACCATGTTGTTGGCAGAGCGCGCCGTGAAGGGAGATTGCTGCATGGCCGACTTTGAACATGACCGCGCCCTGTTATGCATGGCGCACAAGGATTTCAAGGCGCAAACGGGTATCATGCATAATGTTCGATAGATGAAAGAGAAATCACATGGGATACGTTGACATCATTTCACGGGCGGCCGATTTGCTCCCCCTTGGAGAAACAAGTGGAAGTGTTCGATTTCATCGAATCTCTTAACCCAAAGGAGTTTGGTATGGCTAATTTATCTAATTCGAAACGTAATCCATTGTCTGCCGATACCGAGCCTACAGACGAAGAACTGTCCGAGGTGATGAGTGAGGCCCGGGATGTTGCGATGGCGCGAAAGCTGGAATCCGATAGCTGGATGCGACGCAAGTTGGCCGAAGCGGTGAGCGATGCGCGCGCAAGGGATGCCGCGTCTGCATCATGATGCTGGTCGAGCAACCACGTTTGTTGCTGGTGGCTGGTCCGAACGGCGCGGGAAAAACAACCGTGACCGAGCGTGGACTGGCGCATGAGTGGTTTACCGGATGTGAATATGTGAACCCGGATCTCATCGCACGTGACGAATTCGGCGATTGGAATTCCTCAACCGCTATCCATCAGGCTGCCAATGTTGCGCAGGAACGGCGTGAACATTGTTTGGCGGAAGGACGCAGCCTTGCCTTCGAGAGTGTTTTTTCTGCGCCGGACAAGGTGGATTTTGTACGTCATGCGCAAGCATCGGGTTTCTTTACGCGCGTTTTTTTCGTGGCGACCGCCGACCCGTCAATCAATGCCGCGCGTGTTGCCCGCCGGGTGATGCAGGGCGGGCATGATGTGCCGATTCAGAAAATTATTACGCGGCATTTTCGCTCAATTGCCAATTGTTCTTTGGTTGCACGTGAGGTAGATCGCCTGTATTTGTATGACAACTCCGTAGATGGAAAACAAGCTACATTGGTTCTACGAGCCAGCAGAGGAGTCATTATCAAGCAGTATTGCTCAGTGCCGGAATGGATGGAGCCCATTGCCAACGCGCTGAATCAGGCATGAGTGGCGGATGCTTGCGAAGCTATTGGTAGAACCTCGAATATGGAAGCCGCCGATCCCATCATGCTTTCCGCCCTCCAGCACTGGAGCTATTGCCCGCGCCAGTGCGCGCTGATCCATGTCGAGCAGGCGTTCGATGAGAATGTTTTCACCATGCGCGGCAACGCGGCGCATGAGCGGGTGGATGATCCGGGATTTGAAATTTTCGAGGGCGTACGCGCCGAGCGGGCATTGCCGGTGTGGTCGGAGCGGCTGGGGCTGATCGGCAAATGCGATGTGGTGGAATTTCATCCCGACGGGCATATCTTTCCGGTTGAATATAAGCATGGTAAGAAGCGCGAGAAAACTCACGATGACATTCAACTTGCCGCACAAGCAATGTGTCTGGAAGAAATGACCGGCCAGCTCATTACGCAAGGCACAATTTATCACCATGGTTCACGGCGCAGGCGTGAGGTGGAGATTACACAAGAGTTGCGCGGCATGGTGGTCGATACCGTAAACGCTATCCGTGCCATGATGGATTCCGGCAAACTGCCGCCTCCTGCCAACGATGCGCGTTGCAAGGAATGTTCGTTGAAGGAAATCTGCCAGCCGGAGGCCGTCGCCCAACATGCGGCGCAGCATGGCTTGCTGGAATCTTTGTTCGAGCCGGGGGTTAGCTAATCATGGCGCGTCAGCTTCTCAATACTCTTTATGTGATGACACCCAACTCCTATCTTCATTTGGAGAATGACACGTTGCGGGTAGATGTAGAGCATGTGAAAAAATTGCAGGTGCCGCTGCATCACTTAGGTAGTGTGGTGTGTATGGGCAACATCATGCTTTCACCTGCATTGATGCATCGCTGTGCGGATGACGGCATCAGCTTGGTGTTGTTGAATAATAATGGGCGATTCAAGGCGCGTCTGGAAGGCCCGGTTTCCGGCAATATCCTGCTGCGACAAGCGCAACATCGCTTGGCGGTGGATGAGAAGTTTGCGCTGTTTTGCATCCGGTGCGTAAGTGACTGATTATATGGGCAACATCGCTTGGCGGTGGATGAGAAGTTTGCGCTGGGTATGGCGCAGGCGATGATTGCCGGAAAGCTACGTAATGCGCGACAAGTGCTGTTGCGCGGCGCGCGTGAAACCGATGATGAACAGGATGGCAAGGCCTTGAGCGATGCGGCAGAGTCACTGGCTATTTCTGTGCGCAACCTGCCGCTGGCAGGCAATCTGGATGTGGTGCGCGGCATTGAGGGGGATGCTGCAAAAGTATATTTCGGTGCGCTGCCCAGTCTGGTTCGGAAGAATGTGCGTGAACATTTCACTATGGATGGGCGCACCCGCCGTCCGCCGCGCGACCGGTTCAACGCGCTAATCTCGTTCCTGTATTCGATGGTGATGAACGATTGCCGCTCCGCGCTGGAGAGCGTCGGACTTGATCCACAACTCGGTTTTCTTCATGCGGTGCGTCCGGGACGGGCGGCGCTGGCGCTCGATTTGATGGAAGAATTTCGCGCCATCCTGGCTGACCGCCTGGCGCTGACCTTGATTAACCGGGGACAAATTTCCGCCAACGATTTCGCTGAGCGTGAAGGTGGAGCGGTCTTGCTGGAGGGCGACGCAAGGAAAACTGTGGTGGTCGCGTATCAGGAACGCAAACAGGAAGAAGTTATGCACCCCTTACTCGAAACCAAAGTACCGATAGGCCTGCTTCCATTATTGCAAGCGCGCTTCATGGCTCGTACCCTGCGCGGCGAAATGGAAGGCTATATCCCGTTCCTTTACCGTTAAATACCATGCTGATTATTATCACTTACGACGTATCCACAGTAACCGCCGCCGGACGCAAACGACTCCGCCGCGTCGCGAAAGTATGCGAGAGCACCGGGCAACGTGTACAAAATTCAGTGTTTGAATGCAAGGTCGATCAGATGCAGCTTGAAGAATTAGAGCGGCGACTACTTGCCGAGATAGACGAAAAAGAGGACTGTCTGCGTCTCTATCGTTTGACTGAACCAGTGGAACTTCACATCAAAGAATATGGTAAATTCCATGCTGTAGATTTTGGAGGAGCACTGGTAATATGATGCGCGAACCAGTAGCAACGACACAAACGCGGCAGGTTCGCGTTGTGCCTAACATATTGACGAAGGATGATTTTATGCCTTCGTCGTTTGATTGTGTGGACTCCCGGAGGCAAGAAAACCGGGGGTTCGCGCAAAGTTCGTTTATTAACGTTGATGGTCATGACGTTATAAGCGGACTGTAGCGCCCGCGCCTCGGCGCG
>PLYB01000072.1 GCA_003151655.1 Gallionellaceae bacterium | reverse complement strand
CAATCCAGACACCAGTTCACCGGCTTGCGTCCCTGATACAAATAACCGCGCTCATAAATCTTGCCAAGGGTACGCACGATTTCGGCTTCTGTTTTGAAATCCATGGTCAGGTAAGGATTGTCCCAATCACCCAGCACTCCGAGGCGGATAAAATCTTTTTTCTGGCGCTCGATCTGTTCTTTGGCGTAGGCGCGGCACAGTTCGCGGAATTGCGCAGGAGGTATCGCCTTGCCGTGCTTCTTTTCCACTTGCAACTCGATCGGCAAACCGTGGCAATCCCAACCGGGTACGTAAGGCGCATCAAAGCCGCTCAATGTCTTGCTCTTGACGATAATGTCCTTGAGGATTTTATTCACCGCATGACCGATGTGAATATCGCCATTCGCATACGGAGGGCCGTCATGCAGCACAAATTTATTGCGTCCTTTACTCGCAGCACGAATGCGCTGGTAACGCTTTTTTTCCTGCCATTGCGCCAGCATCTGCGGCTCGCGCTTGGCGAGATCGCCGCGCATGGGGAAAGTGGTATCGGGAAGATTGAGGGTGTCTTTGTAATCAGTGGCCATTTTGTATAAACCAATCTTTCGCATGCTCGACATCGAGCGAAATTTGTTTAGTTAAAGATTCCAAACCGGAGAACTTCATTTCATCGCGCAGCTTGTGCAAAAAATCCACATGCAGGTGTTTGCCATAAATCTCCTGCGCAAAATCGAACAGATGCACTTCCAATACCGGCTTGCCATTCGGTGTCAGCGTTGGCCGCACACCCAGACTCGCCACGCCTTCGCGTATCGCGCCATCTTCAATGCGCACGCGCACCACAAACACGCCCCGCAGCGGAGCCAGATTATGTTTGAGCTGAATATTGGCGGTCGGAAAACCAAGTTTATTCCCGATTTTTTCGCCATGTTCAACGCGCCCGCTAATACTGTAAGGCCGCCCCAAATAGCGTTGCGCCAGACTTAACTTACCTTCGCTCAGTGCCAGTCTCACTGCCGTACTGGAGATGCGGATGCCGTCTTGCAGCACGCTGCCCATCGACTTTACCGAAACACCTTGTTGCTGACCCATTTTTTCCATCAGCGCAAAGTCGCCTCCGCGCGCATTACCGAAGCGGAAATCGTCGCCGATGAGCACGTGGCGCACCGACAACCCGAACAGTGCCGCAATGAAATCGGTCGCACTAGTGCGCGCCAATACCTCGTCAAAACGGCATACATGCACGCGGTTCAAACCGAGCGAGGAGAATCGTTCCAGTTTCTCGCGCAAATTAGTGAGTCGCGCCGGCGCTTGTTCGGGCGTAAAAAATTCGCGCGGATGCGGCTCGAACACAATGGCAGCGGTGGCCAAGCCACGCTCGCTCGCGGCGAGTTGCAATTGTTCGAGTAAAGCCTGATGCCCGAGATGCACGCCATCGAAGTTACCGATGGTCAGGGCAAGGGGCTGGTTATCAGGAGAATGAAGTTCACGGAGTATCTGCATAGCGGCGCGAATTATACCGCAGGGAGAGGTATTCGTTGCGCGCCGTCATATTGATGTTTGGAGTTAATGCCGTGAATTGTAGGGGCGTATGGCAATACGCCCTTCCAATATTATACCAAGGGCGTATTGCCATACGCCCCTACGCCGTGCCGCCCACGATCAGCCCTTCGATGCGCACTGTCGGCTGCCCAACTCCCACGGGGATGCTCTGCCCCTCTTTGCCGCAGGTGCCGACACCGGGATCAAGTGCCATGTCGTTGCCGACCATTGATACCTGGGTCAAGGCTTCGGGGCCGTTGCCGATGAGGGTTGCACCTTTGACGGGATAGGTGATTTTGCCGTCTTCGATCATGTAGGCTTCGGTGGTAGAGAACACGAACTTTCCGCTGGTAATGTCCACTTGCCCGCCGCCAAAGTTAGCGGCATACAAGCCGTGTTTGACCGAAGCGATAATCTCGTCACGACTCTTGTCGCCGTTCATCATCATGGTGTTGGTCATGCGCGGAATAGGTAGATGCGCGAACGATTCGCGCCGCGCATTGCCGGTGATTGGCACGCCCATCAGGCGCGCGTTCATGGTGTCTTGCAGGTAGCCGAGCAGGATGCCGTCTTCGATCAACACGGTACGTTGCGTGGGGTTGCCTTCGTCGTCCATGTTAAGCGAACCGCGCCGGTCTAGGATAGTGCCGTCGTCCACCACGGTTACGCCTTTGGCCGCAACGCGCTCGCCCACTCTGCCGGAAAATGCCGAGCTGCCTTTGCGGTTGAAATCGCCTTCCAAACCGTGTCCGACGGCTTCGTGCAACAAAATTCCCGGCCAGCCGGAACCCAGCACCACGGTCATGCTGCCAGCCGGAGCCGGACGCGCGTCCAGTGCCACGGTCGCCTGATGCACCGCTTCTTTGGCGTAACGTTGCAACACTTCATCATCGAAATAAGCATAATCAAAACGCCCGCCGCCGCCTGCCGAGCCCTGTTCGCGTTTGCCATTGCTCTCGACAATAACCTGTAATGAAAGGCGTACCAGCGGACGAATATCGGCATTGAGCATACCGTCGCTGCGCGCCACCAGCACCAACTCGTATTCACCCGCCAACCCCGCCATCACTTGCGTGACGCGCGGATCAAGTGCGCGCGCATATTTTTCCAAACGTTCCAACATCGCGACCTTGCTGGCCGCGTCGAGGCTGGCAATAGGATCATGCGGCAGATACAGATCGTGCGCCTTGCCCTCTTTCAACATCGGGATAGTCTGCTTTTTTCCCTGTCTGGCGATAGCACGCGTCGCCATCGCCGCCGCTTCCAGCGCAACCAGACTAATATCGTCGGAATAGGCAAAGGCTGTCTTCTCGCCACTTACGGCACGCACACCCACACCTTGGTCGATGCTGAAGCTACCCGATTTGACAATACCCTCTTCCAGCGACCAACTCTCCGCACGTCCGTACTGAAAATACAAGTCGGCATAGTCCACACGATGCGCCAACATCTTGCCGAACACACCGCCGAGATCATTCACATCCAAGCCGTGTGCGGTGAGCAAAGACCTTCTTACCAACTCTAAAGTGTAACTTCTCATTTGGATGTTTTTTCGCCCGGTTGACAAGCTAAAGTACGATGGGACAAAGCGGGCAAGCTGGTACGCAAGCTGGCCTGATAACTGCGATTGACCTCCGCCATCACCACATCGGAGCCTCGCGTCAGCTCATCCAGCACGCGCCCCCACGGATCAACGATCATGCTGTGCCCGTGTGTTTCGCGTCCATTGACGTGATAACCGCCTTGCGCGGCGGCGATGAAATAGCTCAAATTTTCGATAGCACGGGCGCGCACCAACGGCTCCCAATGCACCTTTCCGGTCGTGGCCGTAAATGCGGCAGGCAACACGATGATGTCCACATTCTTCATCGCGCGGAACAGCTCGGGAAAGCGCAAGTCGTAGCAAACGGCCAGCCCGATACGTCCGAACGGGCTATCCACGACCACCACTTGATTACCCGCCTCGATAGTATCAGCCTCCTGATATTTCTCGTTGCCGAGTTCGAGATTGAACAAATGAATCTTGTCATAACGTGCCACTTGTTCGCCAAGCTCGTTGTAAACAAGGCAGCTACAGCGCACTTTGTTCGGAGCATCAGCCACTAACGGAATTGAACCACCGACTAGCCAAATTTTATGTTTGCGTGCGGTCTCGCTCAAAAAAGACTGTATCTGTCCACGGTCCGGTTGTTCACGCACCGCAACCTTATCGAGGTCTTTCATACCCATGATGGCAAAGAATTCCGGCAGCACCACCAACTTGGCACCCTGCTGTGCTGCTTTTTCGATCAGCCTGCCAGCCTCGTTCAAGTTACCAGCGACATTCGGACCGGATGCCATCTGTACTGCCGCGACTTTAAAGACACCCTGTTGCGGAGCAAGACGTTTTTGCGTGAAATCATGGGGAGACATTTTACGGCTTTCAGTTATTGAGTGAATTATTGGGAGTGGCATTAACCTGGTCGACTTTTTCAACTTTCGGATCAACCCAGCTACCGGTGACATTGTATTCAAATGACACCAACTTATCGAGTGGATTGCGAAATAATTTATTGGCCAGAAAAACACCGGCCCCGACCGCAGGGCCTGCGGCAAATGCCAGCAGCGAAACACTATTGCCTATAGCTGGCAAAACCTTCACACGCAGATTCTGTGTCTCACGCGTCAGATCCGCCTGACCGGACAGGGTGACTTGCGCCGCAGAGCCGTTTATTTTGAAGTCATTCGTCATCATTACTCCCTGCCTGATTTGCGCGATACCGGCAATGGTGTCAAATTCAAATCCCTTGCCAAAAACGTCGGTAAAGTCGAGCGCAATATGTTTCGGCAACGATTGCAGATTCATCACGCTCAATAATTTTCCCGCCCCCGGATCAACCTTCAAAAACTGTCCTTTGCTCATTTTTAGATTCACATGTCCATTCAAATTAGCCAATTTCAGTTCGTCCGGCGAACCAGGCCAGACCAAATCGCAATCGAGCGTACCATTGCCATCTTTGAGTGTGTTGGGATAACCGGATCGGTTGAGCATTTTTCCGGTATCGAAAAGTTCCAGCTTGGCTTCAATATGAGTTTGCGCTGGTGATAGCCCCCACTTGCCGTTGACTGTCAGCACGCCATCCGGATTAGCCAAGCGAAAATGATCCAGTAAAATTTCTTTTTTAATCTGGCTGGCATGCATCTCCAGCTGCCCCAGTTGCTTGCCTTGATAAGTAAAATTCTCGACCGCGACATCCAGTGCCGGCATAGAGAAATTTCTGACGACTTTCTCGGTACCTGAATTTGTAGCAGCCTGAACAGTTTCGGTTTCCTTGTCTTTAATGTCATTTGCCACCGCTGCATTTTTGAGGCGCGCAACCAGCCTGCCATTTCCCTTGGAATACCAGATCGCCCCGCCATTCAGTTCTTTGGAGGTCAATTGAGCCGTGATCGTATCACCGTGGTTGCGTGCATGAATATGCAACCCGTTTATTGTCGTACTATAGCCGATAGTCTTCTGCACGGTTAAGTCCACGTCATCAATTACCGGCATTGATGCCCCATTACCGCTATCGTTCGGCCATACCCTATTCCAGCCCTCTACAGACAACAACGGCAAGGAACCTGTTACCCAAATGCCGTCTTTATTCGCAAGGCGGCGTGCCGACCCGAAAGTCACGGTTCCGCGTTTGAAAGGTCTCCTGCCGAGCTTGTCCTCTACCCGCAATAGTCGCACACTGACGATGTTGCCGCATTGCACCGACATCAGGTCTTTAGTTGCGTTGAGACTCTTAAATTCAAATTTGAGCGGGATCAGTTCACGCGCCTTTTTCGAGAAGGGCGCGGGTAAATTTGAGACCAAGCCCTGCAAGCTGGAGCCTGCTTGCAGCTCAAACTGTTTGTTTTGAACAGTGACTTCAGTATTCCAGTCCGTTTCTCCACTCAAGGACTGCACCCAAGGTGTAGCATCCACTTTACGCCATGTATCTGCTTTTATTTTGCCTTGCAGATTCACCTTTAACACGCCTTTGGCATCAGTTTGAATATCGAGAGTTGCAGGGCCGCCGAATATCTGAGCTCCGATGGATTTGGCCTGCAGCACTGACTCGGTGAATTTCAGATCGCCCGTGACGTTTTTTGCCAACGGGATATATTTATCCAGATCGATCTCATTTTCATTAAAGTGATAGTTCCCGCTCAGCTTGATCGGTTTGTCGCTCAGCGGAATATCCAGTTGCACATCCAGCTTGCCATCTCCCACGGCGGTGGTGTTATCGGTGAAGCCGCCAGAGTAGCCGCGTATCGGGCTATGTTTAATAAAGTCCAATAGCCGTTTGGTTTCAAGGTTAGCTTCACCCCGTATTTGCACTTGCGGCTCGGCTGCCATGAAATCCGGAATAGTAACGCCAACCTTTTGTACCCTGATTCCGGCTATCGTGGCAGAGGTCGATTCGACTTGCAATCGCCCGGCTTCGATTCGTAAATTTCCCAGTGCATTTTCAACACGTGGCCATTCTTTGCCATAATCAACGACAACGCCGCTGCTTTTTGCCTCGATCAAAAAGAGTCCATTTTTATTTTTGGCAAATGGGAATTCGTTCAGGTCGCCATGCAAGCGCATATGTGCATCATTGGCCTCCCCACCCAGCAATGACTGTTGCAACCACGTCATGACCCCCTGCCCCATTAATTCTTTGGGCAGATATTTTGCTATATGGTGGAGGGATATCCGCGTCATATCCAGATTGATATTTGCCACCCCCGGGCCTTTTCCATCGGTCTGATAATTTCCATTTGCCGTTCCGCTCAGGTCTGCATTGGAGACGGAAAAATTGTTCAGTTTAATATCCCAATCGTCACGCTTGTGCTGCCAATCAGCTTGTGCCGAAAACTTATCGAAGGTGACCGGTTCAAGCAAAAACTGCGGGGCATCCAATTTCAAATTCGGTGCGTTCAGCGATAATACCCCGCTGCTATCGTTGCCCTTTATCTGACCGCTTAGCCCTTCAACACCGGGCAACTGCCCAACCCGCCGCATTGACATGTTATCGAAACGCGCCTCCACTTCGAAACGCCCGCCGCCCAGCCATTGCGCGCGCAAGTCCGCAATATGCCCGAGTGGTGAAAAATCCAACAGCTTTTGCTTGAATGTTTTGCCCAATGGAATGTAATCAGCCATTATGGAAAGATCGCCCAATTCGATAGCGTTCGCTTGTATTTCTCCCGTTGCAAACGGATTTTCCTTCTCGCCCGCCAAGCGCAAGTGGAAATCCGTCGGCTGCAACTTAAAACCATTGCTCATTTGCAAGGCGAGTTTGCTCGTCGTCACTTCAAAGCCTCGCTCAAGTTCGTGCCACCCGATACGTCCATGCAGTCCGGCCAGATTTAACTGCGGCAAATCGGCCGCCATGCGACTTCTAATTTCGCTCATATCCATGTCGGCTGTTACACGGTTGATCCGCCCCCCTTCAATTCCCAGCCATGCGTGCAAACTCCCTTTGGCATGGCTAAACTCGTCCGGAAGATTTATCCATGCACTCCAAGTGTCCAAGTTGACCTGATTGATCTCGGCGAATAGTTCCCCGCTCCACCCGGACCAATCCGAAAAACTGTCTCCCACCAAATCGCCCCGCGCATTCAAGGGCGCGGCAACTGTTGCCGGTGGCGCAAAGCTCACGGCAAAACGGTGGTGCTTCCCGCTATTGTCAAAACGCATTTGTGCCTGGTTTAACACCAGTGTCGGCCTGTCGTACAAATCGTCTTGCCAAGTGACCTTGCCGTTATTCAGAATGATGCGGGATTGATGCAATAACCAATCGGAAAGTTTGCCGTCTGAAGATTGTCCCGATACTTGCAGTCCGGCAACATGCAACACACCTTGCTTATCGCGCCTGATCAGCAGATCGGGATCGTCCACTTCCAATGTTTGCAGACGCAATTCGCCGCTTAGCAATGTCATCCAGGATACGACGTTATCTATTCTGCGCAACTCCAGGGCGCTATGCCCTTCCGCATCCAGCAGTTGAACATTGGTAAAGACCAGATGGGGACGAAACCAGCGCAAATCGGCTTCGATTTTTCCGATTTTGATTTGCAACCCGACTGCCTTGCTGGCCAAGCTGGTCACTTCGTCGTGATATTTTTCAATATCGGGCAATATCCAATAACGTAAAGTAAACAATCCCGCTGCAATAGCGACACACAGCACTACTGTTGGCAGGAACAAGATGCGCCCGATTTTGAGAACGGAACGTTGTAAGATTTTCAGCATTGTGTCCATACGCGAAACTTCCGCGAGTAGATATTATTTAAGCGAATCATAAGGGGCTTATAATGAGCCAACTAATCAGAGTTCATTTTACTCCGAACCAGCCGACCATGAATACCGTCACCGTCTCATATCTTGACTTCGACAGTCTAGTCCAACACGGCAAATACTGTAGCCGTTATTTGCAACGACTACTGGAAACAGAGCCTGTACTGCTTTCCGGGCTTCAGGAAAATTATCTGCTGCCCTGCACCCCCGTTGAAATCAGCAACTGGCTGAATGCCATGCCGGATGGCAATGAAGAAGAACTGTCGCGCACCTTACGCGATTTACGCAAGCGCGTTATGTTGAAAATATTGATGCGCGACTTGGGCGGACTAGCCGATCTCAACGAAGTCATGCAGTGCATGACCGCGCTAGCCGAGCTAACCGTACAACGCGCATTGAACTTTGCCACTCACGCATTGACAGAACAGCATGGACAGCCTATCGGAGCGGAAAGCGGTTTACCGCAAGAGTTGATCGTGATCGGCATGGGTAAACTTGGCGGTGGAGAATTAAACGTATCTTCCGACATCGACCTGATCTTCGTTTACGCGGAAGACGGTGAAACCAACAGTTCTCGACCTCTCGGCAATCACGAATTTTTTAGCCGCGTCGGACGCAAGCTCATCTATCTCATCAACGAACTCACTGCACATGGTTATGTGTTTCGCGTTGATATGCGCTTGCGCCCTTATGGAGACAGCGGGGCATTGGTTACGAGCTTTGCCGCACTGGAAGAATATCTGGTAACGCAGGGGCGCGAATGGGAACGTTATGCCTGGATCAAAGCCCGTGTCATCGCGCCCGAGCAAGCTGCCGCCACCAATGAATTGATGGCATTGTCTCAACCATTCGTGTTCCGGAAATATCTGGATTACGGCGCGTTTGAGTCCATGCGCAAATTGCATGCGCAGATACGCCATGAAGTCGAACGCCGTGATCGCGCCCACAATATCAAACTCGGCCCGGGCGGCATTCGCGAGATCGAATTCATCGCCCAGGTTTTTCAGCTCATTCGCGGCGGACGCGATGCGGAGCTGCGCATTCGTCCAACACTGTCCGTGTTGAGCTTACTGACAGACAACGGACAACTGGACGCTAAAACAGCGCAAGAGCTAGGCGATGCCTATATATTTTTGCGCAATCTGGAACATCGCCTGCAATATCTGGATGATCAACAAACCCAGGATATTCCCGCTGACGATGCGAACCGTGCCTTGCTGGCAACTGCGATGGGGTATCCCGATTATGCGGCGCTACTGACTAAACTTGACGCTCATCGCGAGCGGGTCAGCTATCACTTCAGCCAAATCTTTAGCACCCGTCAAGAAGAGATTGTTAGCAGTCCATTCTGGAACGACCACCTCAACAACGAGTCGCTTGCACAAACTTTGCGGGAGCAGGGCTTTGGCAACGTTACTGAACTGGCTGATCAGCTCGTTCATCTGCACGACAGCAATCGTTACAAGCAGCTACCGGAGATCAGCAAACAGCGTATCGACAAAATTATTCCGCAGCTTGTAGCATACTGCCAAGGGCTCAGCCAGCGTGATTTTGCACTGCCGCGCCTGCTCAAATTGGTAGACAACATCAGTCGACGCAGCACCTACCTTGCCTTCATGACCGAGCATCCACAGGCGCTTGAACGTTTGGTTCGTTTCGCGGGAGCCAGCGAATGGGCTTGTAACTACCTATCCATGCATCCCAGCCTGCTCGACGAATTACTGGATGCACGGGAAATCTACCGGGCACCCGACTGGCAACAACTTGATGCGACACTGGCCGCATTGTTGTACAAACACGAAGAGGATCTGGAACGTCAAATGGATGAGTTACGCCATTTCAAACAAGCCCAGACCTTTCAATTACTGGCGATGGATCTGCAAGGTCTTTTGCCATTGGAAACATTAAGCGACCATCTCAGTGATCTGGCCGATCTGATCCTGAAACATGTTCTAAAACTATGCTGGAGCAATGCGCGCAAAAAGCATTTGGATCAGGCGCAGTTCGCCATCATCGCTTATGGCAAGCTTGGCGGAAAGGAACTGGGCTACGACTCCGACCTCGATCTGATATTTTTGTTCGACGATTTACATGTTGATGCGGGAGAGAACTACGCCAAATTGGCACAACGCATCAACACGCTATTGAGCAGCTATACCTCGGCGGGACGCCTGTATGAAACCGACCTGCGTTTACGTCCGAATGGCGCCAGCGGATTGCTGGTCAGCAGCATCCCGGCTTTTGCGGACTATCAAAAAAAACAAGCTTGGGTATGGGAGCATCAGGCACTAACACGCGCACGCTTCTGCGCAGGCGATGCGAGTGTGGGAAAACAGTTCGAAGAAATTCGTATACAGGTAATCCGCCAATCGCGGGATATTGCAGTACTTCGCCACGAAGTGCTCGACATGCGCAAAAAGATGCACGATGGACATCCTAGCGACAGCGGCTTATTCGACATCAAACACGATAGCGGCGGCATGGTGGATATTGAATTCATGGTGCAGTTTTTGGTGCTGGCTCATGCTGCCGAACATCCCGCGCTTACCTCCAACAGTGGCAACATAGCCTTATTGGAAGTGGCGGCAAAACTTAAATTGATCGAACAAAATATTAGCCGGACGGTAGGTGAAATCTATCGCAATCTGCGACGTATTCAACATCAGATGCGCTTAAATAACCAGACGCAATGCCGTGTCGAACACAGGATGATCGACACATCACCCGTCGTTGCCTTATGGAAAAGCCTGCTGGAAGATTAAAGCACATTCAATACCCAACCGCACCAGCCAGAAATCGGGATGGTGCGGTTTTAAGTAATGCCCGTTGTTTTAACCGGGTTCTCACAAGTCAGGCGGCCCTACTACTTACCATCTGCGATTATCTCAACAGGGTCAGCACCGAGTTTGGAGATTGGTTCGCTTGCGCCAACATTGCCGTTCCAGCTTGTTGCAATATCTGAGCACGGGTCAACGCGGCGGTTTCTGCGGCATAGTCCGTATCCATAATTCGACTACGCGATGCAGTTTGATTCTCCGATGCGATCTGCGTGTTCGCAATAACCGATTCGAAACGAGACTGTAACGCACCAAAAGTGGAACGCAGGGAGGCCACATTTTCAATATCGGTGTCTAACTTGGCAATTTCAGCTTGAGCCGTTATTGAAGAATCACCCAAAGTGGTCGATGTTGGAGCCAATGCACCCTCTGTCCGAATGGTAATGTCATCGACATTCGCCACGCTATTGGCACCGATTTGGAAGGTTTGGTTCACCGGCGCTGCAAGCAACGGAATGTTGTTAAACGAAGTGGCTGCAATCACACGGTCGTTTTCAGCGTTGAGCTGAGTGAACTCACTATTAATCGCCGCAATATCTGAATTCGAAGTGGCGTTTGCACCTTGCACTGCCAATTCACGCATCCGGGCCATATTAGACGAAATTCCCGCCAGCGCTCCTTCAGCAGTTTGCGCTAGCGAAATGCCGTCACTTGCGTTGCGTGATGCCTGATTCAATCCGCGAATCTGACTCTCCATACGCGAAGCGATCGCCATGCCGGCCGCATCGTCTTTTGCACTATTTACGCGTAAACCTGAAGACAGACGTTGCAAAGAAGTATGCAAAGCACCTTGAGAAGAATTCAAGTTACGTTGTGCATTCAAAGATGCAAGATTGGTATTAATAAATGAAGGCATTTTAATTCTCCTTTAACTTTTGATTCGGTTAATACGACGTTATCATCATGAGACAGATCATTTGTCGCAACTCTAGCTATCCGGGTATTTCAAAAAAGCACCCTTTGATTCCCGTCTGCCTTGTTTCAGATCTGCGATGCGGTCTTATTAACCCAACCGCGCTGCACACAAAATTTGGCAACACCTGCAATATATCGCGTTTTAAATAAATCAATTCTTCAAATAAAGCGGTTTTTTCAGCTTAATTCTCTTTTTAAAGCTAGGGATACATTCAATGGATAAGCCTCAAAATGCTCGACCCGATCAATCAATGAGACCATTTCTCAGTCTATCAGTTTGTTTCTTGAGCGATATTTATCACATTGGCATATAAGCAGGGAAATTAAATTCTTGGGATACCCGCCAGGCACGGCTCTTTCATAACTCCAGCAACGCATATTCAACGACACATCGCTCATATAAATTCTTTACAATGCATACTTAATATTAAAGATTGAATTGATGACAGAAATTCATAAAGAACCGCATTACACCGAGAAAATTGAAGAGCATCTTCAGCAGATACAGCATCTACTGGAGAACCTCGCACTGTCCAGTGATGAAGTTCGTTCTCAAGACTCCTCTCGAACAGAACAGCACAACGTTGCAGGCGTTCATCCGCGCAAGCTTTATCTGATCGAATTACAAAACAAACTTAACGAATTACACCATTCCGACCTTGCTTTCATATTGGCAGCACTGCCTATCTCACAGCGCATGCTCGTGTGGAATAGCGTCAGTGCAGATCAAGATGGCAAAATCCTGCTTGATGTATCTGATGCGGTACGTGAAACACTCATTGCCACGATGAGCAACGATGAGTTACGTGATGCTGCCGAGCAGCTTGCCACCGGCGAGATCGCAGACCTTGCCCCCAATCTGCCGCAATCAGTGATGCGCGAAGTATTCAAGTCGCTCACCATAGAAGAACGCGAACAGTTACGTGCAGCGATGTCCTATCCGCAGGACACGGTCGGTGCGCTTATGGACTTCAATATGGTGACCATCCGCAAGGACGCTACTATCGAATCGGTGTTACGCTTTTTGCGCCGTCTGGACGACCTGCCGGATCACACCGACCAATTATTCGTCATTGACCGCGACGATATTTTCCTAGGGGTGCTGCCGCTGGATAAACTGCTGATTAATGAGCCTGAAATCGCAGTCTCTAGCTTGATGAGTTGCAGCAGCTTCACGCTGCACCCGGATGACAGTGCGCAACAAACCGCTCAGGCATTTGAAAGATATGCACTGGTTTCTTTACCGGTAATAGATGAAGACGGAAAATTAATGGGGCGGGTATCTATTAGTGCAGTGACCAATCTTATCCGTACAAAATCTGAGAAAGATGTGCTGAATCATGTGGGACTGCATGAGCAGGAAGACATCTTTGCATCGGTCTGGAAATCAGCAAAAAACCGTTGGCTATGGCTGTCTCTCAATCTATGCATTACATTTTTTGCATCACGGGTGATCGGTAGCTTTGAAGACACCATAGAAAAATACGTCGCACTCGCCACTTTGATGCCTATCGTCGCAAGTATGGCCGGGTACTCCGGAAACCAAACCAACACAATCTTCATCCGTTCTCTTGCACGCGGTCAAATCAATGAGGGAAATGCTCGTAGCGTACTAATTAAAGAACTCACCCTCAGTCTATTAAACGGTACGGTGTTAGGTGGCATCGCCGGTGGATATGCCTACTTATTGTATAAAAGCATACCTCTTGCCTTGGTAATGACGGGCTCAATGCTACTCAATCTGTTACTGGGCACATTGGTTGGCATGCTTGTCCCGATCACCTTGCAAAGGCTTGGGCGTGATCCCGCCGTTGGATCAAGTTTCTTGCTCACTGCCATTACCACCAGTGGAGGTTTCTTTATTTTCCTCGGACTAGCGGCCATTTCTCTGACTCGCTGATTATTCTGCACATAAAGCGTGAAGTGGCATCTGCCCCGCAATAGATGACAATCATCAGCCAAGCAAAAATGGCTGAGGTAGAAAATTGTTTATGCCGCTACATTGATCGTATTTCCAATCGGTCCGCCAGCAGGTGGAGGAGGAATATTGCTTGACGAATTTTGCGACGCGACGTTTTTTGTTGGTGCTGTAGCCGCAGGGGAAGTCTTAACTTCCAACGAGGCTTCTTTATGTGGCTGTGCATTTTTTTGTGCCATAAGCGATGTCATGCCATGGATAAAATCCTGTTTGGACACGGCACCGCTACCAGTCGGATCAAGTTTGCTAAACGCAGCTTCAGGGCCAATCTCTTTAACCGACGCGGGTAAATTCAATTTATTAAAAGCCTGCTCGAATTGTTCTTTAGTAATGCGTCCGGCACCCGACGAATCGATCTGCTGAAACATATTACCTATCTTTTGCTGGGGCGATACGGACGAAGCGCCACTTGCCACGACCTTCGGCATAGAGGCTGCACGCATATTAGAAATTCCGCTAGTTGTGGACATAATATCCTCCTAAACAATGAATGGTAGCTAAGGCAATATCGCCTTAACGTCACTCTAGCGCAAAATAAAATTACGCCTGCGTTGAAAAGAAGGAGGAAAACCTAGCTATTCCAGAATTTGAACGATACGTTCAATCGACAAGGCGGGGGAGAGTCAAAACTACGCGCTAAAGAAGCAATAGGCATCCGCCGCCCATCAATGCAAATATTGATGGCAACTGTAACGCGTAAATCTTTCGGCAATATAGCCAACCCACTCCAAAACACGATCAGAGTGAGACAACCTAACGAGGGCTGGCCAGTCTATTAACAAAAACAAACTACTGCGCGCAAAACCCCTGATTTAGGTACGTCCAAAAACTGTTAGAAAGGGCGAAACGCAAACTCGACGCCCGCCCCTGTCTAAAAGGTCAGGCGCCGAGAATGCCCTTACCGGTTGCAGGCTTGGCTGCTGGCTTTTTAGCCACGGCCTTTTTCGCTACCGGTTTTGCAGCTACTTTTTTCGCAGCTGGCTTGGCAGCCACTTTCTTGGCTACCACTTTTTTAGCGGCTGGCTTTTTAGCTACGACTTTCTTCGCTGCCGGTTTTGCAGCTACTTTTTTCGCAGCTGGCTTAGCGGCTACTTTTTTGGCAGCCGGTTTCTTAGTGGTGCTCTTTGCTTTGGTAGTTGTTGCAGCCATTTTCATTCCTTATAAAAATTAATTTGACTAAAACCTTGCACTTCATTGCGTGCAATTACTGCACTCCCAAACACTTTTTTTGTTCCATGAAAACCCCTAACGCGCTTGGTGACCGCATTCTATGCGTGATTAAATTTAATACGCAACATATTTGTGCAACTTTGTCGCGATTTTTGCAAAATGATTACGGAATGATTTTTTCCGCAGCGAACAATTGCGACACAATTTCGCGTTCACGAATAAGATGGGGAGTCTTGCCATCGACCATCACTTCTGCCGCACGCGGGCGCGTGTTGTAGTTTGAACTCATACTCATTCCATATGCGCCAGCCGACATTAAAGCAAGCAGAGAGCCTTGCTCCACGGCCATTTCGCGAGCATGTCCCAAAAAATCTCCGGTCTCGCAAATAGGACCAACCACTTCGTAAATCAAAGAATCGCCTTTCTCGTTCGTCCTTTCTCCCTCCGGGGGAAAGTTAGATAGGGGGCTAGTAACCGGCTTGCGCTCCACCTCAAGAATTTCATGATAGGCATCGTAAAGCGCCGGACGCATCAGATCATTCATCGCGGCATCGACGATGGCAAAATGTTTTTCCTCGCCGGGCTTTAAATATTCCACCTTCGTCAACAACACCCCCGCATTGCCAACCAACACACGTCCCGGCTCTACGATCAGCCTTTCAGTCCTGCCTTGCAAGGTGCCCAATAAGGCTTGCGCATATTCGGCAATCGACGGCGGTGTTTCATCATCGTAGCAAATACCCAATCCACCGCCGAGATCAAGATGTTCCAGCTTGATACCCTCGCACGCCAACTGATCGACCAACGCCAACACCTTCTCAGCGGCCGCAATGAACGGACTCGTCTCGGTAAGCTGTGAGCCAATATGGCAATCTATTCCGGTCACGCGCAGATGCGACAATCTTGCCGCCTTGCGATACAACGCCAACGCCTCCGTATAGGCCACGCCGAATTTATTTTGCTTCAATCCGGTAGAGATATATGGATGCGTCTTCGCATCTACATCGGGGTTGACCCGCAAACTGATTGGCGCAATTTTTTCCATGCTAGAGGCTACTTCGTTGAGACGATCCAGCTCTGCAGCCGACTCCACGTTAAAGCATAAAATTCCGGCTTCCAACGCAAGACGCATTTCCGCTGCCGTCTTGCCCACACCGGAAAAGACCACCTTATTCGCCGCCCCACCCGCCGCCAGCACCCGCTGCAACTCGCCACCGGAAACGATATCGAAGCCTGCTCCCATGCGCGCGAAAACATTGAGAATCGCCAGATTGGAATTTGATTTAACTGCAAAGCAAATCAGATGCTCGCGTGCTTTTAGCGCATCGGAAAATTGACGATAAGCATCAGTCAGCGCCGCACGCGAATACACATAACATGGCGTACCGAATCGATCGGCAATGTCAGTGAGCGCGATGTCTTCGACAAACAGTTGGTCATTCTGGTAATGAAAATAGTGTGTCATATTATTTCTTCTGGTCAGTTGGGGGAGCAGGGACAGGATTCTTCGGCAAATACAACGGGCCTTTATGACCGCACCCTTGCAGCAGAAGCACCGTTAGTAACATAATACCTGTGAGAGAAAATTTTGATTTGCGCATCATTGCGACCTTGCTATGTTATGAGTATCGTGGAATTATAAACCGGGATGGCGTACGAGTTACGCCCGTTAGTCTAAAACTGAAAAGGCGCATCCATGACTGAAAGCGAATTCACCCAACTTACCGATGCCATTTTCACACGCATTGGAAAGACCCTCGACCAAAGCGACTCCGATATCGATTACGGCTTCAATGGCTCGGTAATGGAAATTGAATTTGAAGATGGATCACAAATCATTGTCAACCGCCACGCGCCCAATCAGGAAATATGGCTCGCCGCCAAGTCCGGCGGATTCCATTACGGCTTTGCAAATGGCAAGTGGATTAGCAAACGCGACGGCAGTGAGCTCTTCGGCAAGTTGAGCGAATTAGTACAACTGAGCAATGGAGAGAGCATTCAATTTTAATAGATGCTCAGTTCACTAACAGCTCATTATTGCGTAGGGTGCATTTTATGCACCATGGTGCGCAAAGCGCACCCTACGAAATATTCAATTCACTTTTGATTTTGATTTTGATTTTGAAACGAAATTACTTCGCCGCATCTTTCACCACGGCGGCAATCCTATCAGCCCACTGTTTGACCTGAACACCGTCTTCTCCTTCCACCATTACCCGCAACAACGGCTCGGTGCCGGAAGGACGCAGCAGTACGCGGCCTCTACCACTCAACGCCTGCTCAGCTTCAGCAGTCACGGCAATAACTGCCGGGCGCTCCAACAGTTCGGCCGCTTTACCGGTGACACGCACGTTGATAAGCACTTGCGGATACATCACCAGATCATGCGCCGCCTGCGCCAGAGACTGCTGCTTCATGCGCAGAGCATGCAGCACTTGCAGTGCAGAAACGATGCCGTCTCCCGTACTGTGTTTGTCCAAACAAATGATATGGCCTGAATTCTCACCGCCTAGGAGCCAACCCTTTTGCTGTAACAACTCCATCACATAACGGTCTCCCACTTTGGCGCGCGCAAAAGGAATACCCAGCTTCTGCATGGCATGCTCAAAAGCGAGGTTGGTCATCAGAGTACCCGCCACTCCACCTTGCATTTTGCCAAGTGCGTGACGATGTTTGGCAATAATATAAAGCAGCTGATCGCCATCGTAGAGTTTTCCTTCCGCATCTACCATGACAAGACGGTCGCCATCACCGTCTAGTGCCAGACCGATATGCGCTTTATGCTCAACTACGGCCTTGCGCAAATTATCTGGTGCAGTCGCACCATAGCCATCATTGATATTCCTGCCGTCAGGCTGCGCACCGATGGCAATCACATCTGCTCCGAGTTCGTGGAAGACGTGCCGCGCAATGTGATAAGTCGCGCCGTGCGCACTATCCACCACGATTTTAAGACCACGCAAATTCATCTCCGCAGGAAAGGTACTCTTGCAAAACTCGATGTAGCGGCCGACCGCATCATCAATACGTTTGGCTTTACCCAAACTGTCGGAGGGATTGGTTTGCATCGGGTTGTCCAACTCGGCTTCGATAGCGAGTTCAACTTCGTCCGGTAGTTTCATACCGTTACCGGAAAAGAATTTGATACCGTTGTCTTCGAACGGATTGTGCGAAGCAGAGATAACCACTCCCGCTTGCAAGCGTAATGCTCGCGTGAGGTAAGCTACGGCAGGTGTTGGTATAGGTCCGGCCAGATACACGTCGATACCTGCCGCGATGAGCCCTGCTTCCAGGGCCGATTCCAGCATGTAGCCGGAGATACGCGTGTCCTTGCCGATCAACACGGAGGAGCGTTCGCCTTGCGCATGATCCACTCTTGCCAATACCTTTCCTGCCGCATAGCCCAAGTGCATTACAAATTGAGGAGTGATTGGATATTCACCCACACGTCCACGCACACCGTCCGTACCAAAATATTTTCTGCTCATATCAATCTCCCAAAACCAGACAAAGCGAAACCAAAAAATTCATTCGGAACCGCTGAACAAATGCGCTTCCCCCTGAAAAGGGGGACTGAGGGGGGTTTGCTTTTCGCCTTTAGTTTACGATGCAATTAGCTACAAGACCCAAACCCCTGATGAAACGACTAGCCATTCCGCTAAGCCCCAAAATGCGGGGCAAGCGGCTGGTTATCCCAACCGCCCCTTGTCAGGGGAGGAGCAAAACCAACAGCCCCTAAAGAGAACTAAATTATCGTTCGATTGCGCTCCACACCCTCAGCGCATCCACCGTCTCACGCACATCATGCACGCGCACAATAGATGCATCGCGCTGTACCGCAATCAACGCCGCCGCTACACTTACCGCTACACGTTCCCCCACCTCGCGCCCGGTGATCGTCCCCAGCATCGATTTACGTGACAGCCCCGCTAACACCGGAACACCAAGCGCAGTAAACGCCTGCATATTTTTCAGCATTGCGAGATTATGCCCCAACGTCTTGCCAAAACCAAAACCCGGATCAACAAGCAGACGTTCGCTTGCGATGCCCGCCTCCGCTGCCGCCACGATACGTTCACGCAAAAAGTTACTCACCTCACTGATGATTTCCTGATAATGCGGCTGTTGCTGCATGTTCTGCGGAGCGCCCTGCTTGTGCATCAGACATACTGCCGCAGCGGTTTGCGCCACCACATCCAGCGCACCTGCCGCCTGCAATGCATTCACATCATTGACCATGCTTGCGCCTGCGGCTAGAGCCTGCCGCATCACTTCCGGTTTATAGGTATCAATCGAAATAGGGACAGAAATATCGCGCAAACCTTCAAGCACCGGCAACACGCGATCCAACTCTTCCTGCTCACTAACTGGTTCGGCTCCAGGGCGTGTAGATTCGCCGCCGATATCGAGAATGTCCGCGCCCTCTTCAATCAAACGTCTGGCGTGTGCAATCGCAGCCTCAAGCGCCAAGTGTTTGCCGCCATCCGAAAATGAATCGGGAGTGACGTTGACGATACCCATTATTTTGGGCTGCGAAAGATCTAGTTTGAATTTGCCGCAGAGGAGGAACATACAAGCAGTCGTTAGTATCTAGTCGTTAGTCGCTAGTTAGTAACTAACGTCTAGCTACTAACGACTAGCGACTGCCTCTTAAGTTTCCTGCGCTGGCTGCGTAGGTGTCGCTGGCGCTGTGGGTGTCGCATCCGGCGGGGGCGGTGGGCTCGGTGCCACGTAGGCGGGCTTAGGTGGACGAGGTGGTATGCCAGCCATGATGTCGTTGATCTGATCGGCATCAATGGTTTCCCATTCCAACAAGGCTTTGGTCATCGCTTCGATCTTGTCTCGGTTCGCTTCGATCAATCCACGCGCCAAAGCATATTGCTGGTCAATGATACGGCGAATCTCTTCATCCACTTTTTGCATGGTGGCTTCGGATACATTCTTATGTGTCGTTACCGAACGGCCTAAAAACACTTCGCCATCATTTTCGCCGTAAACCATCGGACCCAACGCATCAGACATACCCCACTGGGTAACCATCTTGCGCGCCATATCGGTAGCACGCTCGAAATCGTTCGATGCCCCCGTGGTCATTTGATGCATGAATATCTCTTCGGCAATACGTCCGCCGAACAACACGGCCAAGGTATCCAGAATGCGATTTTTATCCATGCTATAGCGATCTTCCGACGGCAACTGCATGGTCAAGCCCAGCGCACGTCCGCGCGGAATAATAGTGACCTTATGCACGGGATCGCATTTAGGCAACAGCTTGGCCACCACCGCGTGACCTGACTCGTGGTAAGCAGTATTGCGACGTTCTTCTTCCGGCATAATCATGGTACGGCGTTCCGCGCCCATCATGATCTTGTCTTTGGCTGATTCGAAATCGTCCATATCGACAAAACGTTTGCCACGACGCGCGGCAAACAGCGCCGATTCATTCACCAAGTTGGCCAAATCAGCACCCGACATACCCGGCGTACCGCGTGCCAGAATATCTGCCTTAACATCTTGTGCGATCGGCACTTTCCGCATGTGCACCATCAAAATTTGTTCGCGGCCACGGATGTCCGGTAGCGGCACAACAACCTGACGGTCGAAACGACCGGGACGCAGCAGCGCCGAATCCAGCACGTCAGGGCGGTTGGTTGCAGCGATCACGATCACGCCGCTCGCGCCTTCGAAACCATCCATTTCCACCAGCAAAGCATTCAGCGTTTGTTCACGCTCGTCATTGCCGCCGCCCATACCGGCACCGCGCTGACGACCCACCGCATCAATTTCGTCGATGAAGATGATACAAGGTGCATTTTTCTTGGCCTGCTCGAACATATCACGCACGCGCGCAGCGCCGACACCGACAAACATTTCTACGAAATCTGAACCGGAGATAGAAAAGAACGGTACTTTAGCTTCACCGGCAATCGCTTTTGCCAGCAATGTCTTACCGGTACCGGGACTGCCCACCATCAACACGCCACGTGGGATACGCCCGCCTAGATTTTGGAATTTAGCCGGATCGCGCAGGAAATCCACGAGTTCAGAAACTTCTTCTTTGGCTTCGTCGCAACCCGCCACATCCCCGAACGTGACACGCTCTTTGGCATCGTCCAGCAAACGTGCTTTGCTCTTGCCAAACGAAAATGCGCCTCCCTTGCCACCACCCTGCATCTGGCGCATAAAAAACATCCACACGCCGATGAGCA
>PLYB01000131.1:1084-8718 GCA_003151655.1 Gallionellaceae bacterium | reverse complement strand
TGGAATTGGCCGACCTTGCCGGTCATGCCTTGCGTGATTACTTTAGTATCTTTATTGATGAGAATAGACATATTTATTTACCTTTCGCTGCCGCGACAACTTTTTGAGCTGCATCCGCCATATCGTTGCCGGAAATGATAGGCAAGCCGGATTCAGCCAGTATTTTTTTACCGAGTTCGACGTTGGTACCTTCAAGACGCACCACCAGCGGCACCTTGAGATGCACCTCGCGCGCAGCAGCAACTACGCCTTCGGCGATCACATCACACTTCATAATGCCGCCGAAGATATTGACCAGAATGGCACGCAACTCCGGATTCTTCAGCATCAGCTTGAACGCCTCGGTCACTTTCTCTTTGGTCGCGCCACCGCCGACATCGAGGAAGTTGGCGGGATTGCCGCCATAGAGTTTGATGATGTCCATCGTCGCCATCGCCAGACCCGCACCGTTCACCAGACAGCCGATGTCGCCATCGAGCTGGATGTAACTCAAGTCAAATTTTGATGCTTCGATCTCAGCCGGATCTTCCTCATCCAAATCGCGCATCGCCACAATTTCGGGACGGCGATATAGCGCGTTGGAATCAAAATTGAATTTCGCATCCAGCGCAATCACGCGATTGTCTCCGGTCAGCACCAACGGGTTGATCTCCGCCAGCATTGCATCTTTTTCGACGAAGGCGCGATACAAACCTTGCAGCACTTTGACTGCCTCTGCGCTTGCCGCGTCCGGAAAGCCGATAGAGCGCACCACTTCTGCGGCTTCGGCTGCGGTTATGCCGGTTACCGGATCAATGCGCACGGTGAGGATTTTTTCCGGCGAGTGCTTGGCAACCTCTTCGATCTCCATACCACCTTCGCTGGACGCGAGCAACGCCACACGTTGTGACGCGCGGTCAACCACCATGCCCAGATACACCTCTTTGCTGATGTTTGCGCCCTCTTCGATGAGCAAACGACGCACCACCTGCCCCTCGGGGCCGGTCTGATGCGTGATCAGATGCATACCCAAAATCTGGCCTGCATACTGGCGCACTTCATCCAGCGACTTCGCCACCTTCACGCCGCCGCCCTTACCGCGACCTCCCGCGTGAATCTGCGCCTTTACCACCCAGACTTTGCCTCCCAGTTGCTGCGCTGCGGCAACCGCCTCCTCAACGCTGAAACAAGCCACCCCGCGCGGAGTCGGTACGCCGAACTCGCGCAGTATCTCTTTACCTTGGTATTCATGAATCTTCATACGTCCCCTTTTTCATCACAACGCACCAACCACTGGCGCGAAACAGCGTCAATATTACCGAATTTAATTAAATGATGCGGAAGAAAGTGCAACGGCGAACAAAAATCACCGATGCAATGCCGCAACTCCACTCACCACCGATGTGCCATTTTGCAGGCCATAAGACATCGCAACCCCGGTCGCCCCCGCACCGGTGAACTTGCCGATCACAGTACCTCCGGTCGTGCTACCGCATGTTGCGCCAGAACATTTCACCGTCAAATAGGACGAGCTGCTTGCAGGTTCCTGACTGGAAGCATAGAAAGCAGTATTTTGAATGATAGGCGCATTGGTTCCGGTCGCATTCAGCGTTGCCCCGTTAACCGTGGCATTCACCCCCAAGTTTACGGTTTGCGCGTTGAAGTTAGCCGACACTGTCGCCGAATTCAAAGTTCCGACGTTGCCCAAGTTATCGGTTGGCCTTGTGCCACCGGCAAGTGTGTAAGCATAGGTTCCGGTTATAGGCAAGGTTACAGCAGTGGTTGATACGGGTTCGGCGATCCAGTGCAAGCTACCTGCCAGTGCGGTCGAAGTCACGACCCCGCTTGCGCGATTGGTAACATTCAGTGTTCCTCCCGCCCAGCGCCCCCAGCTAATACCGGTTACAGGATCCGAACCCTGATCCGTTAGCGTACTTCCGCTACTCGTGATTGTTACATTATTGCTATTTCCATTCACCGACTGAGTATCAAACTGGGTAAGATTACCCGCCGCATCCTGACTGATACGAGACGGACTGTTGGCATAAAAACCGAGTATAGGCACCAACGTAGTGGAATCGTAAGTTGAGGCCAAGACAGCACGATACGGGGTATTGATATTCTGAGCCGTGCCGACGAATGCTGCCACCCCGTTGAGAGTGTCACAGTAGGCAAACGTAGCTGTGCAGCCGCCCAAGTTAAAGCTAATAATTGCTCCGGTCAGCCCGCTACCGGTAAGTTGGCCATTGATAGTGCCGGAATTAGACGTGGTAGAACTTCCATCCACGGTGATGCTCAGCAAGCCGGAATTATTATTGCTCCCGCCGTTTCCTGTACCACCAGTGCTGACGGCATGGAAAGCCCCACCACCTATCCCTTGATTCCCCATCAAAGGCGCTTCGCTACCGGCTATGGTTTTGGCATTCCACGTGTGCCCGGAAATAGTCGCATCCAAATTTATCCCTACCGTTTGCTTGGTAAAATTCACCGCCAGCGCAGTAGTCCCATTTACTGCTCCGGCCACGCCGGCATAATTAGTCACTTGACCTGCATCCAGCGCATAGCTGGCCGTGCCGACGAGTGCTTGTGGCAGGTAAAGGGGGCCGGCCTCCGGCCCGGTGATCCAGTAAATTGGAGTGGACGAGTTCGACGAGCCGCTCGCCCCCATAGATGCACTGCTGTAGGTGGACGAATAAGTTCCTGCCGTCCAAGTACCATAGTAAATGCCGCTGGTTGATGCAGATGCCGTACAAGTCGGGCAACTGACCGTAACCCCGTTTGAGCTCGTGCCATATTGCGTCAACACATTGCCCGAGGTGGTAACTGTTGCAGAAGAATAGGTCACGAGAGAACCAAACCCATTATCGATTACGGTCATTCCTGTCGGGGCCGGCGTACCATTTGCAATGGTACCAACGGTACCGGCTCGGGTCAACGCGGCATCGCCGACTACAGAGCTCCCTTGTAAGCTGTCGAACAGATTGTATGCAAGCATCGCTCCGGAAAAATTCTGCCCCGTAAACATGCCGCTCAAGTTGCCCGAACACGTAGTACAAGTTGTTGCGGCAGTACCGACACCGTGGGTCACCGACAAGGTATTCGATACTCCCGCCCCTGTACTGGTATAACCGTAAAACGCCCCTCCGCCAACAGCAGAGATCGATTGGTTGCTCACACTGGCACCCCATTTATCATTACCTGCCATGGTTATTCCTAAACTCGCGTTCACTTTCATGGTTGTAAAATCAGCCGTGATAGATGCACTCGTAAGGGTTCCTGTCGCACCCGTATTTTGATTTCGCGGCGCATTCCCCCCATCCATCTGATAAGTGAAAGTTCCATACATGGCAGTACCCGATGCTACCCCGCCCGACGTGGCTAAATATGCAGCATCAATATATCCTTGGGGGGCATACATCCATGAGTTCTGATTTCCGTTTTTTGTCCCCCCCAATGAAAAGGTATTGGTATAACTTTGTCCGGTATAACCTGTCCATGAACCGTACTGAATCCCGGTCGAAGCAAATGAAGGAGCATTGAAACTGCTTGCAGTCCCTCCTGTAATCGTTGAGACGAATGTCCAATTTGAGCCACCGCCGATATTTTGGTCTGTATAAGATGACAGCGCACCACTGGATGAATTACCTCCCGCCGCGCCGGTAACATAAACCAGACTGGATTGAGCAACCAGAGACCCCTGTGTATTGAAGTTCGTTGACTCCACGGCAACATGATTCGCTGCGTAAGCCGCCGAGAAAATCGATGCGCCAGTCAATGTAGTCGCAACACCTCCCTGCGTATTTGATTGAGTCGTAACATTCAATGTCGATCCGGTTAGCGCATTGCTCAGAACAACCGGCACTATTAATTGAGGCGCGTTAAACGTTGATTGGAACTGTGCCATCAATGGTGCAAAGCCGCCTGTTGGCGAATTGATGTTGAGCAAGGGCGCACTATCTCCAATTTCAGTGCGAATCGCAGTCGGATCGCTGGTGGTAGTACTTGCGCTTGAGCTGGAACCTGTAGCAGAACCAGCATCTGAGCCTGAGTTCGAGTTCGCAGCAGCACGGCTTTCACTTCCGTTAGCGGGTGACGCGTCCTGTTTTGCCTCCTGCTTGCCCGCTTGTTGTTCCCCCTGCTTATCCCCCTGCTTATCCCCCTGCTTATCCCCCTGCTTATCTCCTTGTTTGTCTCCTTGTTTCCCCCCCTGCTTAGACGAATCCGATTGCTTTTCTTTTTCCGCTTTACTTTCCTTAATGGTCTTGGTCGGTGCCGCCGCAACAGTAAAAATATGGGTATTAACCGGAACCACTTTGGGCACATCATTCATGCTACCGGCGAATCCCATTTGGTTGGGCAATACATTAACCGTGCCACGACTGGTAGTCAGCGTAGTTTCTCCCACATTCACTTTGCTGTAGGCTCCAGCCGGAACCAGAGCATTGCCTACCGGCACGAAGAATGTCTCATGGTCTGTTCCGCGAATACCAATCGTAGCCACAGTAGTAGTGATTTTGTAATTCTGCTTATTTTTTTGACCTATAA
Organism: Gallionellaceae bacterium; assembly: GCA_003151655.1. Taxonomy (GTDB): domain Bacteria; phylum Pseudomonadota; class Gammaproteobacteria; order Burkholderiales; family Gallionellaceae; genus PALSA-1006. The sequence continues at coordinate 4,194 of PLYB01000131.1, read as the reverse complement.
GGCCGGTAACCGCACGGAACCCGCCTTTTAACAGCGAAAGAGAACTCCGCTCCTCGCCATCTTGAGTGCCATTGAATACGAATTTATCAAACTTCATTTGGGTTTCTGGGCGGATAGCGATAAATCCACCGTCCTGCATTTTGATCTGGGCAGATGACGAAGTCGCCGTGGACACGGCATCACCTTCATTGACCGAGTCCCCCTTTTTCAGGGGGTGCGTATTACCCGCTTCATTGGTGATCTGCACATTTCCAATGACGAACTGAACCCTGCCTGCAACTGCCGCGTAGGCTGCTTGGCTTGATAAAATCAGGGCGAATATTGCAACGCCCAGCACACTAAATAATTTGGTGGTATTCATCGTCAAACTCCTGACTTATAAACTTACCAATTTAATATTCCCAATCAAAAATCTCGACGCACACTAATGGATGCATCAAGACGGTTGAATCCGTATATAGGAATATTTGAATTATTACTTGCGTAAACGACTTGCGGGCGCATCGTCCAGAGTTTGGCGAAATGCCAATTTCCCCCGGCGGCAACATCATACTGCGCGTCACTACGCGCTGTTAAAAAAGCCACATTGTCTTTGTCATACCGCCCCAACTGATAGCCCGTATTGGCATAGGCATCAACAGATCCATTAATTGGCATTTGCCCGCCCACGCGCAAGCCATATCCGGTCTTATTTCCATCAGCCCGATCATTTATGGTGTGCTCGTAACTCCAATTGAGACTGCCGAACAATACTGTTTTACCATCAGCAAAAATATGCTGCATCCCCGCACCAATAACCGCCAGATCAAAATCATTTATCTGCATTGCGCTTTGCACAAAACGATTACCGCCATATTGAGCAAAAACACTGAGCTGCTCATTTTGGCTGAAACTATGTCGCCAATCTCCCGTCAATCCGGCTGAGTTTCGATAAGCGAGCTCTGCCAAAGTACTTTCGCCAAACGTCCCCCCGAATCTAAAATTATCTTTTCCATAAGTTAGCACCACACCGGCATGCGTGTCCAGACTACTGGAATCAAAAGCAGTCATGCTGCTGTTGCCACGTTTCTGCAAATCGACACCGCCGTACGCTCCCCACGTATCTGTAAAACTTCGATTCACCTCGCCCCCGCCCCCCGAAGTATAGTAATTGTCCGGTGTCTGCAAATTGGAGGGACTAAGCGTAAACACAAGATTATCCAGGGCAGGCACAGCAATTTGCGACTGGCTGGGAGAATAATTAACGTTGCTATCGCGCCCGAGCGCAGCCTGAACATAGCCGGAATAATGCGTTTTCTTGGCCTGCTCCGCTGCGGCTATCGCATTTAAATATTTTTCAATGGTTATGCGCGCGGCTTCGGGAGGTTCTTGTTTCATTACCGCGATGAATTCGATTTTTGCTCTCGGCAAGTCACCCAGATGAAAGTAAGCGCGCGCCATATCCAAACGCGCTCCCGCAAAATTGGGATCAACCGCTAAAACACGTTCCAACGCTAATGTGGCTTTATCAGGATGCCCGCCGTCTAACGCCGCTATGCCCAGCAAATAGTCAAAACGCATATTGCCGGAATAGTCAAAGTCCATGGGCTCAAGTAGCGCATACGCCTCGGCAGGCTTGCCGCTATTCAGCAATGCTTCCGCATCGGCTAACAGTTTTTCATATGCGGGGGTATTTTCTATCTTTTTTGGAGATAGCAGCTTTACAAATACAGAACGAACCTTTTCGTCAGCATCCTGCTCATCAGCACCTTGCGCGCTTAGTGCGACAAAGCTTAAAGCCACCATACCTACTGTCATAGCTTTTAGAATTTGCATCTAGCCTCCGAAAAAATATCTTCAGATCATTTGACCGCCCTGTTGAAAGCCCGCAGAGCGGAACTGTATTGCACCAGACTTTACCACGCTGAGCAAGCGAAAGGATGACGAACGAAACAATACCGGGTTAAGGCCTCTTGAACCTTAACCCGGTATTATTTTTTTGAATGGTGCCGCTTGACAGACTCGAACTGTCGACCTACCGCTTACAAGGGCGATGGACACGCTATATACTAATTGACTTTAAGCCTCACTTTGCTATTCTTGACGCACTCTTGACGCACTAGATAGGAAAAAGACTATGGCAGCGATTCGAAAACGTGGTGATTTGCAGTGGCAAGCGGAAGTCAGAAAAAAAGGGCATCCACCCCAGCGCAGAACCTTTACCTATCGGGATGATGCAGAGCGGTGGGCAAAAGAAACTGAGGTCGCTATTGAGCGCGGTCTGTTCTTTGACCGGACAAAGGCAGAGAGAAACACCGTTAGCGAACTCATAGCGACGTACAGGAAGGATGTAATGCCGGGGTTGAGCGGCAAGCACGTCAGCCCAGCACTGAACGCCCTAGAGCCCGTTTTTGGCGAGTATGCGCTCTCCAGCGTCACAAGCGAGATGATTAGCAAATATCGAGATACCAGGTTAAAAACTGTTGCAGAGTCCACGGTCAAAAAAGAAATCAACCTGCTTTCAAAGATAATCGACTTGGCAGGGAAGGAATGGGGCATTCCCGTTGCGGTCAATCCATGCATCAACGTCAAGCGCCCAACAGAACCCAAAGGACGGGAAAGGCGGCTCGTAGGAACGGAAGAAAAATATCTACTATATGCATGCCAGGATTCCAGTCCAGAACTTGAGGCAATCGTGATAGTCGGGATTGAAACGGCGGCTCGGCTCGGAGAGTTGATTGACCTCCAGTGGAAGCATGTTAATTTGGATAAAAGAACGGCGCAGCTTCTGGACACGAAGAATGGTGAGGATAGGTCAATCCCGTTATCCAGTCTAGCTATTGATGCTTTTAAATCTTTGAAGTCGCTGCCTCGACACATCAGCGGAAGAGTGTTTTACAGATGGACAGCAGCAGACAGTTTTAATAAGACGTGGACACGCGCCTGCGCTCGCACCGGCATCGAGGATTTAAGGTTTCACGATCTGCGGCATGAAGCCTGTTCGCGCTTGGCCGATAAATTTCACATGCACGAACTCATGAAGATCACCGGACATAAAACCGCCGCAATGCTGGCCCGGTATTACCATCCGAGGGCTGAGGATTTAGCGAAGAAGCTGGCTTGATTTGATT
>PLYB01000131.1:0-1056 GCA_003151655.1 Gallionellaceae bacterium | reverse complement strand
CCTTGAGATCGCGCACAATCTCCCGATATTGTTTCAGCATCGAAGGCTCGGGGCGCGTTTCTGAATTCTTCCATCGAGAAATCGCACCTGCACTTGCGCCGATGAGATTGGACAATTGAACATCATCGTCGTAGCCTATTTTCAGATCGCTGACCCACTCGGCTATGATTTCAGGCATGTCCATATCCGCATACCGGTCACTTTTAACTCGCCCACTATTTTTGAGCAACGCTCTGGCATCAGCCATAATACGTTCAGGCACACTGGAAGTTCTGACTTGCTCGTAAAAGTCTAATCGCGGTTTACTGATTTCTATGGCCGCTGCAAAAACGTGCTGTGATAAACCGAGCGTATTGCGGATGCTTACGAGTTCATCCTGATCAGAAGAAAGCTTCGCCGCTTTGGGAGGGCGTATGGCAGGCATGGGCAGCACGTTGCTCATACGTATATTACCGAGACAAGCTTACCTCTCAATACATAACAACTAATTTCATCACTCTTCGATGAGTTCAATGCAAATCGAAGATATTGAACATTACGGCAGCGCACAATCAATCACACAAATCTGGATGCGATGGTTTTCCTCTGGTGTAAGTGTCATCCTTAAGCGGTTTTCAAGCTCTGCAGCACTACGGAGTTTTTTTCCATCGGAAGGTGGCGGCATTCCTTTTCCACCGAACCAGAAGGCCAGATAAATTCCATGTCCATCAGCGCCAGGATCACGGACATATTTGGGAATCAATTGCTCATGGATCGCGCGCCAGAGATCGGCATGGCTATCTTTCTTGATTTCGATGGGAACGTTGAATCCATTGGTTCCACCGAATGAAATTTTGATGTCGGCTCGCTTACTCTCCGCATAATAGCCCTCTGGCTGGGCATCAATATCTAACTTGCCGAGCCTCTCACGCAGGTCGGACAGCAGCGCATCCCGGCAGTCATTTTCAGGTTTTGGTTTATCCAGATTCTTGTTGCCCTCGCCATAGCTCCAATACTGCTTGTAATCATTGGTGTTGTCGTTGCGGATATTCCGGGCGATGTCGCGCAGATGATCGA
>PLYB01000139.1 GCA_003151655.1 Gallionellaceae bacterium | reverse complement strand
CCACCGGGGGAGGGCTGGGGAGGGGGTATTCAAGCGCTCCAGCAGATTCAGAAAACTTTCAGTCATCAAGCGCTCCGGTGCGACATACAACAGCTTTAATTCACCGTGCAGCAATTGCCGCGATACTTCACGCGCAGTATCGGCATCCAAACTGGAATTGAGGAAAGCGGCCGGTACGCCGAGCTGCTTAAGCGCATCGACTTGATCTTGCATCAGCGCGATCAACGGCGACACNNCCACCGCGGTCCGCTGCAGAACCACGGCGGGAAGCTGGTAGCACAGCGACTTGCCGCCGCCTGTGGGCATCAGCACCAAGGCATCACCGCCCGCCGCAACGTGTTCCACGATGGCTTGCTGTGCGCCGCGAAACGAGGAGTATCCGAACGTGTCGCGGAGAATTTGTTGGGCAGCGTTATGGCTCATGGGAAACGATTCAGTAAAGATTTGCCAAGCATAACCCGATCTGCCGAATTCCGGTTGGTCTCAATCAACATAATTGTTTCGTTCGACAAGCTCTGCTTCACGAAGTAACTCTAGCCAGTTTGATGTCAAACCTTGGACCTCTTGCTTTCGTCCAGAAGTGCATTGATCGAGGTGGGTATTTCTCCTCGCATCAGCATAAGTTTGAATACTTCGTATACGTCGGCTTTTGACCCGGCCTTGCTCATAGTGAATGTGACGAATCAGATCAAGCCGAACAAACAACTGATCGCAGGTCATAAACAAATCACCTTCAATCCGTCTTGCTGCCTGAAACCACTCCCTGAGTTTTGAAAAGTAATTTTAATTGCAGGTGCGACAAATTGTCGCGCGGCATTATGTCGCATTTCAATATTGTTTTAATAAATCTAGAATGCCCGCGCTTTACAAAAAATACTTAATCCATATTAAAAAAGATGGAAGCCAGATCACACCAGTCGGCATCATAAACACGGGCGGGCAAACCACAAATAATCGTCAATCACAAATAAATTCGGGGGAGAAAATGCATACTAAATTGAAGCCACTGGTTGTGGCGCTGGCTTTAGCGCTAGACGCAAACTCACATTTTGTTCTGGCGGCAGATGTTGTAACGCCAGAACAGCAAGCAACTGCGACCAATGTGGAAGTGCCGGTACAGATGGATACGTTGGAAATTAAAGGTGTTGCCGCAAAGCCGGATGTTCCAGCGAACTTGCCGGTAACGACCGAAGGCGTAACCGCAGCGCAGATAAATGAGTCTATCAACGCGGTCACCACGGCCTCTGTGCTTGAATATCTGCCGAGCGTGCATGTTCGTGAACGCTATATCGGCGATGTTAATAACATTCTAGTAATGCGAGTGAATAGCTCAATTGCGAGCGCACAAACCATTGTTTATGGCGATGGAATGTTGCTATCAAATTTTCTGAATAACAGCTACAGCACCCCACCGCGCTGGGGGGTGGTATCACCTGATGAAATTGATCGTGTTGATGTTATTTATGGGCCTTTCTCAGCACTTTATCCCGGCAACTCGGCTGGAGGAGTAGTTAACATATCAACTCACATGCCCGACAAACTTGAAGAGCATGCGTCTGTAGACTTGTTCCAGCAACACTACCAGTTATTCGGAACGAACAGCAATTATAACGGGCAGCATGAAGCTGTATCTGTCGGAAATAAAACGGGGGATTTTTCATTCTGGATGAGTGAGGATCATTTGGACAACACAGGGGAGCCGATGACGTTTGGTACTCAACCAGTTGCCACTACAGGCGGAACGGGAAGCCTTGGTAACGTTACGGGCGCGTCCACATATGTTAACTCTTCTGGTGTTAACTCTCTTGTCACCTCTGCGCTGGGAATTGACCATTCAATTCAGGACAATGGCAAGTTCAAATTGGCCTATGATTTTTCCTCGACAGTTCGTGCTACCTATACCTTTGATGTATGGGAAAACAATTCCAATAAAACAGTTGATAGTTATCTAACAAATGCGGCGGGTCAAACGATTTATGCAGGTGCCGTTAAGATTAATGGTGCAAATTACACGGTCACTGCACCCTCTGCGGGGACGCAGGTAAGCCAATACTTCATGAACGGATTGAAGGTTAAATCCGATACTGGCGGCATGTGGGACTGGGAAGTCGATGCTAGCCTTTTTAACGAAAGCAAGGATGAGGTTCGGGCCTCTTCCGGGAATACAGGAACAACCCCAAGCTCTGCAGCAACCGCAGGAACAATTGTCATAGGAGATGGCACGGGTTGGCAGAATCTTGATCTGCGGGGAGATTATCGTCCTGATGGAAACTTAAAGAGTACCCATCAGGTGAGCTATGGCTATCACAATGATGCCTATATCTTGAACTCAGTTACTGACAGTCTTGTCTCAGGTACGAATTGGCAATCAAGCGCACCAGGCACATTGACAGCCGACTCGCTTGGAAAAACGCAGACACAGGCTGCGTATCTACAAGATGCCTGGCAGTTGGCTCCAGCATGGAAGCTGGTCGGAGGTGGCCGGTTTGAAGAATGGCAAGCAACGGGGGGGAGCAATTTCACCGCCGCAGGTGGTGTTGTGAACTATCAAGATCGCTCCGTTAACGCGTTTTCACCTAAATTAGCACTTTCCTATCAAGCTTCCGCAGACTGGGGTCTACGTGGTTCATATGGAAGAGGAACACGTTTCCCGACAGTCGGTGAATTATTCGCCAATGTTACGCCACAATCCACCAGTGGAAGTACCCTTACTGCGGCACAGATTGCAGCACTTCCTTCGCCATATAATAAACCAACCAACAACCCTAATCTCTCGCCTGAGTCGGTTGATTCTGTTGAGTTAACAGTTGAGCGACACTATGAGAGTGGCTTATGGCGTAATTCTTTGTTCGACGAAGAAAAGAAAAATGCGATTATTAGCACAACGGATTCTTTATCTTTGCCTGGCTATCTTATAAGCGGGAATGCTAATATTGACGCTATTCGCACGACAGGTTTTGAATCGGCGTTGGAATTGAAAAATATTGCGCAGAGCAGATTCGATTTTTCTGGCAGCGCAACTTGGGTTAGTTCAATTATTACGGCAGATGCAGGAAACCCCGGATTAGTCGGTACAGACCAGCCTCGTATACCAACTTTCCGTTCAACATTGTCAGGCACGTACCATCAAACTGACAACCTCTCCTATAGCGTTAATTATCGTTACAGTGGTCGTCAACATGTTTCTCTCTTTAGTACGGCAACAAACTCTTACACCGACGTCAATCCAAGTGCATATGGTACAACCGTCAGTAACTTCAGCGTGGTTGATGTTAAAGCGCTCTACAAGGTTAACAAGCAATGGTCAGCTTCAGTTGGTGTTAACAACTTAACCAATTGCCAATATTTCGTTAATCCTAATCCCTATCCGATGCGGACTATATTTGCCGGTTTGAAATACGATCTGTGATGGGTCATCCTGTTGTGCGCAAGTAATGGCACGATTTGTTCCCACCCTTCAATATGCCATATTTTAAAATCTGAGAAACTAACAACTATGAATATTACGACGTTACTTTCTACCTTGGTTTTGCTGTTATGCAGCCCTGCTATTTTGGCACACGAGGAGCACGAGCACGGCGCTATGAAAGCCAGCCCGGAAAAAATGTGGTCGGACTCGATGGCAAAAGAACAAACGATGGCAATGTCGGTTACGTTTGATGCAAAAGGACGCCTGTGGCGCACGAGTGTCAAGGATCATCACGTGCTGGTGGACTATTCCGAAGATTCCGGCAAAACATTTTCGTCCCCGGTGCAGGTCAATTCTCAACCGGAGCCTGTCGGGGCTGACGGCGACAGCAGGCCAAAAATTGCTGTCGGCAAGCATGGCGAAGTGTATGTCACTTGGTCCATGCTACTGGACAAGCCCTACACCGGCGACGTGCGTTTTTCCAGTTCACTCGACGGCGGCAAGACGTTTTCCACGCCGTTTACCGTCAACGATAATCATGATGTGATCGCACACCGCTTCGATGCGATGGCGGTCAGCACGGATGGCAAGATTTACATCGCATGGGTGGATAAGCGCGACCTCGCGACAGCGAAAAAGAATGGCGAAAAATACGGCGGCTCTGCGGTGTATTACGCGGTATCCGGGAACAATGGAGCAAGCTTCGAGGCAAACCTAAAACTCGCCGACCATTCCTGCGATTGTTGCCGTATTGCGCTGGTCGCCCCCCCGGAAGGAGCGCCGGTTGCGTTCTGGAGACATGTTTACGATGGCAATATCCGCGACCATGTCATGTCCATATTGGATGGTAAGAACGAATTGCGCCGAGTCAGCCATGATGATTGGAAAATAGATGCTTGTCCGCACCACGGCCCGTCGCTTGCCATTGCCTCCGACAATGTTTACCACTTTGCCTGGTTCGACAATGCGCCCAAATCGCATGGATTGTTTTATACGCAAACGCGCGACAAGGGACAGACTTTTTCCGCGCAGATGCATTTTGGCGACGATGCACATCAGGCAGGGCATCCCGATGTATTGAGCTTGGGGCGGGAAGTCTTTTTGGCGTGGAAGGAATTCGACGGCGAAGCTACCTCGGTGCGGATAATGCACTCGCGCGATGGTGGCGTATCATGGTCGCTGCCGCGCAACGCGGCGGTTACTCACGACGCGTCCGACCATCCGCAACTGGCCAGCTATAACGGCAAAGTCTGGCTGTCTTGGAACGCTAAGCAGGAAGGTTATCGTCTCATCGCGCTGGGGGATGCGCCGTGATTCGCGGATTTATATTTTTTGCCGCGTTGCTGGCTTTTGTGGCAGTGCAGGCGCAGGAGTTAAAACCATTCGTGCGCGGCAGCCAGCAGGTTATTGTGGCATCGCATCAGGACAAACCGTTTATCCTTGCGCTTTGGTCGTTGGACTGTACCCATTGCATCGACGATATGGCGCTGCTCGGCAAACTGTCAAAAAAATACCGCAACCTTGATCTGGTGCTGGTTTCTACCGACTCGCCAGAGCAAACACAGCAGATAGCGCGTACGCTTCAGCATTACCGCTTGAGCCATGCCGATTCCTGGGTATTCGCCGATGGCTATGTTGAGCGGCTACGCTTTGAAGTTGATCCGCAATGGTACGGCGAATTGCCGCGTACCTATTTTTTTGACGCTAGCGGACACTCGACCGCAATCAGCGGAAAAATTGATCGCAAAGAAATTGAGCATTGGATTCAATCAAGCCTGAAGCAAGGATGAACCGGGTTCTTGATGCCGACTCTTGCATGGCAATTACACGAGGTATGGAACGCAAATGGTTCCATTTCGGATGAAACGAATGTTTAAATTGTTGCGTAACTTGAAACAGGAACAGTTGATTGGTTTATTGTTTGTGCTGGCGCTTCACGGCGCAGCATTTTATATGCTATGGAGTTATCACATTATCCCGAGTGCGGACGAAGCATTAACCTTAATGGTTAATATGATAGACGAGTCGCCAAGCGAAAAACCGAAGCCCCCCAAGCTGGAATATAAGCCAGTGCCCAAACCACTGGAGCCGATACCGCAACCCTTGGTGGCAGAGACGCCGGTAGTGTCACCACAAGACGCAGTTGTATATTCACCGCCACCTGTGATTGAGGTAGCGCCGCAGCCTGTGGTGCTATCCGGGAATTTGTCTGCGGCATGCCCTGATCGCTCCCCACCTGAGTATCCGGCGTTTTCTAAACGATTGAATGAGCAGGGCAAGGTGGTGCTGCAAGTCGTGCTTGGGGAAGATGGCCGTGTTGCAAATGCGGAAGTAAAAACAAGTTCAGGTTTTCAGCGCCTTGATGATGCAGCACTGAACGCAGTTAGGACTTGGCGGTGCAAGCCATCCATGCGCAATGGTTTTGCCGTGCGTGCCATCGCCTTGCAACCGTTAAATTTTATTTTAGAAGGAAGATGACATGGGACAGAACTTGGGTTTTGCGCATTTTATTTTGCAATGCGATGCGATGGGTAAGGTGGTGTTGCTTTTATTGTTAGCGTTATCGCTAGCGAGCTGGTATTTGATGGTGACTAAAGCCCTTGCCAATATGGGGGCGCGCAAGCGGGCGGATATTTTCTTAAAACAATTTTGGGATTCCTCTTCTTTACATGAGATGCAATACACGTTAAGTACAAGTAGTGATGAAAATGCTTTTTCTAATTTGGCGAAGCAGGCGCTGGCAGTTAATTCCGGCAATCAAAAGGGCGCTGAAAAGTTGCTGGCTGCGGGTGGAGTGTCTGAATACTTAACGCGTGTTTTACGAAATGGTATCGACCAAGAATCAACCAAGATTGAACATGGCTTGACGGTATTGGCATCTGCGGGTTCGGCTGCTCCGTTCGTCGGATTGTTCGGCACGGTATGGGGGATATATCATGCACTGGTGCAGATTGGCATGAGCGGTCAAGGCACGTTGGACAAGGTGGCAGGGCCGGTGGGCGAAGCACTGATTATGACCGCAGTGGGGCTGGCAGTCGCGATTCCGGCAGTGCTGGCCTACAACTCGTTCACCCGTAGAAATAGATTGTGGCTAGCGCAACTGGATAACTTTGCGCATGATTTATATACGCTGGTAACCGTTGGGGATAAAAAAGGTTGATGGATTTCGTCAGATGGGTTAGTGGATTCAATGCTTAACCCAACGAAAATACAAGGAGAAAAATATGGCATTCGGAAGTTTTGATTCACGGCACCATCAGGGGCCGATGGCTGAAATTAATGTAGTACCGCTGGTGGATCTGATGCTGGTATTACTGGTTGTTTTTATAATCACTGCGCCTCTGCTGACTAATTCGGTAAAAATAGATTTGCCGAAAGCGACAAGCAATCCTAATATTACCAAGCCGGATCATATTGAGTTTGCCATTCGCGAGGACGGCAATTTATTTTGGAGTGGTGAGAAGGTCGATGCATCTTCGCTGCCAGCACGCTTTGCATTGGAATCAAAGAAACAACCGCAGCCGGAATTGCATATTCGTGCGGATCGTATGGCGCACTACGAGCTGGTGGCACAGGTAATGTCCGCAGCGGCAAAATCCGGATTGACGCGAATTGGATTCGTGACCGATCCGTCGCAATAGAAATTCACTTTGGAGTTGGATCAGTTGCCATGCTGCATTCCCGCTATTCAAGTCAGTAAATCAATTGCATTTCGTGAAGATAATTCCATCTTTTAACCCGGTTGTTCATTTGAACGTAGGTCGGGTTTTAACCCGACATGTCGGGCTGAAGCCCGACCTACAACACCTTGATTTTGTGGCGTTCCAGCGGCTAATTAACAATCCGGGTTTAACCTTGCATAACAGGCTATGGGTGCGACAATTTGTCGCATAGCAATGATGTGCGCGCACTATATAATTAAAAAACATTCAACTCGCAAGGGAATCAAAGTCATGACTGCTGCGCTTAATAATTCTTCCAACAACAAATCCATTCGCGCTGTTTTAGTCACAGCACTTGCTTTAACACCATTTTTTGCCTTAAGTAACGCATCCGCCTGTGCCTCTTGTGGCTGCACACTTTCGACAGATTGGGGAAGCCAAGGGATTAGTACCAAAGAAGGTTGGTCTTATGATTTATCCGACAGCTACATCAACCAGAACACCCTAATCTATGGCAACAGTAAACCATCTGCCGCATTTGTTCAGTCACTGTATGCCAACGGTACTGAAATCGAGACTTCAACGGTAACTCAAACTGTCACCAATGCGTTTAATTACAACAGCGACACTTGGGGTGTCAGCATACAAATTCCATTTTTGATGCGAACTCATGGAACCAATGGAACTACAACAAATGGTGGTGCTGACTATGGTGCCAACTTCCAAACATCTGATCGGGCTGGATTGGGCGACATTCGCGTAGTTGGACACTATAGTGGTTTCTTTGATGATAAAACTAGCGGACTTATTTTGGGAGTTAAACTTGCAACTGGTGAAACGGGTGCCGATTTCACTGGCGGTGCGGCTGCTGGCCAAGCAGGCGTCTCGCTTGATCCGGGTTTGCAAATCGGCACGGGGTCAACTGACGTTATTTTAGGAGCCTACACCTCCGGTGCAATCCGCACATACGGTTGGTTCGTTCAAGGAACTGTCCAGCATGCTGTTTCGCCTTTGGCAACCGAGGCAGGAGGAGTAACCTACCGTCCTGGAGATGCTTACTTGGTCAACACTGGCATTCGTTATGCCGGTTTTGGTGCCTCAGTAAGCCCGATGCTTCAACTGAATTTCATCCATCGTGAATATGATCAAGGTACAGGAGTACCAACCGACGTGTTCACCGGAAATCCGATCAGTGGCGGCAACCTGGCTTACCTGTCGCCCGGCGTATCGGTGCGTGTAGGTGGGGGTATGTCGGTCTATGGTTTTGTTCAGATACCTATTTACGAAAATGTTGGTTCACTGCAACTCGTGCCGTCGTACATTGCGAATATAGGTGTGCATCAAAACTTCTAGCAAAAAGTTACATAGCGATATAATTCGAACCATGAGCACAACACAAAACCGGCATATCTTGCACAGAAGAGCATTATTCACCGCGCTCTTGTTGGCATCATTATTCAGCTCGCTGGCTTGTGCTGGCGATTGGTCGCTCAAGGACAAGGATGGCGTTCGCTATAAGCTTGCCGATCAAAAAGGTAAGTGGGTGCTGGTCAACTTCTGGGCACCGTGGTGTCCTACTTGTATCGCAGAATTGCCCGATCTGAATGCAGTGCAACTCCAGCATAAAGATTTACTGGTGATCGGTGTAGCAGTTATGTACCGCAACAAAAAAGAAGTTATGGATGTTGTTCACACGAAATCAGTTTCATACCCCGTCGTGATGGGAAACGAAGACATCGCCAGCGATTTTGGCGAGATGGCTGGTATGCCGACCAGTTTCCTGTATTCCCCATCCGGGAAACTGGTTGGTCACCATGATGGGCCGCTGACCCAGAATGAAATCGAGCAAGCCATCGCACAAAAACCAGATTCAGTAGGTCTATTTATTCAATAAACCTAACAAGCCATTATCTGTAGCAATTACAACTTTAATCTGACAATTAATGTCAGACCAAATCAAATTCAATCCTTCTGATAAATAACTACTGCTCAAGACTGACAGCGGCATTTACAGTTATTTACTCAATAAATGCGCAAATAGTCTTTCGAATTTTTGATATCTGCCGTACCATCAAATAGTGGAATCCCCTATGTAAGAACAAGGCTTACCGCTAGCTTAATTACTTAATGAATTGTGCGGAAGTCAAACACAAGCCGCCTATATTTAGGAGTAGGGAGAAATTTTGAAATCACATGAGCCATTCCAGCAAGAACTGCACTTGATGCATATTGTTCGGCGATATGGCCACGTTGGCGGCATGGAGCGGTATGTGTGGGAGCTGACCATTCAACTTCAAAAGCTGGGGCACCGTGTTACGGTTGTTTGCGAACGTTGCTATGAGGAAAAACCAAAGGGCATCGTGGTGCATGAACTCGGCGAAATCGCGCCGCGACCACGTTGGCTTTCGGCACTTCGCTTTGATCGGCGTGTGAAAAATTGGCTAGCTACAAACCCGCAAAATGATGCCATTATTCACAGTCACGAGCGCACTAGTTGCCACGATATTATTTCTTTTCACGGCCCGTTATTCGCAACAATACTTGAGAAACCATGGTGGCGTTTAATTTCTCTAAGAGTTGCCATGAATCTGTATTTAGAAAAACGTGAATTGGCAGTTGCCAAGTGCATCGTTCCCAATTCTCAACTTATCAAACAGCAACTAACTCAATACTACCCCCCGTTTGCTCATAAATTATCAGCGCCAGTTACCCCGGGAATTGAGCCGAGTCCGTCTTTCAAACCGCACATCGTTCCCGCAAGTGGTGGCGTAATCGGATTTGTTGGAAAAGAGTGGAAGCGCAAGGGACTGGCATTGGCCGTTGCAGCCGTTGAGCAGTTACGTCGCACTCGTCCGAATCTGCTTTTTATTGTAAAGGGACCTAATCCGCTTGATGTGCAGCATCTGTTTTCTGAATGGCCAAACGGGAGCTACTTCCTGAAGGAGTGGGGTAACCTTGTAGATTACTCAGAATTCGATGTGTTGTTACATCCGGCCAAATCCGAGCCTTATGGCATGGTTATATGCGAGGCGATGGCAGCTCAAGTTCCCGTGGTGATTTCTAACGAGTGCGGAGCACGAAGGGATGTTAAACCAGAATCTGGCGTTATTTTGCCTCTCGATGCTCCGATTGACGAATGGGCACGAACTATTGATCTCCAACTGAGTCGAACCGCGCC
>PLYB01000197.1 GCA_003151655.1 Gallionellaceae bacterium | reverse complement strand
AGCATGTTGGAGGCGTCCATCGCCCCTTCGCCCTTGCCGGCACCGACAACCGTGTGCAGCTCATCGAGAAAAAGTATTATCTCTCCGGCGTTTGACTCGATTTCCTCAAGTACAGCCTTAAGACGTTCCTCAAATTCGCCGCGGTACTTGGCGCCTGCGATCATGCTGCCAAGATCGAGCGCCATCAGGCGCTTGTTCTTGAGGCTCTCGGGCACGTCACCGTTGACGATCCGCAGCGCCAGCCCCTCAATGATCGCCGTCTTTCCGACGCCCGGCTCGCCGATCAACACGGGATTGTTTTTGGTGCGGCGTTGCAGCACTTGAATAGCGCGGCGTATCTCGTCGTCGCGACCGATCACCGGGTCGAGCTTGCCTTGCCGGGCGCGCTCGGTCAGATCCATGGTGTATTTCTTGAGCGATTCGCGCTGACCTTCGGCTTCTTGCGAGCCGACTGATTCGCCGCCGCGTACGGTAGTAATGGCTTGCTCCAGCGGGGCTCTTGCCACGCCATGCTGCTTGAGCAAACGACCGGCCTCGCCTTTGTCGTTAGTGAGCGCCAACAAAAATATTTCCGAGGCAATGAACTGGTCGCCGCGCTTCTGTGCTTCCTTGTCGGTCTGGTTGAATATATTGGAGAGATCACGCCCGACCTGCACCTCGCCATCGTGACCTTCCACTTTGGCCAAGCGTGCCACCGCCTCGGTCAATGAAGCCTTCAGCGCATTGACGTTGCCGCCTGCGCGCGCCAGCAGCGAGCCTGCGCCGCTATCGGCATCGTTGAGCAAGGCCAGCAGCAGGTGCTGTGGCTCGATAAACTGGTTGTCAGCGCCCACTGCCAGACTTTGGGCATCGGACAGCGCTTGTTGCAGCTTGGTGGTGAACTTATCGAAACGCATGACGGCTCCTCCAGAATTAATTACCAGCCCCCCTCCCCAACCCTCCCCCGGTGGGAGAGGGGGCGAACGAATCGCTACGCGAGTATCACGCAAGATGAGGATGAAAGAAACATATTTCAAGTGAGCTACATAATCCCTGTATCTTTGTATACAATTACGATGTGATTTCGATCCTAAACCGATATGCCCAATATTGATCCAGAACTCGCCGCCATCATCCGCGCTAACGCCACCTCGGCGTTGGAGGAGGATATGGGTAGCGGCGATCTCACCGCACAGCTCGTCCCCGAAAAAACGCATGGGCACGCCAGCATCATCACCCGCCAGCATGCAGTGCTATGCGGTCGGGCTTGGTTCGATGCGTGCTTCAAAATGCTCGACCCGAACTGCACGATCACTTGGTTCGTCCGCGACGGCAGCAAGATCGAGCCGAATGAAAAGCTGTGCGAGGTTCGCGGTGATGCCCGCGCGTTGCTCACCGCAGAGCGCGCCGCGCTAAATTTTTTGCAGACACTTTCCGCCACCGCGACCTTGACGCGTAAATATGTTGAAGCGATAAATGGCTCTCAGACCAAGATCATGGATACGCGCAAGACCATTCCCAGTTTGCGTGCGGCTCAAAAATACGCCGTCAGAACCGGGGGCGGGCACAATCAACGTATCGGTCTGTTTGATGGAATTCTCATCAAAGAGAACCACATCCATGCAGCGGGCGGCATTCGCGAAGCGCTCCAGCAGGCATTCTTATTGGCACCGGAAGGCGCGACCGTGCAGATAGAAGTAGAGAATATGGACGAGCTCAGCGAAGCACTGGATGCCGGAGCCCGGCTTATCCTGCTGGATAATTTCGATCTTGATGGCATGCGCGACGCAGTCCAATTCACCTCGCGCCGTGCAGAACTGGAAGCCTCCGGCGGCATTAATTTAAAAATGGTGCGCGCTATCGCCGAAACGGGAGTGGATCGTATTTCCATTGGCGCACTCACTAAAGATGTTAATGCCATCGACCTGTCGATGCGGTTCGTTTAACCCAGATTGTTCATTAGCCGTTGGGCATCACAAAATCCAGGTGTTGTAGGTCGGGTTTCACCCAAAGGGTACAAGAACCCCTGCGGGGTAACCCGATATGTCGGACTAAAGTCCGACCTACGTCCTAATAGATTATTTGGGTTAAAACAGATCGATGTCGCTGCCTTTGTCTTTCATGTCGCTCATATAATGATCGAGCGCTTCATGTACGGTCATTCCGCCCATCACCGCATCGAACATCGCGCACTCTTCAACGCTGGTGTACTTGGAACGAATTTTTTCCTGTAGCACTACCCACTCTTGCGGACTGAGTACCCGGCTCTTATCTCCCACCAGATCATTCAATGCGGCCAGGCTGTGAGAAACATGGGCCAAGCGCTGCGTCAGTTTGTCATAAAACTGAAAAGCGACAATAGACTGATGTACCATGCCGGTTACATGATTCGCCGCTTCCAGCACATTTTTTTTAGTGTCACCGATTTCACCTTCGTCCGGCAATGCCGCGAGCGTGCTGGAAATCATGCCCAGATAGCCAGCCATCGTGGTAAAGCTATCAGTCAGCACATCAACAGACGAGTTGCTGTCTTTCATCGCAGCCTCGATTTGTCCTGTGGCAACTTCCAGCATCAGTGTCGTTTCCCGCACCTGACACCAATCCATATCAGGGGAATGTGCACACGTGCCGCGTTTAGTAACTTCAGTCATATTCATTCCAAATCATTTCTAATGAGCCTACAAACTATAACCTCGCTCAGGCATCTTTTCCAGCAGGATCAAGAATACACCCGAATGAACACATAATCATCAGCAACACAAAATCCAAATGCTGTTTATAATCACGCATTAGTCATTAGTGACTACGATGCAAAGATGGCAGCTACGGGGAGGGGTGGAGCATATATGATTTTCGAATCTCATCTAACACAAGCCAGCCGCTTGCATTTGCTCGCCCTAACGACATGACTGCCTCATCCACCAGCGAACAATTGTATTTGGGGCGGCAACCGATTTTGGATAAAAACAAAAACGTGGTTGCCTTTGAGTTGCTGTTCAGAAACGATCACATTGCCAATTTTGCCGATCACCAATGCGATTACACTGCCACCATCAAGGTCATCAGCAATGCCTTTAACGAGTTGGGGATGGACTCGGTATTGGGTAGCTGTCTCGGCTTTATCAATGTCAATGAGGCAATGCTATTCGATGACGTAATCGAGTTGTTGCCCAAAGAAAAAACCATCTTTGAAATTCTGGAAACGGTTGAAATCACCGAAGCAGTCATAGCGCGTTGCCGCCAACTCAAATCCTTAGGCTACAAAATAGCGCTGGATGATGTGATTGACTTGAACGAAGCATCAACAGCCATTCTGCCATTGACCGATATCGTCAAGATCGACATCCTTGAACTTGGCTCGACCGACTTAACCGCTCTGATGAGCAAGATCAAATCCCTCAACCCCAAGCTCGCCATGCTGGCTGAAAAAGTGGAAACACTTGAGCAATTCGAGTTCTGTAGCAAGCTCGGCTTCGACCTCTTTCAGGGCTATTTTTTCGCCAAGCCGCAAATCATCAGTGGGCGACGCATTTCGATTCCCGATCTCAGTATTTTGAAGCTACTGGGTCAGGTGATGACCGATGCGGATTTAGGCGATATTGAAAAAACCATCAAGGAAAATGCCGCGCTCAGCTTTAGCCTGTTGAAGTTCTCCAACTCCGCCGCAGTCGGCTCTACGCGGACAATTTCATCGATCAGAGAATCGGTCACTCTGTTGGGCAGACGCCAGTTGCAACGCTGGATTCAGTTGCTGCTCTACGCGAAAGGCAGCGGCGGACAAGATAAATTGTCGCCGCTGCAACTGTTGGCGGCATCGCGCGGGCGCACCATGGGAATGATCGCCAAAGAAAAGGACGAAGCTGCCTTCGAGGATCACGCTTTCCTGACGGGAATTTTGTCATTGATCGACACCCTGCTGGGAGTTCCTATCGATGAGATCATCGCGCAGATCAAACTCGACAAAAAAATTGTGGCCGCGCTACTTACACGTGAAGGCGAGCTGGGAAAACTTCTGCAGCTGGTAGAACATTTTGAACAAGACAATGAGCAGGGTATTCTCGACGGAATCAGCAGCTTCCCTTATCTCAGCCATCAGGATCTGAGAAAAATACACGCCGATTCTCTGCTCTGGGCCAATGCGATATGTCAGGGGATGAACTAAGGAAACACCGATTAAGTCCGTTCGTGGTGAGTGTTTTCCGTTCGCTCCCTCGATACACCGCGCAAGCGCGGCACTCGGGACGAACGGAAAATGCCTCGAAGAGGTTCTCGCACCCTTTGGGTGTATCGAACCATTGTTTTCGGACTTAATCGGCGCTTCCCTGACGACTAATTCACACCCCGCGCATCGTCCACCACCATGCACTCAAAGTGATGAAAGAAAGTATCAAACCGATTGCCACCATCAAGTTCGCCAGCGGCGGATCAAGCTCATGTTCCGATGCCACAATTGCCGCAGTGATCATCGGCGGCATGGCAGCCTCGAACAAAGTAACCTGCATTGTTTGCCCGTGCGCGCCGAGCAATTGCACATAGAGCAAGTAAATCACCAGCGGCGCGAGCACCAGTTTAAAAGCCAAGCCCAATGCCAGATTGCGCTTATGTTCGGCCAGATGCCCCAAGCGCAATTGCAAGCCGACCGACACCAGCGCCATTGGAGCCAGCGTGTCGCCCAAGCGCTGAAGTAAAACAATCATCCAGTCGGCATAGCTAACCGGAATGAGTAGCAGTGCCACCGTCAGCGCGATGAAAGGCGGAAACGACATGATACGTTTGCCGATCTCCGCCACCGTCGGGCGACCCGAAGAATAAATCCCGGCAAACGTAATCCCCAGAATAGAGAGTACAAAGAACGATCCCAGTTGATCGGCAACGATGGCGGTACTCAGCCCCTCTTTGCCATAGAATGCCTCGACCATCGGCAGTCCGAAAAACGACGTATTGCCCAGCCCGCCCACCAGTATCAGCGCGCCCGTAGTGGCACGCGACAATTGCAACCACCGCCCAATAAGCCAAAAGAATCCAGCCGACAAGCCGAACAGCAGCCAGGCCATCGCCGCAACCAATAACACGTCGCCAGAAAATTTGAGTTGATGGATATACAGAAACGTCAGCGCGGGCAACGAGACGTGGATGATGAAACTATTCAGTGTCGCCGGAGCGTTGTCGGGAATGCGCCTGAAACGGCGCAATAACATGCCGATGATGAAACAGAGGATGAGCAGGAGCAGGTTGTTCATTCCTCAATTTCGAGCAAAATCAATCAGCCTGGAAAACTCAGTTATCACAATGTTCATGCTTTGCTTCCCTCGATACGGCTACGCCTACTCGGGACGAACGGACTAAAGATGTGATCTCCAGTTTGGTGAGAGACCGTTCGTCCTGAGTAGCCCGTTTTTTGGGCGTATCGAAGCCTGTCCCGAGTTAAATCGAGGGGGATTGACATGGTTTAACTGAGGATTCTAGGATCAGGCACGTTCGCTGCAATAAACGCCTTTAACTTTACAACATCCGCATCCATCACTTCGCAGCGTTGCGGCAGATTTTCAATACCTTCGAGTGCTGCCGGACGCTCCGGCTCACGCCCCAAAGCTTCCTGTATCGTCTCGGCAAATTTGGCGGGTAGCGCGGTCTCCAGACAGATCAGTGGCAAGCTTGGGCGACGCTGCGCCAAGCCGATCTTGAGGCCGTCGGCGGTATGGGTGTCGATCATCACACCGTATTCTTCCCATAGTTCGCGGATAGTCATCAATCGATCCTGATGCGAGCTCTTGCCGGAGGCGAAATGGAATTGCGACAAGGCGTGCCAGTACGGCGTACCCTTTATGTCGAACGAGCCGCCTGCATCCACCTTGCTCCAAAATTCACGCACTTTCGCGCCATCCCGCCCGACCAGATCGAACACGAAGCGCTCGAAATTGCTGGCCTTGGAAATGTCCATCGACGGGCTGCTGGTCTGGTAAGTGTGGTCGGTGCCGCGCGGCCGATATACGCCGGTGCGGAAGAATTCATCCAGTACATCATTCTCGTTGGTTGCCAAAATCAATTGGCCGATAGGCAAACCCATCATGCGCGCGATGTGCCCCGCGCAGATATTGCCGAAGTTGCCGGAGGGAACAGAGAACGCTACCTGTTCGTCATTCGATTTCGTCGCGGCGAAGTAGCCCTTGAAATAGTAAACGATCTGCGCCGACACGCNNTCTTGCAGCGAATACATCTGCGCGCGCTGAAAGGCCGACATTTTTCCATTCGGCGACAGCATGAACACGCGGATACCGCGTTTGCCTCGCATCGCATATTCCGCAGCGGAACCGGTATCGCCGGAAGTCGCGCCAAGAATATTCAGCTCGTCATGTTGTTTCGCCAGCGCGTACTCGAACAAATTGCCGAGCAACTGCATCGCCATGTCTTTGAAGGCAAGCGTCGGGCCGTTGGAAAGTTCGAGGATATGCACACCCGGTTCCAGCGTGCGCAACGGAGTGATCTGCGATGCATCGCTGTCAGCGCGACCATTGCTGTAAACCTGCGCGATGTAGGTCTTGTCGATGATAGTTTTCAGGTCAGCCGCCGGAATGTCGGTAGCGAATTTGGACAACACCGCGAACGCGAGATCGGCATACGACAATGCGCGCCACGCATCCAGCTCGGCGCGCGTCACCTGCGGATATTGCTCCGGCAGATATAAGCCACCATCGGGAGCCAAGCCACCCAGCAGAATTTCGGTGAATGTTTTTGCGGGCGCATTGCCGCGTGTGGAAATGTATTTCATTTATTGCTCTCTTTGTCGTCGTTTCCGCGCAGGCGGGAATCCAGTTAATTATTCAGTGATCCATCAATGGGGCATGCTGCTCCAGCGCCATAAGATGCTGCTCTGCTCTAGCCAGATCACTTCGGTACTGAGGGACATCAGGGAACGCTTTTACCAATCGAGAAAAAATCTCCCGACTTTCCATATACACCGCTCGCACTTCTTCCATTAGACCCAGAGCCTCATCCACCTGCCCGATGTTGTCAAGCGAGATGCCCAGATCGTGTAGAGTTTGTGGCGCGTCGCCCAAGGTCTCGCGCAGGCGGCGAAAAAGTCCCACGCTTTCAACATAAGCCGCACGCGCTTCTTCTAATCTATCCAGCGCTAACTCTACTCGCCCGACATTATTAAGCGAAACGCTTAGGCTGCGCAGTCCCTGTGGCGCATCGCCCAAAGTTTCGCGCAGGCGGCGAAAAAGTTCCAAACTTTCAGCGTAAGCCACCCGCGCTTCTTCCCATCGCATCAGAGCCTCTTCCACTCGCCCTATGCTATCGAGCGACGCGCCTAGGTCGCGAATCACATCCGGCGAATCACCCACGGTCTCGCGCAGGCGACGGCGAAGTTCCAAACTCTCCGTATAGGCAGCGCGCGCCTCTTTCCATTGACCTAACGCTTCATTTACCAGCCCAATGTTGCTGAGTGAGATGCTCAGCTCACGCAATACCTGAGGGGTGCGCAAGATCTTGCAAAGGAGGCGGCGCAGCCCCATGCTTTCAGCATAAGCCGCGCGCGCTTCTTCCACCCTACCTTGAGCTAGCTCCACTCGCCCGATGTTGTCGAGCGAGACGCTCAGGTCGCGCAGCGTTTGCGGTGTCTCACCCAATGTCTCGCGCAGGTGACGGCTCAGTTCTAAACTTTCCATATAAGCCGCGCGCGCTTCATCATAATGATTAAGCTCTTGATCTACATTACCAACTTTATTGAGCAAGATGCTTAGCGCACGCAGGGTTTCTGACGAGCCTCCCGAGGTCTCGCGCTGGCTGCGGAAAAGCTCCAAGCTTTCCATATAGACTGCACGCGCCTCTTCCAGCCGACCCAGCGTTTTATCCATATCCCCCACGTTTTCTAACGCCGCACCAAGATCGTGTAGTGCGGGCGGAGTATCGCCCAAAATCTTGCGCAGGCTGCGGCTCAGTTCAAGGCTTTCAGCATGAGCCGCGCGTGCTTCTTCCAGCCGCCCCAGCGCTGCTTCTACATTGCCTACTTTTTCAAGCGACACGCTCAGGTCGCGCAGCACTTGCGGCGCATCGCCCACGGCCTCGCGCAAGCGGCGGCGAAGTTCCAAACTTTCCGCATAGGCCGCGCGCGCTTCTTCCAGTCGCAGCAACGCTTCATCTGCCCGCCCGATGCTGTCGAGCGATATGCTCAGGTCACGCAATACCTCCGGCACCTCACCCAAAATCTCACGCTGGCGACGGCACAAATCTAGGCTTTCCGCGTAAACAGCACGCGCCTCCTCCATCTGCCCAAGAGCTTGTTCAACATTACCTAATCTTTCGAGCGATATAATCAGGTCGCGCAGGGTTTGCGGCGCGTCGCCCACCGCCTCGCGCAGGCGACGGTTCAGTTCCAAACTTTCCGCATACGCCGCGCGCGCTTCTTCCAGTCGGCCTAGCTTTTGATTCACATCACCGGAATAATCGAGCGCGATGCTGAGGCGGCGCAAGGCGTTGGGTTCGCTTTCACCGCTGCTGCGCAGCACCCCCAACACCTGATCGGTGATTTGCCGTGCGGCAGCAAAATCCATACGTTCCAGCGCCGCATTGATGGCGGCGAATGCGGCTTCCGCTGCCAGCCGCTGTTTGTTGGAGGTGGCATCCCATAAACGCTGCCATTCCAATTCCGCAACAGACGGTTCGCGGCTGCTTGCCAGCACTGAGGGTGCGTAGCTCGTTACTACCTCTCTCACTTCCTGCGAAACAACCGCAGGCTCAGGCAAATCGGCGGTGAAGGAACGCACGCTCCACAGGTCGGGAGCCATACTCGGAATATCCATGCGCAATTCTGCGGGCAGAATCAACACCAGCGGACAGGCCACATCGCGCTCCAGCAAAAAACGCCGTTCGTTGAGTCGGGACAGCACCATCCACACGGCGCGGCGCTGTTCCTTACGCTGTTCTTCGCTGCCCACATCCCGCCACATTTCCAGCCACAGCGGCGGATGTTTGCCATTTAGTGGACGACTGGTCAACACACCGATCAGCGTGGTATCAAGTTGTTCCGGTTGTTGCAAAACAAATTTGCGCAAAGGCAAAGTATTCAGACTCAGCATTTCTTCCAGGCGCTTGCGCAGAGCATCGACCGGCGCGGGGCGGCGGGTAAACAAGACGACCAGCGCAAAGCCTTCCGTCCATTCCAGATGGGGACGCAGCTTGCGCCAGATGTCATCCAGCGAGGTTTGGTAGTCGGTTTCAGGCACAGTCGGAAACAGTAGAACGCAACAGCGGATGAACATCGAACCAATTGTCGCCGTTGCGGTAGTTGAGGATGTATTTCCCTTCCATCAGGCGTGCAAAATTCGGCAGATCGTCCAGGTTGTCCCACTCACTTTTGTGCTTCTCCTGTACAGTTTTCAGGCGAGCCTTGTCATCGCGCGCCAGCGGCATGTCGTTACGCAACGCGCTCTCGGCATTGGCAATCACCTTGTCCTGCAACGGCAACGGCAACGATGACGGGTTCAGTGCTTCGATAATGCACAGCTCTATCATGCGGAAAAAATCACGCAGGTCGCCGCCGGAACTCGCCGCGAGGCGCAGCAATTGTTCGCGGGTAAAGAATTCCTTCCACTCGGGGAAACGCTTGGCAACGATGGTCAGCATCGCCTCCAGCCCCTCGTCCGAACGAACCGGCGCTTCCCCATCCTGCGGCTGATTTTCATAGACATGCACGCTGGGCAACATGAATATCTGCCCGCCGGAATAGTAGGCCGCCACGCTTCCCGTCAACGCAGAAAGATAGGGCGGAACGGTGCAAACCAGATATAGCGGCGGGAAGCGCAGATTGTCCGAGCTGCCAGAAAACAGGGTTTCCACGCTATTGAACACCTCTGCAACGCTTTTGCTGTCCCCCACGCCGCGCAGCCGCTCGACCGAATCCACGATCAGCACAATTTTCCTATCCTCAGCCACATGCGTACGGATAGCGGCAATGGCATCCGCCACAAAACGGCGAGCCTCCTGCACCAGTCGCGCAACATGGCCGCGCGTCCCTTTCTGCAATTGCTCCTTGAAGTCGGGATCTTGCTGCAAGGACATCTTAAGCGTGGTCGAGATGTCGCCGCCCGCCTTAAAATCAATACCCGCGACCTTGACCTCGGACTGGAGAAATTGCCCTATCCGCTCGAAAAAGCCTCTGTCGCCGGGATTTTTTCCGAAACGTTCCTCGATCTTTTCCGAGAAGCCGCCCAGCAGGCTGATGAGGAAATCGGTGATTTCCACGGTTTTGGTGAGGTTCAGGTATTCGGACATGTCCACGTAGAACACTTCGTCCCCCCGTTGCCGCAACATGTCGGCCAGGCGCATCAACTCGGTGGTCTTGCCCGTACCCCGGTTACCGGAAAACAAATAGGTACCACCGCCTTCGTCGATATCGATACGGGCAGCCAAGTTGCAGATCAAATCGCTCTCGCCGCCATGCAGGCTCTTGACATACAGGCTCGCATCCTTGCCCCCCTGAATCAACGGCGGATCGCCAAACACGACTGGCAGCTTGGAATCCAGCGCGTTGATGCACTTTTTGACCTTGCTCCGCAATACAATATCGGTTGCCATGAAACTCTCCCAACTCAATCAGCTAAAAACTTCCGCATTTTTATTTACCCAGCTCTTCCAACCTTAACTTGGTTACTTTACCCGCCACCACCGACAATTTTTCCATCTTGGCAATCGCCGCGTTGATGCGCTTCTCGCGGGTCTGATGGGTGAGCATGATGAGGTCGGTTTGATCTTCACCTTCCCCTGGTTCTTTCTGAATCACGGCATCAATCGAAATCT
>PLYB01000097.1:1985-20254 GCA_003151655.1 Gallionellaceae bacterium | reverse complement strand
TTATGAGGAATGTCTCTGTTATGAACTGGGATGTCAGAATATAAGTTTCCAGCGACAGGTAACTCTTCCTGTACGCTATAAAGCAATAACTCTCGATTGTGCCTATCGTATGGACATTGTGGTGGAAGACCAACTTATTCTTGAACTGAAGACAGTAGATAAAATTCTTCCCATTCACGAAGCTCAATTATTAACTTACCTTAGGCTGAGTGCTTTCAAAACTGGGCTTTTGTTAAATTTCAATGTTCCAGTTCTCAAAGACGGTCTGAAAAGGATGAAATTATGATTTCGCTTTTCTCTGATGAGACTACTAGCCATTCGACTAAGGCTGNNTTCACCTACAACCTGGTGCAATATTTTGCCGAGCTGGGCGCGGAAGTCGAGGTACATCGCAACGACGAGATTACGGTGGAGCAGATTGAAAAGTTGCAGCCAGAATATCTCGTCGTGTCGCCCGGCCCGTGTACGCCGAATGAGGCGGGTATTTCGGTCGCCACGATTAACCACTTTGCGGGCAAGATTCCGTTGCTGGGCGTGTGTCTCGGCCATCAGAGTATCGGCCAGGCTTTTGGCGGCAAAATTATCCACGCCAAGACGCTGATGCACGGCAAGACTTCGCTCATCAACCATCAGAGTAACAGTGTGTTCACCGGCCTGCCTAATCCCTTCACCGCTACGCGCTACCACTCCTTGGTGATAGAGCGCGAATCGCTGCCGGATTGTCTGGAGATCACTGCGTGGACGGACGATGGCGAGATCATGGGCGTGCGGCATAAAACGCTGGCGGTGCACGGCGTGCAATTTCATCCCGAGTCGATCCTCACTGAGCACGGGCATGACATGCTGAAGAATTTTTTGGATGGGAAGCGATAACCATGATTACTCCGCAACAAGCACTGGTGCGCTTGATTGAACAGCGCGAGATTTTCTACGACGAAATGCTGTCACTGATGCGGCAAATTATGAGTGGTGAAGTTCCGCCGACCATGATCGCGGCGATCTTGGTCGGCCTGCGCGTGAAGAAAGAAACCATCGGTGAAATATCCGCTGCCGCTTTTGTAATGCGCGAATTTGCCAGCAAAGTTCCGGTGACGCAGCGCGAATATCTGGTGGACACTTGCGGTACGGGCGGCGATGCAGCGCACACCTTCAATATTTCGACTGCCAGTGCTTTGGTTGCGGCAGCGGCAGGCGCGCGAGTGGCAAAACACGGCGGACGTTCCGTGTCCTCAACTTGCGGTTCTGCCGATGTATTGGAAGCGCTGGGCGTGAATCTCAATCTGACACCGGAGCAGGTGGGGCACAGTATCGACCAGATCGGTATTGGCTTTATGTTTGCGCCCAACTTCCATGGCGCGATGAAATATGCCGCGCCAGTGCGGAAGGAGCTGGGCGTGCGCACGATGTTCAACGTGCTGGGGCCGTTGACCAATCCGGCGGGCGCGGACAATCAGGTGATGGGCGTATTTCACACTGATTTAGTCGGTATTCAAGCACGTGTGCTGCAACGCCTCGGTAGCCGTCATGTGTTGGTGGTGAATGGTAATGATGGCTTGGATGAAATTACCATCAGCGGCGCAACGTTTGTTGCAGAGTTAAAAGATGGTCAAGTAAATGAATACATCCTGACACCGCAAGAGTTTGGTCTGCAAGCGGCACCGCTGGATGCGATTAAAGTGGCCAATGCCGCAGAAGCCAAGGCCATGTTGCTCGGTGTACTCGACAATCAGCCCGGCGCGGCACGCGACATCGTGTTGCTCAACGCGGGTGCGGCAATCTACGTGGCCGGATTAGCCGATACGCTGGCGCAAGGGGTGAAGAAAGCCGCCGAAACCATTGCCAGCGGTGCGGCGAAAAATAAGCTGGCGCAATTGATTCAAACCAGTAACGCCGGATAAAACGGATTATCCGTCGAATCAATCGGATAGCCAAGTATCCTCCGAATAATAAGCAAACCACCCCGCTATTCGGTGCATTAACCTGGCACCGAATCAGGATAATGGCGGCATGATTCCCCCAAAGTCATACCACTTTTTCCTACAAAAATCACGAAACAACTTCCTACACAAGAATTAGACATTCTCTGATTCTTCCTACATGCGTCTCCGCGCACAATGCAGCCATCGAAACACACAACGCACACACCAGGGAGACTGAAATGAACGCACAACAACTGAATATCACACATATCCATCAACCCATGCCATACGACTTGCTGGATATGGACGAACCGCAAGATTCTGTTGAATATAACTTGAGTGAACAGGATGTAGAAGATTATGAATGGGAAGAGTTTGAGTCAACCGATATTTTGATGGAGCTCAACGAAACACAATTTGATTCATCTGATTATTGAGCAACTAGCGTGTGAAGTTTACACCGGAAACTCTCAAGGAAAGTCCGACAAAGAATGTGAAGGGAGATGATCATGCTTAAAATATATCTCACTGTAGACCCGCAAACCCGGCGCGGACTCTATGACAACGAGGCAAAGTTTTTAGGTGTTTTCCAATCAATGAATGAAGCCGAAAAAACGCTGGGAGAAATGCTGAATTTTTGCAGCATACGCTCCGCAAATAATTTGTCGAATAACGTGTAGATACGACACGTGTTGTAAAAGCCATAGACTCAAGCTGTCGCACCTTTATGCGATTATGTTCAGCAAGAACAAGGTCGTTTCAAGCGTCACAAACGACAAGCACTCCCCCGATTCCTGCTTTCGTAAACAAGATGAATTTCAGTTCTTGTTCTGCAAGCACGTCCAGCGTATTTTTCTCCCGTTTATGCGCTGGCAGACAGACTGTTCTGAATTCCGCAACCAGAATCCTTCAAATATTTCACACCAACTTGATGGATTGGGGCGCAGATGAAAATCGGCAAGGCAAAAAACGACACCATTGAAAAATACCTGGATCAGCTTGACCGCGTAGTTACTTTAACGGCTGGCGAGCACCAGCATCTGGATAAAATATTACGCACTGCCGAACAGCAGCGGGAAAATTGTCAACTGAGCTCGGTTTTAATCGGTAGTACCGAGCTAACACAACGCGAACGACAGGCCATTGTTAAGTTTAAGGAGTATCAAACTGATGCAGCTCTCGTCACCGGCGATTTCGCTCTGGGAAATATTCTCGTGGCAAACGGCTGCATTACGCGACAGCAACTTGAGAAAACTTTGCATCAGCGGATTGAAACCGGGCGATATTTGGGCGAAGAATTGATCAAGGCAGGGCATGCGAGCAGCGGACAGGTTGAAAGAGGATTATTGTTGCAGCGTAATCTGGTTGCCTGCGCGCTGGCGGCCACTGTTGGGCTGGCACCGGTAGTGGCGATGCCAGTTGCAGCGGCGCAGATGAGTGCGGCTATGCCGGTTTCGGTCACCGTAGTTGCTCATGCCAAAATGCAAACCAATTTTCAAGCGAGCCAACTCAAGGTTTCCCAAAATGATGTAGCGCGTGGTTATGTAGAAGTTCCGGCAGCAACGCGCTTTTCCGTGGAGTCAAATAGCCAATCCGGCTATCTCATGGAGTTCTATCCGGTCAGCGATGTATTTGACTCGGTTGAAATTGGCGGTCTGGGCAGCACGATTCAGATGGGAGCAGATGGCGGCGTTATTGTGCAGCGCGGTTCATTTCCGGCCAATCAGCTCCACGAACTGAGTTTTCGTTTTGTGCTTCGTCCTGACATCATGCCGGGAAATTATCCTTGGCCTTTGCAACTATCAGTTCACGCGCTGTAGGAAACCTTTAAAAGTTGTTGGCATTGCAGTTATGGTGAGCAAGATGTATTCTATTTTCCGTATTTCCCGTTAATTAAGTCCTTTATCTTCACAAGGAGAAATATCATGGGTAATCAACAAACCTTTTTCAAACTGGGCTATATCATTTTTAAGAGTTCGCGATCCTTATGCGTTGGACTTTTCGTAGTCTTGGCTTTCTTGGCTTCCTCAGAGATGGCTGTTGCGGCTGATGATCAAGCTGCGCAATCATCCAGAAGCCCGGAATTTCAAAAGAGAATTGATGCGGAGAAAGCTGCCGAAGATCAACGTGATCGCGACTTTGCACTTCAGGAGCAAGCCAGAAAAGAATCGGCTGAATTGAGCAGGCTGCGGGCAGAACGTGCCGCACAGAGAAATGCCGCTGCTGCGGCAGCTAAGCAACAAGAAGAACAGCAACAACAGCAGCAAAAATAAAAATTAAGGGACTCGGCTTTACCGTGAAGGGTGAAGGGGTAAAATCCCCACTTCGAATCCTGTGCCGGTGGGGTTTTCTTTCAACCCTTATCCCTTCTTCTTAATTGGCACATTTAGAATTTCTTTCGGCTAATTGCCGCGTCAAAAATTGATGATCGTCGTGATGCTATCGGAATAGACACCGATGGCGACATCCTGTCCGGCAGGAATCTGTCCAAATACGCTCAGTGTCGTCGTACTATTTTTGCTCACTGACATGGCGCTGCTACCGCCGCTACCATCTCCCCAAACCACAATTCGGGCGGCACTGGTGTAAAGGTTGTAGTTCAGTGCATTTCCGCCGCTACGCATTATTCGTGAGACGTAACTGTTGCTTTGTCCGCTGCTCAGGGTAACAAGAGCGGACGAGCCGCCGCCCTGACAGCGGATGGTGATACTTCCTACGCCATTGTCGTTGCTCGGGCTAAAAACGTTGTAATTACCAAAATCGACGGCGCTAACGGAATTGATCTCGCAGGAATTTTCGGCGAGCGCGGGTTGCGACAACAAGACACACAAAGCAGCCGTTACAGCAAAGAGTTTGCGGCGATGGTGAGCGACGGCACGATGGATCAGATTGCTATGGGGATTTGTCATTACTTAACTCCTTTGCAAATGAAGATGCCGAGGTCAGGCAAGGGGTTGCTGCTTACGCTGAAGCGTACATCGAATTTACAATGCTGTCCGCCCCAGATCGCCACCAGCGTAGTGATCGGATCGAGATCGACGACATATATCTCGCCGTCGTATCCGACAGAATAAATTGCATCTTTCCCCGCTACCTGAACAGAAGCGCCAACGGGCAACGGTTTGCCGTTTTCAAGATGAATAGTGAGTGTCGCACCGTGTGAATGTTTGATTGGAAATTTCACTTCAGTGCCACTACGAAAAGCAGGGGCTGCATTGAGTTTGAGCGTATTGATTTCCGCATCCAAAGGCAGATCGCGCTGGTCTATCGAAATCACGTTGTTGTCATACGCACGCAAGCGAGGAATTAGCGCATTACCGTCGGCGTTGGTTCGGCCTGATGGTTGGTTGTCGGCAAGTACACTTACATTTGGATAATCTGGAATGCGAACGACTGCAAAACTTTGGTCGATACGGCGGCTCATGAATGCATCGCTGCCGAGTACCGCGATGCCGCCCGACGCATTCAATCGGGTGGAGGTAACGCCCTGGTTTTGCGCCGCAGCTACCGTATATGTGCCGATATTATTCTGCAGCGAATAGGATGCTTCACTGCTGCTATCGGTGCGACCTTGCAGGCGATAGCCGTAACCTTCCCCGAGAGGCAAATTGCGTTGCAGGCTGGAAGTCACTTCAGTGGCATCGGACAGGGACTGTGAACTGACCAGCAAGCTCGTTGAGTGACCCAAAGCAACACTGAGCAGCGCGAAAATTGAGGTGCTTAGCTCGCCGGTCAAATTTCTGAGTGCAGAAATATTGAGGGTGCTAACTTTTCCCAACGTCACGCTGTAACTCAACGTGGCGATGCGCGTATCGGCTTGAAGACGGTTTTGTTGCCCGACATAGGCGATACCAACTGAACCACCAGCGTGCATGGCATAGCTTAAATTAACACTGCTCAGTTGTGCGGGTGCCAACTGCGATGAGGCAAATCCTAATTGCGTGTAGTTGCTGCTGGTCCATTGCGTGCGTGCACCGAAACTCCAGGGTTGTGCCAGTCGGTCGAATCCAAGTAGCGTCAGCACGCCTTGCTCTGCGCCATGTTGACTGCCTGCAACGTAGGTATTGAGCGTGCCGAATTGCGAGAACAGGGTGTCGCCTCCGACACCGACGGTGGCTTGACTGCCCATCGTTTCGGCGTGGACTTCTCCGGTGAATTGATCGTTCATTCCGCGCCGATAGGTGGCACTACCAAGCCAATTGCCGTAATCGTCGCTATTGATACCGAAGTTCTCACGCACTGCACCGATTTCGTAGGAAAAGTTTTCCAGCCCTGTGCGCAACAGTGTCTGGCTACCGTAAAACGACTGCGTAATAAGTTGCTCGCGCCCCAATAGATCGCGCACAACTAGGCGCACTTCGCCCGCACCGGTAATAACGGGAAGATTGCTGATCGAGAATGGGCCGGGCGGCACGCTCTGGTGTGAGGCGAGCGCGTTGTTGATAAACACATCAACGGTTGACGGCAATATTGCCTGACCAACGGCACTTTGCGATGGAGACATGACAAAGCTTGGCTGCGTGCCAAAATTTGTGCCGAACTGAACCCCGGCGAAACGCAACGAGCTACCCCAAGTGCCGGGCGTGGTAATGGCATCGCCCAGATGTAACGTTTGCATCCTTTCCGGATAATCGCTAGTCCAAGTGGTATCCAGCCGAGTTATTCGGGAACCGCTGTCGAGACGCTCAACCAGCACGTTGCTGATGCCGATGCCAGTGTGGTTGAAATAGCCCAGCTCAAATTGCCCTGAGCGCTGCGCTACATTCGGGGCATCGGCGGCCAACAGATCATAGTTAATAAATCCGCCAATATCCGTTTTGCCAAGTAAAGAACTCTTTTCAAATTGCGCTGCGCGCTTGGTTTCGGTGAACGCATCGGAACGCACTTGAATTGTGAGCGTAAGTTTCTTCCGGTCATACACATGGGATATGCCGGAAATTGCACTGAGCGGATAGTATTTCTCGTTTTGATAATCGATGCCCGTGGAGGTGTCGGGTGGACGAAAACGCCAGCGTTGTAAATCGTGGCTCCACAAATAAAGCGCTCCTTCATTATCCTCGAGCACCAGCACGGTTTGATTCAATTGTTGCTGGTTGATATTGACCAGCAACAACCGTTCTTTGAGGCGGGAGCTATGGCGCGCGACAATACCCTTCCTAGGTTCAGCGGGGGGGAGTGGAATCCAGCCCTCGGTTGTTGCTGCGGAGCAAGGGAATATACAGCTGAGAGTCAGAAATGCCGTCGCGTACTTACGGTTTATGCAGCACAATTTCTGTGTCGATGTTGTTGGCATCGGTGTAGGCGATGAAATGCAAGCGATTGCTGATTATTTTCTCTATTGAGTTTGTCTTCAGCAGCCACTCTTGCATTTGCCCGGCCAGTACATAGCTTGATCCGGATTCACCGGTGATCGGCTTATCGTTGCCTGGCACATAAAGCGCAAAATCAGAAATCTGCACATGCGCATTTCCTGAGTTTCGCACCACAACTTTCAACTGATCTTCCGCCATCCGCGCTATATCCCACACCATTTTTGGTGCAACTCCGCCTTGTAACGATTGGACGAATACGGGCAGACTCACGCGTAACGCAACCTTTACACCCATAAAATTGGGGGTTGACGGTGGAGGAAGTTCCTGAAGATTTAAACGATAGCTTAGTTCGTGTGTGGCATCCGCTTGCCGACGCAAAGCAACACGAATGATTTGTTCACCTTTTGGGGCGATAGTAAAAATGGGGGGTGAAACGAGCAACTCATTGGTCGGCAAGTAGACATCCTTGCCATAGCGTTGTGACCATGCGACTGCCTGAATCTGAATCGATGTTGCTTGATCCGAACTGTTCTTCACGGTGAGCGCAGCAGTTTGTTGTTGCGGAGATAACTCAATGCGAACCGGGTCGATCTCCCAACCTGCCGCGTTTGCGATGCTCGGACTGAGGAGCGCAACGGCACAGAGAACGAGATACGCGGCGGTTCGCCATTGATGATTTTCTTCAGTCCGACTGATAGTGCGAGATAAGTTTGTCAAAGCAGGTATCCTCATTAGAAGTTGATGGAAGCGCCGACGGTGTCGGAATAAGTATCCGCGGCGACATCCTGTCCACCGGGAACCGTTCCGCACACGTTGTAAACTCGAACCACTTTGGTCGGTGCGCTGGTGAGAGTTAACAGACCTGTGCCGATAGCCGTCCACGCTGTGGTTCCGGGGAAAGTGCAGGCGGTGCCCGGCGTATTATTGGGAGGCTGAAAAATGTTGTATAGCAGCAAGTTCGCGGCGGTTCCCCCAAGCATCTGGCGTTGCGCGCCGGCAACGTGGGTGCCGTTATCCATTCCTATGGTGAGGCCGACTGCGCCCTTGGAACAGGCAACGCTGATCTGACCGGTGGCGTTTAGCGCGGCAGTTGCATTAGTTCCGATCGGATCATAAGCGGCGAAGGCGAGAGCAGATGTGGTGCTGATAGAGCAGTTTTGCGTAACCGATGCCGACACAGGAACGGACGTGCTGGCAGAAGCGGCGAGTACGATTCCTGATGCAGCCGATAAAGCGAGTGCAACAGAAAGATGCAGAAAGGATTTTTTGAACATGATTTGACCCCATTAACAAGTGGGCTAATCATCGTTCTATTTCACAGCGTCGCTTGTGCGGTGGCGCACATAATCGCTACAAAGAGCTACGTGTTACGGTCAGCGCACCATTGATATAAACAATAGTGTAGTTGGACGGTTTAAAAGTACCGCCAGTGGCGATGCCCGGTGTGATCACATACGGACTACCTTCCACGCTGGCGGTTGCGTCAGTGCCCGGGCTGGTTTCGGTAATTGCGCCGATAGTTTCACCGCCCGCTAAGCCTGCTACGGTAAAGCTCGTCAGTGTCATGGTCTGGCCGTAAGTTTTCATTGCATCGGTGGCGGTCACGCTAAGATGAGCTGGAGTGATGTTGGCAGTTGTTGTTCCTGCGGTCGCAAACAGGGCAAATTTATTGGCATCGGTGCCGCTAATTGTTGCGCCACTAAAAGTGACCGTCTTACCCGTTCCCGTATCTTGGCTATCGAAAGCGCTAATGCCCGGAACCATTTTAACGTCGCCGCCAGCACTGGGAACACCTTGAAATGAGAGCGTTGCCGCGTTAGTACCGTTGTAAGTCTTGTTGTTCGCGCGTGCAAATAACCAAGCTTTTGCATCCATGATTCCTGTCACCTTCGCGCCGTAGCCTGCAATTTCAGCGGATGTATTGGCGTAACTAACCGGATTAAAGCGGATAGTTGTAGCGATGGAGGAAACAGTAGCCGAAGGAGCAAGAGTAACCGTTCCACTGGCAACGCCAGGAGCTTTAGCATTAAGTCCGGAGATCAGGCTGATCGATGAACCTGCAGCTTCTGTGGTGAGCGCAGCATTGACGTTTACATTTCGTCCCGCGTTCAAACTGATTATGGAACCGGCAGCGACTTCGCTGATTGCCGCATTGGCGAACACATCATGCCCGGCGTTTATGGTGATTGGTGATGCGGCACCGACAGCCATGATAGCAGCAGAGATAGTCGCGTCATTTCCTGCGCTTATGTTAATCAATGAGCCTGCACCCGTCATGGTGAGTGCTGCGCCCACGTTCACATTATTTCCCGCAATCAACACCAGCCCTGCTCCCGCCGGAACGGCGGTTATCGGCGCGTTGATGAGCACATCATGCCCGGCATTCAGCGTGAAAGTTTGTGCGGTTGCAATTGAAACCGCATCGGCAACGGTGATGTCATTGCTGGCGGTAATCAGGCGATTAGAAGTGGCGAGACTGGCGCTGATACTGGCCGGAGTTTCATCTCCGCCAACGGCAGCAATGGTGTAATTGACGGGATCAAGTAGCCATAGACCCGTCGTACCAAATGATGCCAACGTATTGATCTTTGCATTGTCGGCTATTGCCACGTGAGCGGCAGAAGTTTCGACAAAACCGCCGCTGCCGCCATTCGGTGCACTGGCATCCAATGTGCCGCCAACCTTCACCGTGCCGCTGTTCATATTGGCCAGCAGCTTGATCGTGCCATTATGACTATCGATGGTCTGCGCTTGCACAACGCCGGTGTTGTTTACTACGCCTTGCAATAAACTTCCCGCCGCTTGCGAGGTCATCAGGACTAATCCGCCATCAGCCTGAATCAGGCCGCCGTTTTGTACCAGTGCATTCACTGCACTTTGCTTAACCGTGACATTGAGCAGGCCATCACCCATTACGTCGAGGGTGATGGCAGTTCCTGCGGCAAGCGCCACCGTGCCGAGTCTGGCAGTGATGATGCCGTCGTTGCTGACCGACGAACCCAGCAGTGCGACATAGTCGCCATCAGCATGAGTCGTGATGCTTCCCTGATTAAGAATAGTACCCTTGCCGGTGCCGAAAAACTGGTAGCGGCCTGTCATGAAATCGCGGTCAGAAATATTGAGCGTGGATGCCACCAGCCCGCCCACATTTACTTGTGCACCTTTGCCGAACAGAATGCCATTCGGATTTACCAGAAACACTTTGCCGTTGGCAGACAAGTTGCCAAGGATGTTCGAAGGGTCGGAGCTAATAACCCGGTTGAGCGTGACCGAGTTGCTATTCGGCTGCACGAATTGCACCGCTTCACTTTTTTCGATGTTGAAGTTCTGCCAGTTGATTGCCGCATTCGGTGTCGATTGGGTGATAGTCATTTTTCCCGCGCCGCTACTAATGCTGGCAGCGCCTGCCGCCACATGTCCATTCGAAGGTAGCGCGTAAGCTGGTACGCAAAAAAATAGCATCAGAAAATTACGCACATTCTTATGGCATGCAGACGGGCAGTAAAAGTTCATTTCGTCACTCCGTTATCAAACGAACCTAAAAGTATTTCACCGCCTGCATCCAGAATCTGCCCGATGTATCCGGGGCTGATGTCGCGGCATCATTGCCTAACTTGCGGGCGTAATATGTTCTCAGCATAAAGTTGTGTGCGCCGCTCCAGTTGAGTCCCATTCCCGCCCCGCTTAGGGTTCTGGTGTTCTGTGCCAACAACCAGGAGTTTTTATTCGCTTGGACGGTGCCGCTATCGACGAAGCCGATAAATTGCATCTGCCCGGATAATTTTTCAGAAAGTTTTGGCAGCAGCGTTCTTGATTCCAGATTCAGCACATATCCCTGATCCGCATAGGACTCTCCCTCGGGGTAGGCGCGCACGGCATACATGCCGCCCAGTTCCATTTTTTCTGAAACGTCCAGATTCTTCGAGGCAAACTGACCATCGACCAATGCGTAAAGCGAGGTGAGGTCGGTTACGCTTTGTAAGCGCGTGAAACTGAAGCCGAGCTTGCTGTAATTGCCGTTACTTTGCACCGTTGCGGCATCCAAAGACTGCATCGCCGGAGTTTGCAAATCAATGTTGCCTGCAATCCACGCGAGTGAGTAACTGTTTAATCCGCCACCACTGAAATTGTCGTGCAGCTCACCATTCAGACTGGCCGTTAATACGTCCGCGCGTTTGTCGGTGACGCTGAAAGTCGAATCCACCTTGTCTTGAAACGTCTTGGCATCGTAACTAAGTTGAAAGAAAAGATTGTTGTTGCGCGAACGCATTAGGGAATAGCTGCCGTACAGGCTCGAAATATTCGCCGAGCCATTGGCTTGCAAACTTTCAAATTCCTGGCCGAGTGCATACGTCAGGCTGCTGTAGGCGACTCCGGCCTTTGCTTTGCCCCACTGCATCTGATACGAAGCTCGGGCATAGTTGAGCCCGGAGCCGGAAGTAAGCGCGCGAATCGTGGCGACATCACCGAACCCCGCCGGATTGTTGAGGTTAAGCGTAGCCCCGATCCGGTTTTCGCCAGTGTAGCGGTTGCCCGCGTTATCGGCATCAACGCTTCCGCTAACGCGCTGTTCAGGTGTAATGTTAACGATCAAATCGGACGAGCCTGCGGAACTCCCAGGCATCAAGGTTGATTTGATTTTTACCCCGGGCAGGTCGGACAGCAGCAGAAGACGGTTTTCGAGTGGCACGTAAGTAATCAAATCGCCATTGTTCAGCCCTTTTAAAATTATGTTGGCCAGGTTGTCCGAGAGATTGGTTTGATTGTGCAGAGTGATATTTCCGTAGCGCCCTTCAATCACGGCGATGGTGACAATGCCGTCCTTAATCTCCTGCGCGGGCAGATAGGCTTGAGCAACAAAGAAGCCGTTGAGGTGATAAAACTCCGCGATCATCAAAGCCATACCACGTAAATCCGCGAGCGAAAGTTTGCTGTCAGGTTTGAAGCCGGTGATTGCGAGCAACTCGGCTTCAGAGTACGTCTCCGCGCCGGATATTTTTAAATGCCTGACGAGAATTTTTTCATGGTCTGCACTTGGAACTGCGGGCAAATTGCTTTGTTCAAGATTGATTTCAGGAGTTGGTTTTTGTTGGATCGGGGCGGGTGGAATCTGTTGAATCTGACTGGACGCGTTTGGCGGTTGAGCAGCCCAGACACTAGGACTCAAGGCCAGCAACAGATACGGCAAATATTTATTTGTTGGCATGTATGCTTTCGTCGCGCCCGTTAATCCCGGATTGTTCATTAGCCGCTAGGCTCTCCAAAATCAATGTGTTGTAGGTCGGGCTTCAGCCCGACATGTCGGGCTGAAGCCCGACCTACGTCCTAATGGACAATTCGAGTTAATCACAGTGATTTTTCAGGGAGCACACTGCCGCTGTTGTTGCAGCTCGTCCGTGTCCTTGCGTACAAAGCGCAGAGAAACCACTATGTTTAATGGTGGAAGATGCCACCTATTGAGAAAATGGCTAACGAGCTAGATGAGAGATGAGGGTGAAGCGATAAAGGATGGTGAGCTCAGGTGTAATACCAATTCCATTTCAATCGTGCATTTTGTAGGTCGGGATTTAACCCGACCTACGGATTATTTTTCCATTTGAAATAGAATAACTACAGTAATCGCGAACTATTTGTTCGCGGGCGAGGTACTGCTACCTTTTAATTCGCGATAACGCGATTTGTCCGCTTCGAAGCGGGCTTTTACGCCAGCCGATTCCTGTTCACTTTGTGCCAAATCTTTTTGCAGTTTTGCAATTCTGGCTTCGTTCACGGAAATATCTTCAGTTAACGACGCGGGAATTTTTTTGTTTTGCTTGGTCAGGTTGTCCAGTTCCTTGTGATTGCCAGCAAGAGACTCTTGAGCGGATCCCAGCATGGTTTTGATACTACCGATACGTGCCTCAACTTGCTGCACACTGCGGTCGCGCGCAAGATCAATTTCTTTTTCATTGCTAAACGTACTTAACAACGCGGTATCTCGGCGCTTGGATTCGACCGTGGCTTGTTGCGAGCTATTCTTTTTTGCTTCCTCTTCCTCTTTAGCGAGCCGCTTTTCGGGAGTCAGTTTTTCGATGTGTTTTTCCACGCGTCCTGTGCTATTGAATTGCGTTGCATCTTTGTCAGCATATTCCGGCGGTATCGTTTCGCCATAGTGCGTGATACCGTTGCTATCGACCCATTTATAGAGTTTCGCTTCTGCGTTAACACAGAAAGCGCTGCACAATATCAAACCCGTCGCCAGCAATTTTGTCTTATGCATTTTTGACTCCATAACGATCACGATAAGTTTTCACTGCGTGCAGATTTTGTACCAACTCGGCTTGTCCCTGCAAATAGCCGAGCAAATCATCCAGCGCAGCAATCGAAATAACGGGCAAGCCATAATCGCGATTCACTTCTTGCACGGCGGACAACTCACCTTGTCCACGCTCGACACGGTCAAGTGCGATCACCACGCCACAAGGTGTCGCGCCCGCAGCGCGAATCAACTCGATAGATTCGCGCACCGAAGTACCTGCCGAAATCACGTCGTCAATGATGAGCACCTTGCCCTGCAATTTCGCACCCACCGTGTTACCGCCTTCGCCGTGGTCTTTGGCTTCCTTGCGGTTGAAACAATAGGGCACGTTTTTCCCCTGCTCCGCCAGCGCGATAGCCGTTCCTGCCACTAGCGGAATACCCTTGTAGGCGGGGCCGAACAGCATGTCGAACTCGATTTCTGAAACAAGAATGGTCTGGGCGTAAAACTGGCACAACTCGCGCAATGCCGCGCCATCTTGAAACAAGCCCGAGTTAAAGAAATAGGGCGACAAACGTCCGGCTTTGGTTTGGAACTCGCCGAAACGCAAAACATTTTGGGCGACAGCGAAGCGGATAAAATCCTGACGATAAGCGTTCATAAAAAGTTTTTGGATCGTGTTGAACAGTGTCGCCATTATAATGCGAGCATTCATTCAGCGAGAAAAATCATGCGCATCATTTCATTAAACCTCAACGGTATCCGCTCCGCCTACAACAAAGGCCTGCTGGAATGGCTGGGCAAGCAGAATGCGGACATTCTTTGCGTACAGGAACTTAAGGCACAAGCCGCCGACATGACACCCGAAATGCTCGCACCTTTGGGTTATCACGGCTATTTTCACTATGCCGAAAAGAAGGGCTACAGCGGCGTAGGTATCTATTCCAAACGCAAGCCGGATAACGTCATTGTGGGATTAGGCATTCCCGAATTCGATGCCGAAGGGCGCTACATCGAAGCGCAGTTCGGCAACTTGAGTGTGGTGTCGCTATACTTGCCTTCCGGCTCCAGCGGCGAAGAACGTCAGGCGGTAAAGTTCAAATTCATGGAAGCCTTTATGCCTCACCTCCGCCAAATGATAGGAAACTCACCGGCCTCAGTTGGAGGTGAGTCGCGGCTGCTCCCGCAAACGGCTGGCTCCGCCAGTAACGTGTCACAGCCGCACATGGTTACATTGAAAAATAGCGGGCGTGAGATCATCCTCTGCGGCGACTGGAACATTGCCCATACTCAAAAAGATATAAAAAACTGGCGCGGCAATCAAAAGAATTCCGGTTTTCTGCCGGAAGAACGCGCATGGCTTACCGAGTTATTCAATGAAGTCGGCTTCGTCGATGTGTTCCGCAAACTACACCCCGAATTGGAAGCTTATACTTGGTGGTCGAACCGGGGTCAGGCGTGGGCGAAAGATGTCGGTTGGCGCATCGACTACCAGATCGCTACCCCGGCAATTGCAGGCAAAGCCCTCACCACGGGTATCTACAAAGAGCAGCGCTTCAGCGACCACGCGCCGCTGATGGTGGATTACGAATTTTCGCTGTAATAGCCAACTGTAGGATGGGTGGAGCGCAGCGATACCCATCAATTATTTGGATGAGGCGATGGGTATCGCTGCGCTCCACCCATCCTACGCCTGTTTTCTTTCATGCCAAGGCGCGACCTTGAACAACAGCAGCATCCCGGGCACGGCCAGCACCGCACACAGCAAGAAAAATCCCATCCATCCCATCGCCTCTACCAGCCAACCAGTCGCCGCATTGGCAAAGGTGCGCGGCATCGCGGCGAGGCTGGTGAACAAAGCGAACTGGGTGGCGGTGTAGGCAGGGTGGGTGTTGTGTGCGATGAAGGCGACGAAGGCGGCGGTGCCCAAGCCTACGCCGAGTGCTTCGAGGCCGATCACGATGGCCAATTGGACGAGTTCCACGCTGCTAATTTCGGCATGATGCCCTATTGATGCCAGCCAGGCGAAGCCGAAGATGGAGACTACTTGCACCACGCCGAATAGCCATAGCGCGCGGTTGATGCCGATCTTTATCATCCACACGCCGCCGAGCAAGCCGCCTATAACGGCTGGCCATAGTCCGGCATTTTTGGCGATCAATCCGATCTGCGTTTTGCTAAAGCCCATGTCCAGATAAAACGGTGTCGCTAGCGCGGTACACATACTGTCGCCGAGTTTATAAAAGAAAATAAAAGCGAGGATCAGTAACGCGCTGTTCCAACCTTCGCGCGTGATGAATTCATGGAAGGGTTCAACCACGGCATCGCGCAATGTTTTGGGCGGAGTCGCCCGGTGCGGTTCTTTCACCAGCAACGTCATCACCACGCCGGGCAACATGAACAAGGATGTGATGATGAATACCATACTCCACGGCAATGAGTCGGCAAGAATCAACGACAACGAGCCGGGAATCAGCCCCGCAATACGGTAGGCATTCACATGCACCGAGTTGCCCAAGCCCAATTCGGCATCACTCAACAACTCGCGACGATAGGCATCCAGTACGATGTCCTGCGTGGCGCTGAGCAAGGCGAGCAGGGTGGCGATCCAGGCGATGGTGTGCAAATCACTTTGCGGCGAAAACGCCCCCATCGAGGCGATCACCGCCAGCAAACCGAGCTGCGTCAGCAACATCCAACCGCGCCGCCGCCCGAGCAATGGCATCACATAGCGATCCAACAGCGGCGACCACAGAAATTTCCACGTGTAGGGAAACTGGATCAGCGCAAACAAGCCGATAGTTTTGAGGTCAACATGTTCGCTGCGCAGCCACGCAGGTACAAGATTAAAAAGTAGATACAGCGGCAAACCGGAAGAGAATCCGGTGAACACGCAAATCAACATGCGACGGGTGAGGAATTGCTGCCAGATGGACATTTAAAAAACTTTTACCACAGAGACACAGAGACACAGAGGAAAACCAGCTTCTTTTAAAATTAGTTTATTACGATGGCGTATGAGTACTGATGCACTATGCCTGCCTTGTTTTTGCTTTTCTCTGTGTCTCTGTGTCTCTGTGGTGAATCGGGTTTGTTTCATGCTTTATGCTTCTCGCTGAAACCGATAAACCGCCATGCTCCCCAGCAGATTGGGCAATACATGAACTTCATCATCGCCGGTCATTACGCGGCGTTCCTGAATCTGCACCCGATGTTCGCGGCAAAGAGTTTCAAAATCGTCCAGAGTACACAAGTGCACATTGGGCGTGTCATACCACTGGTAGGGCAGATCTTTCGACACCGGCATGCGACCGAGCAGCACATCCAGACGTGCTCTCCAATAACCGAAATTGGGGAAGCTGACGATGCCTTGACGGCCTACGCGCAGCATTTCCTGAATCAACGGCTCGGTGTGGCGCGTGGCCTGTAACGTCTGTGACAGAATCACGTAATCAAAAGAGTTGGATTCAAAATCGGACAAACCTGAATCCAAATCGTTCTGGATAACATTCACGCCATTCTGGATGCAGGCGACGATTCCGGCATCGCTGATCTCGACCCCGTAGCCGCGCACAGCACGTTCGGTCTTTAAATATTGCAGCAGACTACCGTCACCGCAGCCGAGATCGAGTACTGACGCACCCTGCGGTATCCACTCGGCGATAGCAGCAAAGTCGGGGCGGGTGACTAGCATTGCATTCATGCTGACACCTCGCTGTGAACCTTATTGAGATAGGCATACATTACGCCGAAGTAATGTTCGTCCGGCATCAGGAAAGAGTCGTGCCCGTGCGCGGAAGTAATTTCGGCATAGCTCACATTGCGACGGTTATGCAGTAATGGTCGCACGATTTCGCGCGAACGCTCCGGCGAAAAACGCCAATCCGTAGTGAACGACACCACCAAATAATCAGCATGTGCGGCAGCAAATGCTTTGTTAAAATTACCATCCAAGCTATGCGCGGGATCGAAATAATCCAACGCCTTGGTCATTAATAAATAGGTGTTTGCATCGAAATACGCGGCGAACTTATCGCCCTGATAACGCAGATACGATTCGATCTCAAACTCGACCTCAAACCCGTAATTGAATTTCTCCGCACGCAACTCGCGCCCGAATTTATCCGCCATCGCATCATCGGAAAGATAAGTGATATGTCCCAACATGCGCGCCAGACGCAAGCCGCGCGTCGGCACCACGCCGTGCGCATAATAATCGCCACCATGAAAATCGGGATCGGTCAAAATGGCATTGCGCGCCACGTCGTTGAAGGCAATGTTTTGCGCGGTGAGACGCGGCGCACTGGCAATCGCCAACACATGGCGCACCCGTTCAGGATAAGCCAGCGACCATTGCAACGCCTGCATCCCGCCGAGGCTGCCGCCGACAACAGCGGCGAATTGTTGGATACCAAGGTGGTCGGCAAGGCGTGCCTGCGACTCCACCCAGTCTTCCACGGTAATCACCGGAAAGCTTGAGCCATAAGGCTTGCCCGTCTCCGGGTTGATACTGCTCGGGCCGGTCGAGCCGTGACAGCCGCCGAGATTATTCAGCCCCACCACGAAAAATTTATCCGTATCAATAGGCTTGCCGGGGCCAACCATGTTGTCCCACCAGCCGATGTTCTCGAGCGCATCGGCGTAATAACCGGCGACATGATGATGCCCCGACAGCGCATGGCAAATCAGAATGGCATTCGATTTATCAGCATTCAAAGTGCCATACGTTTCATACACCAACTCATAACGCGGCAACACCGCACCGCTTTTAAACCGCAGCGGCGTGTCGAACTGCGCGCG
>PLYB01000097.1:0-1979 GCA_003151655.1 Gallionellaceae bacterium | reverse complement strand
CCCGCAAGCTGAATCAAATCGGCACAGAACGTAGTTTCCGTATTTTGGGCGGGGCTGTCAACTTTGGATTTTTTGTTATGCCGTTTGGCCCCCTCTTTAAGGTCACAAACTGCGACCATTGGGGTGGAGCTGCTTTTCGTCGTCAACACAAACAGCCGTATTACCCAATACGCATAACGATGTAACGTTCAAGTTATTGACATACCCGGATGAACTCCCTAGAGTTCGCCTCACTTG
This sequence comes from Gallionellaceae bacterium, assembly GCA_003151655.1. Lineage (GTDB taxonomy): Bacteria > Pseudomonadota > Gammaproteobacteria > Burkholderiales > Gallionellaceae > PALSA-1006. Next base: position 1,742 of record PLYB01000097.1, on the reverse strand, counting down.
CACATCCGCCAACGCCAACGCCCCGCAAAGCACGTACTCTATTGAACATTAAAATTGAGCGTAACCTTATATGGCAGACTATCAGCAATCTCCCCTCTGGAAGCAAGCCTTCCTTAAACAAGAAGATGGCTTGGAGGAGCAGCGTAACTTTCTAATTTCGGCTTTTACTGATTTTCGTAAGCGAGTGTCGTTACTTGTCGCGCAAATCCACAAGGACATGCCCTCACTTACAGTACATGACATTACACACATAGATGCGCTTTGGTGGACCGCATCCGAAATTGCCGGGCCTGATTACCCGCTTAATCCGGCTGAAGCCTTTGTGCTGGGAGGAGCATTTCTCTTGCACGATGCAGCGCATTGCATAGCCGCATATCCCGGAGGAATTGATGAGATTCGATCACTTCCTGAATGGAAGTCCTTTGCGGCCTTGGCAAAGGTAGATCCTAATGCATTGGTTCCCGGTACAGATCAGTTCCAATTCATATTATTCGAAGTGCTGCGCGAGCTGCACCCAAAAAAGGCACGACACCTTGCATCGCTACACTGGAAAGAGCCAGGCGACACTACGCCGCTTTTTTTGCTGCCTCACGATGATCTGCGCAAATCATATGGAGAAGCCATAGGCCGGGTTGCTGAAAGTCATTGGGCTGCGCCTCACGAATTAGAGACGCTAGATCGCTATCGAATTAACCCACCGACTTGTCTTCATCCCGCTCAATGGGTGGTGGACATTCTCAAACTTGCCATTCTTCTGCGAACCGCCGATGCTGCACACATAGATGCACAAAGAGCGCCTCGTTTTCTGCTTGCGCTGGTACAACCCGGCGGCAGTTCACTTGCACATTGGCAGTTTCAATCAAAGATGCATAAGGTCAAATGTGACCCTGACACATCGCGAAATGACCTTTGTGTCTCGGGTTCTGCCTTCCTTCCAGACGAACAAGATGCATGGTGGATGGCTTACGATGCCAGTCGAATGATCGATGGTGAGTTGCGCGCAGCCGACCGAATTCTCACCGACCTTCAGCGCCCGCGATTGGCCGCTCGTTCCGTTGCTTTTTCATATAGCCCAGAAGCTTTTTCCAGAAATGTCCCCACTGATGGTTGGCAACCTGTCGATACCAGCATCAAGATTACGGACATCAAATCGATGGTAGAACGATTTGGTGGCGAAAAACTTTATGGAAGCGATCCCGCAGCGGCGCTCAGAGAGTTTCTTCAAAACTCAGTTGATGCTATTCATGCATGCCGAAAACTTGGCGGCTTGAGCGATGAAGAGGGCGAGATCGAGGTTGCAGTCGAGGATGCTTCCGATGGTCATTGGCTGCACATTACTGACACTGGCATAGGAATGAGCCGTTATGTATTGACAGAAGTCCTGCTAGACTTTGGACGATCACTTTGGCGAAGCGCAGATTTACGAGGAGAATGGAATGGACTTCCTGCAACTGGATTTGAAGCCATCGGTCAATTTGGCATTGGTTTTTTCTCAGTGTTCATGCTTGGACAACGAGTTAGAGTTGCCACACGGCGCTACGAATCCAAGCCAGATGAAAGCGAACAATGGCTGCTCGAATTCTCCGCAGGTACTGACAAGAGGCCTGTCTTGCGCGTACCAAGTGAGCGTGAGCGGCTAAAAAGGCATGGCACACGATTGTCTGTTTTGATTAGCGAAGAAAAGATGTTGGAGCTTTGCCCAAAGATAAATATGCGGTCAGTCCTGTCCGGAGATACGCGTT
>PLYB01000208.1 GCA_003151655.1 Gallionellaceae bacterium | reverse complement strand
GTGTGTACCGTGATTTGCCGGATAGCATGCCGCAGTACGAGGCATCCAAGATCCACAACGCATCTGCGGTAAAACGCATGAACGAAAATCGGCAAGGTTCCCTGCTCGATTTTATAGAAGATTTTTGCAACCGTTTCCCCGCCAATGTGGATGAGTATGAAACGCTGTTGACCGATAACCGTATCTGGAAACANNTCGGTGTGGTCACGCCGGAACGCGCCTTGTCCATGGGCTTTACCGGGCCGATGTTGCGCGGCTCGGGTATCGTTTGGGATTTGCGCAAAAAGCAACCTTATGAAGTGTATGACCGCATGGATTTCGATATTCCGGTGGGTGTTGAGGGCGATTGCTATGATCGTTATCTGGTGCGTGTCGAAGAGATGCGCCAATCCAATCGCATCATCAAGCAATGTATCGACTGGTTGAGAAAAAATCCGGGCCCGGTTATCACGGAAAATCACAAATTCGCGCCGCCTAAGCGTGAAGCCATGAAGCAAAATATGGAAGAGTTGATTCATCACTTCAAACTCTTTTCCGAAGGTTTGCATGTCCCTGCCGGAGAAGCTTACGCTGCGGTAGAGCATCCCAAGGGCGAATTCGGTATCTATCTGGTTTCGGATGGGGCGAACAAGCCTTATCGTATGAAGATTCGTGCGCCGGGGTATCCGCATCTTGCCTCGTTGAACGAGATGGTGCACGGCCACATGCTGGCAGACGTGGTGGCGATCATCGGCACACAAGACATCGTTTTTGGAGAGATAGACCGCTGATGTTATCCGATCAAATTCAAGCACAAATAGACCGCGAACTCAAAAAGTATCCGGNNGCGCCGGAAGATATGGCGGATATCGCTGTTTACATCGGTATGCCGCAGATGGCCGTGTTCGAAGTGGCTACGTTCTACCATATGTACAAACTCAAGCCGATGGGCGAGTACACCCTGACTGTCTGCACGAATATTTCCTGCATGCTCGGCGGCGCGAACGAAACGTTGCTGCATCTTAAAAACAGATTGGGGATTGGTCTGGGCGAAATCACTGCCGACGGTAAATTCGGCTTGCGCGAAGGCGAGTGCATGGGAGCCTGTGTGGAAGCGCCGATGTTCACCATCAATAACAGAAGGTTATGCGGACACTTGAACGGCGAAAAGATTGATCAAATCTTGGACGAGCTTGAGGCGAGCAGCAAGGGAGCCAAGCAATGAGCACTCCTATCATTTTAAATACCCTGCATTTCGACCAGCCATGGACGCTGGAANNCTGCGCGGTCGCGGCGGTGCGGGTTTCCCCACCGGCTTGAAGTGGAGTTTCATGCCGCGCCAGTACCAAGGTGACAAATATCTGGTGTGCAATTCCGATGAGGGCGAGCCGGGAACGTGCAAGGATCGGGACATTCTGCGTTTCAATCCGCACATGCTGATTGAAGGTATGGCTATTGCGGCCTACACCATGGACGTGAAGACCGGTTACAACTATGTCCACGGCGAAATTTTCGAAGCTTACGAGCGCATGGAATACGCATGTGAAGAGGCGCGCAAAGCGGGCTATCTCGGCAAGAATATTCTCGGCTCAGATTTCGAATTCGATCTGCATAATCACTTGGGCTACGGAGCTTACGTGTGCGGCGAAGAAACTGCATTGCTGGAATCCATCGAAGGTAAAAAAGGGCAGCCGCGTTTCAAGCCGCCTTTCCCTGCCAGCTTCGGTTTGTATGGCAAGCCGACCACGATCAACAACACCGAAACTTTCGCCAGCATCCCCTACATTATCAATAACGGCGGCCAGAAATTTGCCGACTTGGGCGTGCCGAACAGCGGCGGCATCAAGTTGTTCTCCGTATCGGGGCATGTGAATAAGCCGGGTAATTTTGAAGTGCCGTTGGGTACGCCGTTTAAAACGCTGCTGGAAATGGCGGGCGGGGTACGCGGTGGCAATAAGTTGAAGGCGGTGATCCCCGGTGGTTCGTCGATGCCGGTATTGCCGGGCGAGATCATGATGGACTTGAATATGGACTTCGATTCCATCCAGAAGGCGGGTTCCTATCTGGGTACCGGCGCAGTCATCGTGATGGATGAGACGACCTGTATGGTTAAGGCACTGGAGCGGCTGTCTTATTTCTACTATGAAGAGTCTTGCGGTCAATGCACCCCCTGCCGCGAAGGCACGGGTTGGCTGTATCGCATCGTTCATCGTATCGAGCATGGCGAAGGCCGTCCGGAAGATTTGGATCTGCTGCTTGATCTGTGTAACAACATCGCGGGACGTACCATCTGTGCGTTGGGAGATGCGGCGGCTTGGCCGGTGCAGGGTTTCCTCAAGCATTACCGCAAGGAATTTGAATACCACATCGAGCACAAGCGTTGCTTGGTGTAAGGCAGACGGATAGGTGAGCAATGATCAACATTGAAATTGACGGCAAACAAATCGCAGCAGTGCCCGGATCGACTTTGATCGAGGCCGCGCATGACGCGGGTATCTCGATTCCGCACTTTTGCTATCACAAGAAATTGTCGATTGCGGCGAACTGCCGCATGTGTCTGGTGCAGGTCGAAAAAGCGCCCAAGCCGTTGCCAGCTTGCGCAACGCCGGTGGCGGAAGGGATGAAAGTATTCACTGCTTCCGAGCAGGCAGTCAAAGCGCAAAAAGGCGTGATGGAATTTTTGCTGGTGAACCACCCTCTGGATTGTCCGATCTGTGATCAGGGTGGCGAATGTATGCTGCAAGATATGTCGGTCGGCTACGGTGGAGTGCAGTCGCGTTATCACGAAGAAAAACGCACGGTGTTGAGCAAAGACCTCGGCCCGCTGGTGTCGGCAGAAGAGATGAGCCGCTGTATCAACTGTACCCGTTGTGTACGTTTCGGGGTGGAGATCGGCGGACAGATGGAACTTGGACAAGCGTTCCGTACCGAACATGCCGAGATCATGACTTTCGTTTCCGGCACGGTGAATTCCGAGTTGTCCGGCAATATGATCGACCTGTGTCCAGTCGGCGCGCTTACCAGCAAGCCGTTCCGCTATAAGGCACGCAGTTGGGAATTGTCGCGTCGTCGCACGGTCAGCGCACACGACGGCCTCGGTTCCAATCTCGCAGTGCAGACCAAGGATAATCATGTATTGCGCGTGTTGCCCATCGAGAACGAAGATATCAACGAGTGCTGGTTGTCCGACAAAGATCGCTTTGCTTACGAGGGCTTGAATTCTTCCGAACGTTTAACCAAGCCGATGATCAAGCAGGACGGCAAGTGGCAGGAAGTGGAATGGCAAGTTGCGTTGGAGTATGCGGCGAATGGTTTGCGACATATCGCCAACGGTGCGGGCGCAGAACAGATCGGCGCGCTGGCGACGGCTAATTCCACATTGGAGGAGCTCTATCTGTTGCAAAAACTGACGCGCGGCATCGGTAGTCAGAACGTGGACTTCCGTTTGCGCCAGTCAGATTTTAGTGGCGACGGCAAACAACAGGGCGCACCTTGGTTGGGCATGTCGATTGCAGATATCAGCCGTGCCGACCGCTTGCTCATTGTCGGCAGCTTCTTGCGCAAGGATCATCCGGTATTGGCGGCACGCATTCGTCAGGCGGTGAAGAAGGGCGCGCAAGCGAACATTATTCATTCTGCCGATGACGATTTGCTGATGAATGTCGAAAATAAATCTATTGTTGCGCCGGATGCATTGGTCGAAGTGTTGACGCAAGTGCTGCAGGCGCTCACGGCAGAAAGTGCGCAGAACGCGACTGGCGCAGCCGCAGCGATGGCCAGGAGTTTGGCTGGCGGCAAAAATGTTGCCGTGCTGCTGGGTAATTTCGCGCAACAACATCCGCAGGCTGCGCAACTGCAAGCGCTGGCGCAACAGATCGCTGCGTTGAGTAGCGGCAAATTCGGCTTCTTGGGCGAGGCTGCCAACAGCGTCGGCGGTTATCTGGCGCAAGCGACACCGGGCGCAAAAGGAATGAATGCGGCCTCCATGTTGGCGACACCGCGCAAAGCCTATGTATTGCTGAATGTCGAGGCGGAATTGGACTGTGCCAATCCGCAGCAGGCGATTGCCGCGATGCAGGCGGCTGATCTGGTGGTCGCACTGTCTGCCTATAAACATCACGCGACTGAATATGCCGACGTGTTGTTGCCTATTGCGCCGTATACCGAAACATCCGGCACCTTCGTGAGCTGCGAAGGTCGCGTGCAAAGTTTCAAAGGCGCAGTTAAACCGTTGGGCGAAGCGCGTCCGGGATGGAAGGTGTTGCGTGTGTTGGGTAATATGCTGAAGCTGGATGGCTTTGATCAGGATACCTCGGAAGCCGTGCGTGACGCAGCACTAAAAGGTGTGGATGTCGCCAGCAAGTTAAACAATGCCATCGGTGTTGTCGAGGTAAAAGCGGCATCGGCTACGAAAGATCTGCAGCGCGTGAGCGATGTGCCGATCTATGCGACGGATGCCATCGTGCGCCGGTCTGCGCCGTTGCAAGCGACTACTGACGCGGCTGCACCGCAAGCATGGCTGCATAGCGAAGAATTGCACAAGCTCGGCCTACAGGCGGGCGCAACCGTCAAGCTTAGCCAAGGGCTGGGTAGCGTGAAGCTGACAGCGGCGGCAGACGATAAATTACCCAAAGGTGTGGTGCGCGTGGCCGCAGGGCATAGCGTAACCGCCGCCTTGGGAGCGATGTTCGGAACGATCTCGGTGGAGCGCGCATGATGGAAGCTCAGGCACTGCAATTATTACAATGGGTCTGCAATCTGTTCGGACTGTGGGATTTTGTCTGGCGTCTGCTCGCTCCCGTTTGGCCGCTGTTGTGGACCTTGGTGAAGATCGTCGCCATCGTGGTGCCGATCATGCTCAGCGTGGCTTACCTTACTTTCGTCGAGCGTAAGGTGCTGGGTTATATGCAGGATCGACTCGGGCCGAATCGCGTGGGTTATTACGGCTTGTTGCAACCCATCGCAGACGGTCTCAAGTTGCTGATGAAAGAAATCATCATCCCGACCGGTTCCAATAAATTCCTGTTTGTGATGGCACCGGTGCTGGCTTTGATGCCCGCGCTGGCGGCTTGGGCGGTGGTTCCTTTTGCCGATGGTTTGATTCTGGCTAACGTCAATGCCGGTTTGCTCTACATTCTGGCGATGACTTCACTCGGTGTGTACGGCATCATCATTGCGGGCTGGGCTTCCAACTCCAAATATGCCTTCCTCGGCGCGATACGTTCAGCCGCGCAGATCGTTTCTTATGAACTTGCCATGGGCTTCGCGCTGGTGTGCGTGNNAAACCAATCGCGCGCCGTTCGACTTGGCGGAAGATGAGTCGGTGATCGTGGCGGGCTTCCATACGGAATATTCCGGCATGGGTTTCGCGTTGTTTTTTCTGGCTGAATACGCCAACATGATTCTGATCGCGGCATTGACCTCGATCTTCTTCCTGGGCGGTTGGTTGCCGCCTGTAGATGCGGCACCGTTCAATCAGATTCCCGGACTGTTCTGGATGCTGGGCAAGATGTCGTTCATCCTGTTCTTGTTTTTGTGGTTGCGCGCAACGTTTCCGCGCTATCGTTATGACCAACTGATGCGCTTGGGCTGGAAAGTATTTATCCCGCTCACGCTGGTTTGGGTTGTGGTGGTTGCCGCCTGGATGCAAACACCCTTGTGGTTGTGGTGAGATAAAAAATGGAAAAGATTTCACATTTCTTTAAAAGCTTTTTGCTGGTCGAACTGCTCAAAGGTATGGCGGTGACCGGCAAGCATCTGTTCTCGCATAAGATCACGGTGCAATATCCGGAAGAGAAAACGCCGCAAAGTTTTCGCTTTCGCGGTCTGCATGCACAGCGTCGCTATGCCAGCGGTGAAGAGCGCTGTATCGGTTGCAAACTGTGCGAAGCCGTATGCCCGGCACTGGCGATCAAAATCGAAGTGGCAGAGCGCGAGGATGGTTCGCGCCGCACCACGCAATACGATATCAATCTGACCAAATGTATTTTCTGCGGTTTTTGTGAAGAGTCTTGCCCGGTAGATGCTATCGTGGAAACACGGATTTTTGAGTACCACGGTGAAAGCCAAAAAGATTTGTATTACACCAAGCCGATGTTGTTGGCGGTGGGTGACAAGCACGAAGCGCAGATTGCCAAGGATCGCGCTGCGGATGCTAAGTACCGTTAAGAGATAAGTAGGGAAGGGATAAGGGGGAAGAGAGAAGGGCGGGGCAAAGTGGCGCAAGGGTTTTTACCCTTTCCCCTTCTCCATTTACCCTTCTCACTCAACTCTTCAACGAGGTTTCAAAGGACTTCTGAATGATAGGCATAGAGACAATAGTTTTTTATCTGTTCGCGGCGCTGGCCGTGTTCGCCGCTGTGCGCGTGATTACAGCGCGCAATCCGGTGCATGCGGCGCTGTTTTTGGTGCTGGCGTTTTTCAGCATGGCCGGTATCTGGATGCTGCTGGAAGCTGAGTTCCTGGCGATCACTCTGGTGCTGGTCTACGTTGGCGCGGTGATGGTACTGTTCCTGTTCGTGGTGATGATGCTGGATGTCGATCTGGTGCAATTGCGCGAGGGTTTCTGGCGCTGGTTCCCGTTTGGTGTAGCGCTGGCGCTGGGGATTGTGGGAGAAATGGTGTGGGTGCTGGGTGGTCGTCAGACTGCGGAGACAGGCGTAAACATCGCCAAGCACGCGGCGGATTACAGCAATACCAAAGAGCTCGGGCGTTTGATTTATACCGATTATGTTTACCCGTTTGAGCTGGCGGCGGTGATGTTGCTGGTGGCAATCGTTGCGGCGATTGCGCTGACTTTGCGTCATCGTCGCTCCGCCAAGAAACAAGATCCAAGCAAGCAGGTTTTGGTCAAGAGCAAAGATCGCGTACGCATTGTCTCGGTGCCATCATCCAAAAAAGTGTCGGTGCAGTCGGATGTTGCCAAAGCCGATCAAGTGAAGAGCTAATTGTCAGGGGGAAGTATGTTGAGCTTGAGTCTGTCTCATTACTTGGTGTTAAGTGCGGTGTTGTTTGCCCTCAGCGTGCTGGGCATCTTCCTGAACCGTAAAAATATCATCGTGCTGTTGATGGCGATTGAATTGATGTTGCTGGCTGTGAATACAAATTTCATCGCCTTCTCGCATTATTTGAACGATGTTTCCGGACAGATATTCGTATTCTTTATTCTTACCGTTGCGGCTGCCGAGGCTGCGATTGGTTTGGCTATTCTGGTGGTGCTGTTCCGCAATTTGCGCACTATTAACGTTGACGATATCGGCAGCCTGAAAGGTTAAGCGTACAAATGAGCAATATGCAAAATCTATATTTGCTGGTTCCCCTGGCTCCGCTGCTCGGGGCAATTGCGGCCGGCTTGTTCGGTAAAGTATTGGGACGTACCTGGTCGCACCGGATCACGATCGCGCTGGTCGCGGTGTCGTTCGCCGCATCTGTGGCGATATTCAGGGATGTGCAGGCGGGGCATCAATTTAACGGCTCCGTGTACAAATGGATCTCTTCGGGCGATACCAGTTTCGAAGTCGGATTTCTCATCGACCGCTTGACCGTATTGATGATGCTGGTGGTTACTTTCGTCTCGCTGATGGTGCACATTTACACCATTGGTTACATGCAAGAAGATGCTGGCTACCAGCGCTTCTTCAGCTATATCTCGCTGTTTACTTTCTCCATGCTGATGCTGGTGATGGC
>PLYB01000223.1 GCA_003151655.1 Gallionellaceae bacterium | reverse complement strand
GGCCCGTACTGCACGATGGGTTCGTTGAGCGGCTTTCCTGCCACTAAAATAAATCGTGCATCTCTTGTTGCGACGAGTTTCAGGCCGTCAGCCCCTGCCGTATTACTCAAGATAGCCATACGCCGCGAATCAACCTGCACGGCATCCACCTTTACTTCACCGCGATAAACGTAGATAAAAGCATTGTGCGTTTTCGGTATCATTGTTTCAAATGAAGCACCCGCTGGCACATGAACATCCAAATACAGCGGCTCGGTGATTTCGCGTGTAACCACGCCAGCCACACCATTGCTGCTACCGGCTATAACACGCACAGTGACATTTTCTTCAGTGACGTATTCTGGAATCACTTCACTTGGGTAATCTCTATACCACGGTTCTGCCATTTTGTTCTGTGCGGGAAGATTGAGCCAAAGTTGAAAGCCTTCCATCACGCCGTCTTTTTGTTCGGGAATTTCAGAATGGATCGCGCCACTTCCCGCAGTCATCCACTGCACCCCCCCACTGCCTAATACACCTTCGTGTCCCGCGCTGTCGCGGTGGCGCATCAGTCCGGAAAGCATGTAAGTCACCGCCTCAAAGCCGCGATGCGGATGATCTGGAAACCCCCCGATGTAATCATCAGGATTATCACTGGCGAAAGCATCCAGCATCAAGAACGGATCAAGGCGGCGTTGCAACTTGCCGGTCAATACACGGGTAAGCTTCACGCCTGCGCCATCCGAGGTAGCAATACCCTCAATGAGGCGCTCAATAGTGCGAGTTTGTTGCAATGTCGTTTGGGCTACTGTGTTCATGGTGTCTCCTTAGTGGAGTAAAGTAGTTGCATATTAAGCGCCTCAAAAAGATAGATAAAGTCCTTAATTCGAGATAGACTGTTCCGCAAATGGAACAAAAGAATATTTCTGCCGATGACATGATTCTGTTCGCCACCATAGTCGAACAGCAAAGCCTCATTCGTGCCGCCGAACAGCTCTGCATGCCCAAGGCCACCGTCTCGCGCCGCTTGACCAACCTTGAAGATTTGCTGGGACAGCGGTTGTTGCTGCGCACCACTAGACGCTTGACGCTCACCGAGTTCGGGCAGGAATTCCTCGAGCATAGTCGGCGCGTCGCCGAAGAAGTCGCTACCGTGCAAGATTTCGTGCGCAGCCAAGATGCACAGCCGCGCGGACGGCTGCGCATTTCGATGCCGGACGACTATGCCAAGCAACGTCTTTCGCGCGCCATTGCCACTTTCATTGAAACCTATCCCGAGGTACAGATTGATCTCGATCTGTCTTCGCGACGCGTTGATCTGATCGGCGAACGTTTCGATCTGGCGATCCGCATGGGCGAACTGGATGATGATGCAAATCTGGTCGCGCGCAAGATCGACGAACAACGCTTCAGCCTCTATGCCAGCCCCATCTACCTTGCCCTGCACCCCGTGCCGCAGCACCCCGACGATCTAATGCAACATACCTCCGTGCGCATGCTCACCACCAATGGCACGCCCATTCCCTGGAAACTAACGCGCGGCAAAGAAATCTGGGAGAACGTGCCCCCCGGCAGACTCGGTATGAATTCGCCCAACGTGATCCAGCAATTGCTGTTGGACGGTGCCGGGATCAGTGCCTTGCCAGACCGGGCTGTGGAAGAAGACGTGCGCCTCAAGCGACTGGTGCGCATACTCCCTGAATGGAATCTGCCCATCATTCCCGCGTGGGCAGTAATGCCCATGCGCCGCTACCTGCCCGCCAAAACGCGCGCATTTCTAAACCACATCGAGCATTACATGGATAAATAACCTGACACCCCTCGTAGGCAAATAATAACAAGCGAGTTTTCTGTTATTCCTCTAAAATCATTCCGTTAATTCCATCATGCTTGGAGGCTGCTGAGATGCTGACCCGTTCAATTCTGTACCTTCTTGCAACGTTCATTTTTTCAAGTACGGCCTTTGCCGCTGAACAAACCTACATTCGTGAGTACACCTATCAGGCCAGTGAAGCCGATAGCAAAATAACTGCCCGCGCCATTGCGTTGCAGGAAGTTAAACGCGAATTACTGAGTGAGCTGGGCACGCATGTCAGCGCACTGATAAAACAGCAAAGTTCCTCCGATGGCCGCAAGCTTGGCACAGAGGAAATCGAAACGCTGTCAGCGGGTGTCACCAGCGTTCAGATACTTGATGAAAAATGGAATGGCTCAGTGTATGTGCTCAAGGCACAAATCAAAGCCGACCCGGCAGATGTGCTGAAATCGCTGAATAAAATGTTAGATGCTGATGCAAAGAATAAGCAAATATCGCAACTTGCCGACAATCTTTCAAAGATAAGTGGTCAGAATATTCAAATCGCGGAATCTCTTACCCAGTCCAAAAAAGAAACAAACGCGGCACTCGCAGAAATTGCGCGCCTAAAAAAACAGCTTGAAGAAAAACAAACCGATGCTGTACGGCAAACTCTTCAAGCCGACTATCAGAAACAGACAGACAAATTGACGTTGAATGAATTGTTTGATTCGGGAGTAAAACAATATAGTGAAGGTCACTATGCTGAGGCTCTGCGTTTATTTCAGAAAGCGGCTGATCAGGGAGATGCACAAGCTCAGTACAATCTCGGCTGGATGTATGACAAAGGCAAGGGTGTTGCACGCGATTCAAGGCAGGCTGTGCATTGGTGGAAGAAAGCAGCCGATCAGGGGGATGCCGGGGCGCAAAACAATCTCGGCGTGATGTTTGCCAATGGCGATGGTGTCGCACACGATGCAAAGCGGGCGGTATATTGGTATCAGCAAGCAGCCAATCAGGGGCATGCACAAGCGCAATTCAATCTCGCTCAGAAGTATTACCATGGCGATGGTGTCGCACATGATGCAAAGCAGGTGGCGTATTGGTATCAGAAATCGGCAGATCAGGGATATGCATTTGCGCAATTCGGTCTCGGCGTGATGTATCTCAAGGGCGATGGAGTCGCGCACGATGCAAAGCAGGCGGTGTATTGGTATCAGAAAGCAGCCGATCAGGGGCTTGCAGAGGCGCAACTCATGCTTGGCTTGATGTATGCCGATGGCAATGGAGTCGCGCACGATGCAAAGAAAGCGGTGTATTGGATTCAGAAAGCGGCTGATCAGGGGCTTGCTCAAGCCATCGAAGAGCTACGCAAGCTTCAGTAAATTGGACGGGATTTCTAATTGATTTGTTAGAGCGCTAGACACATGGACATCACCAGATTCCTCAGCCACCTGCAAGATCCACAAAAGAAGCAAGTGGATTTGATGACAATGCGTGAAAACGCAATAGCCAAAAATGCGATTGAACACATACGTTTGGCAGAGAATGTGCTAAATCAGCGATTTCCAAATTGGCAATTTGTCAAGAGCCGAAGGGTGGGCAGCAAGCCGACGGATGCAATGTTCCTTGGTAAGGTAATGCATTTTGATACCGCCCGAGCGGCGTACATCTGGCTCGTCGAGCGCATCGCGGAGGTCAATCCAACCCTCTTTACGGATGTCCGCTGGGAAACCACGGGATATGTTGGGGTCGGGCGTAGAAGGAACTCAGACGGTGCAGCTAGAAACTACTTTGCTAAGTCTCCCGCCAAGCTTTTTCGCCAAACACCTACGCTTGCAGAATCGCCGTCGAATTTTTACCGTTTGACCAATGGCTGGTATGTCAATCTCAACCTGAATACGCGCGAGAATTTTGAAATACTTTGCCGATTCTCAAGAGTCTCTGGCTTGACGCATAACCAAGACTGGGATTGGGCGGTCATCGAACCCACCGAGCAATTGCATAACAGCCGATGTCGTACTCAACTCGCAACGAAGTTGCAGAAAGAAATAGATGAGTTCCTTGGTCAGCAGCCCAGTACGGATGCTTAATCCGACAAGAATGACTGCGCAAAAATGCTTCGCCCCTTACTTTTTCCTTTGCTAAGCAACGCCCCTTCCGCAGCCAAAGGGAACGATTGGCTAAGCGACGCCAAGAATGGCCAAATCACCCAAAATGGACATAGTGCAATAGTTGCACTATTATGCGCACATGCCCCGAATTCAATCGTTTGACTCTTGCCAGATTAATATATATCCCAAAGACCACATGCCGCCTCATTTTCATGTGCTGGCGGGGGGTGGCAGAGAATGGTTGGTGAGGATTGATAACGGTGAGGTATTAGAAGGGGCGCGCAATACTCGATCAATTCGAGTTGCGTTGGAGTGGGCTGCGGTGCCGAAGAACAGAGACAAGTTGTTGCATCTATTTTGGGAGTTACACAAATGAAAAATCGGGAACACTTTCGTTTAACTCATGCCAAGGCATTGAAGAACTCGCGTCTCAAGCTATCTTATGCGGATGGGTTGGATTTTAATGTTGATTTGTCCGACTGGATCGGTACGTCTGATTTTTTGAAGCCGCTACAAAGCCATAGCGTATTCTCGACAGTAAAATTGAGTGCTTATGGGCGAGCAGTAGAGTTTGGCAAAGGCGAAATTGACCTAGCGGCAGATAACCTGCGCAATCTTGCAGTCGAACAATCCGGCGGGATTGGTCATGAGCGTATTTTAGGCTGGATGTATGATAACAATTTGACTTTGGATAGTGCGGCTGATGTTCTGGGCATCAGCCGCCGGATGCTGGCCTACTATCGCAACGGCGAGAAGTCTATTCCGCGCCATATCTGGCTTGCTTGTGTAGGGTGGGAAACGCTTCACAAACATGGCAAAGCGGCCTAATTAAAAATCAATAGAGGCATTCTCGATTCAATTTAAGGAGAAATGAGATGCGTAATCCGGCTTTTTGTTTGCAATGTGACGATGGCGCGTTACTGGAACACGGCAAACGCAATTTATCGTTTACCTATCGGGAACATGTGCTAACCGTGCCGCAAGTATCAGGCTAGGCATTGAGATAAAGAGTTGCGGTTATCTCATTCGCACGCCGCGCACCAAAACTCCTCTGATGGACTCACTTCAACAATTTCGCTTGTCCTCTGTATAGGTCAAACCCGATAAATCCTCCGGCAAAGCCGAGGGTTTACCTCACCGAATTAAAGAACACCTCTAAAAGTATGGTTTTCAGTTGGACGATGCCGCTATAATACGGCCAAGCATGTCATAGAAACATGTCAGTTATCGGGGGATCAAATTGCCGCCTATAATTAATAAACTGGCTATGGGCGTTTCCCTTATGGAACGACAGTTGTTTGGCTTTACCTGCAAGCGGGTAAGTCGCTGCTGATCTCCGTGAGGATTAAAACTGCCAAGCCCCGCTTCATGAGTTTCACGTTTAAATATCGTTCAGCCGATTTTTTAGGATAATTCGTGATAAAAAAAATACTTGTTGCCAACCGGGGGGAGATTGCGGTTCGCATTGTGCGCGCGTGCTCAGAAATGGGCATCAAGTCGGTCGCCATTTACACGGATGCTGACCGTCATGCGCTACACGTCAAAAAAGCGGATGAGGCCTATCACATCGGCTCCGAGCCGGTCACCGGCTATCTCAACGCACACAACATCGTCAATGTCGCGGTCACATCGGGGTGCGATGCATTGCATCCCGGCTACGGTTTCCTTTCGGAGAATCCCGAACTGGCGGATATTTGTGCCCGTCGTGGCATCAAATTCATCGGCCCGAGCGCGGACGTGATCCGCCAGATGGGCGATAAAATCCAGGCTCGCAACGCCATGATCGCGGCAGGTATTCCTTGTGTGCCGGGCAGCGATGGCAACCTCGCCGATGTTGATGAAGCCCGCTTGCTGGCCAACAAAATCGGCTATCCCGTCATGCTCAAGGCCACCAATGGCGGCGGCGGGCGCGGTATACGCCGTTGCGACAATGAAAAAGAACTGCTCAGCAATTACGACCGGGTGATTTCCGAGGCCAGCAAAGCTTTCGGCAAACCGGAAGTTTTTCTGGAAAAGTGCGTGGTCAATCCGAAGCACATTGAAGTCCAAATACTCGGTGACAGCCACGGCAACGTGATTCATTTGTTTGAGCGCGATTGCTCCATCCAGCGCCGCAACCAGAAGCTGATCGAGATTGCACCTTCTCCGCAAATCAATCAGGCGCAACGCGAATACATCGGCAGTCTGGGTGTCAAAGCTGCCCGCGCCGTGGGTTATGAAAATGCGGGTACGGTCGAGTTCCTGCTCGATCAGGACAATACTTTCTATTTCATGGAAATGAATACTCGCATTCAGGTTGAACATACTGTGACGGAAACCATCACCGGCATCGACCTCGTGCAGGAACAGATTCGTATCGCCGATGGTTTGCCACTGCAATATAAGCAGGAAGACGTCAAATTTCGCGGCTACGCAATTGAGTTCCGCATCAACGCGGAAGATCCCAAGAATGGTTTTCTGCCCAGCTTCGGCAAGATCACCCGTTACTATGCCCCCGGCGGCCCCGGCGTACGCATCGATGCGGCCATGTATAGCGGCTATGTGATCCCGCCCTACTTCGACTCCATGTGCGCCAAGCTCACNNTCACTTGGGAAGGCGTGGTCGAACGTGGTCGCCGCGCGCTGAGCGACATGGTAGTGTATGGCGTAAAAACAACCATTCCGTACTATCAGGAAATCATGAAACACCCCGAATTTAAGGACGCAAATTTCAACACCAGCTTCGTCGAAACTCACCCGGAGTTAATCGATTATGTTACCAAGATTCCACCGGAACTCAGAGCTGCCGCAATTGCGGCAGCCATCGCGGCGCATGAAGGCATTTAATCAACCTAACCTAGCTTAATACCATGGCAAAGACCCTCATTTCCGAATTAGTCCTGCGTGACGGCCATCAGTCCACCATCGCAACGCGCATGCGCACCGACGACATGCTGCCCATCTGTTCCAAACTGGACAGCATCGATTTCTGGTCGGTTGAAGCATGGGGCGGAGCCACCTTCGACTCTTGCGTGCGCTTTCTGAAAGAAGACCCGTGGGAACGCCTAAAGAAGCTGCGCAAAGCGTTGCCCAACAGCCGCATCCAGATGCTGCTACGCGGTCAGAATCTGCTCGGCTATCGCCACTATTCCGACGATGTGGTGCGTGCATTTGTAAGCAAGTCAGCCAATAACGGAGTGGATGTATTCCGTATTTTTGACGCGATGAACGACATGCGCAATCTGCGCGTCTCCATCGAAGCCGTGAAAAAAACCGGCAAGCATGCGGAAGGCTGTATCAGCTACACCACCAGCCCGGTGCATGACATTCCGCAGTTCGTCCTGCTTGCGAGTGAGCTGGAAGCATTAGGCTGCGACACGATCTGCATCAAGGATATGGCCGGTCTGCTCACGCCCTACTCTACCTTTGAATTGGTATCTGCGTTACGCGCTGCCGTCAGTCTGCCGATCCATTTGCACAGCCACTCCACCTCCGGCTTGTCCGCCATGTGTTTCCTCAAGGCGGTGGAAGCGGGCGCCACCATGCTGGACACCTGCAACTCATCCTTCGGCGAAGGTGCCAGCCATTCTTCCACCGAGAGCATCGTTGCCGCGTTGCAAGGCACGGAATTCGATACCGGGCTTGATCTGGGCGCACTCCAGGAAATCACCGCCTATTTCACCGAAGTGCGCAAAAAGTATTGGCAGTTCGAAAGCGCCTTCACCGGCGTGGACACGCGCGTGCTGGTCAACCATGTACCCGGCGGCATGATCTCCAATCTGTCCAACCAGCTCAAGGAACTCGACGCGCTCAACCGCATGGACGAAGTGCTGGACGAAATTCCGCGCGTGCGCGAAGACTTGGGCTATCCGCCATTAGTCACGCCCACCTCGCAGATCGTCGGCACTCAGGCTGTGTTGAACGTGCTGACCGGCAGACGTTACAAATCCGTCACCAATGAAGTCAAAAATTACCTGCTCGGCCACTACGGCAAAGCTCCGGGCAAGATCAACGAACAAGTCAGACAAGATGCGGTCGGCGATGATGAAGTGGTGACCTGTCGCCCGGCAGATTTGCTGGAAGACGAAATGAATAAACTCAAAGCAGAGAGCGAAACTTTTGCCAAGAGCGAGGAAGATGTACTCACCTACGCCATGTTCCCGGATCTGGCCAAAACCTTCCTGCAAGAGCGCAACGCCAACACACTCAAACCCGAGTTATTGCTGCCCAAGGAAGCCGCCACGCACACCTCTGAGCGCTATGCGCCGAATGAGTTCAAGGTCACGCTGCACGGCGAAACCTTCCATATCAAACTCACCGGCAGCGGCCACCATGGCGAAACCCAGCGTCCGTTCTATGTGTCCGTAGATGGTATTTCGGAAGAAGCCATCGTCGAAACCCTGAATGAGATCGAGGTTTCCGGCAACAAGGGCAATGGCAAGAAAAAAGCAGCAGCAGCCGCTGCGGCAGCGAACTCCAGTCGTCCACGCCCATCTCATCAGGGCTGCGTGACCACCGCCATGCCCGGCACCATCGTTGAAGTCAAAGCCAAAGTCGGGGATCAAGTTGAAGCAGGAGACGGCATGCTGGTTATCGAAGCCATGAAAATGGAAAACGAAATTCAGGCGCCGCAAAGCGGCGTGGTGATCAGCGTCCACGTCAAAAAAGGCGATAGCGTAGCACCGGACGAAACCTTGATCGAGATTCAATATACTTCTGAATA
>PLYB01000308.1 GCA_003151655.1 Gallionellaceae bacterium | reverse complement strand
TGTACCCGCAAGGAGTAGGCCGTGGCTGTAAGGGGATAAATCCCCAACAGCACACGCTCTGCCAACGCGGATGCTAGGATGAACATGCAAAAAATACCAGTACCTAAGCTCATCACAATGGCGATTGCCTTTTTCTGTCTGGCAACAATGCCGGGTCAAGTGGCGGCGAAAGACTCGTCCGGCAAAACTGCAAAATCTGTTCAAACGGGTAAAGAGCGTTTGGTGCTGATGCCTTTGCGGGTTTCAGAAGAAATTAAAAACATGCAAGCCGCGATGGAAACAGCATTGGTTCAGGGGCTGCAACAAAAGTACGAAGTTTTCCAGGGCGAGCAAGTTGCCCGAAAAGCCAGAGAGATATTCCTCAAAGAATCCCGCAACAAGGTTAGCACGGAATGCAATGAGATACGTTGTCTGCAAAATATTGCCGAAGCCTTTCAGGCTGAACTCATCGCCACCGCCAACGTAACAAAACAGGGCGGCGGATATTTTCTGGCACTCAGCATTCAAAATATTTTCGATAACAAAGTTGAATTCTCTAAAACGATGACATGCGAGGGTTGCAATGCTTTCAAGGTCGTGGATAAACTAAAAATATTGAGTGCGGTGGTTGCCAGCAATGCCAACGATACTACAAATGAGGAAACACAAGCTGACAGAAAACTTAAAGCCGAACAACTTAAAAAAGAACAACAGGAATTTGAAGAAAAGTTACGCAACGCTGATGTGGCAGAGCGCAAAAGACTACTCGATGCAAAAGCTCTGGATGACAAACACTTAGCTGAATTAAAAGCTGTTGCCGAGGCTCGACGCAAGATTAATCAGGTGCAACCCACTTCCTTTCCTGCTTTGGAACTAGCTAAATCCGAGATCGGAAGCCTGACCGAGAAAATCGCCACAATCGAAGCCGGTTACGAGAAGGAGCTAACCGATACCCGTAAACAAGTGAAACAGCGCTACTCAGACAAACTGGATGCGTTGAGTAACGAACAAAAGGATGAATTTGAATCTGCCAGTGAGTTCAAGGCAAAGCAAGAAAAAAGGAGCAACGCAATCATCAGCCAGCGAGATACCGAACTGGCTAGGCTAAATATATCAACGGTTGCAGAAACAGAAACAGCTCCTCTTAAAGCTAGAATCAAAGCATTATCAGACCATGAATACATCATAGGGACAGAAGGCATCGATGCCGAACTAGGCTCGTATGATACTGATGATCACCAATTTACAATCAAATTACGCAGTAAGACTTCTGCGCTAAGATTGAAGCTGAACGGCATTATTCCATTGCAAGGAGAGGAGGCCAAAGCATTCAAAAAGCAATGGCAAACTGGATTGGTGAGACCAGAAGCCAAAGCAAAATTCAACGGGGAGTTAGTTGAGTTGGTATTAGTCAACGATGCCGATTCCACACGCTGGGTTGAACTTCAAACAAAGTTTTATTCACCTGCCGCGCTGAAGGCTTTATTCCAAACCGGAAGGGTTTTTAAAGATTGCGCCAATTGCCCTGATATGGTCGTTGTTCCCACTGGGAGTTTTAATATGGGTGAGGCGAACAGTGCGCACCGCGTCACGATTAAACAACCTTTTGCGATGGGTAAAACTGAAGTCACGCGAGGCGAATGGAAAGCGATTATGGGCACCCACAACCAAACCAGCAGCATCAATGACCTCAATGGTGTTGACGATGACCGGCCTGTAGCGCAAGTGAGTTGGAACGACGCAAAAGATTTCATCCAAGAGCTTAACAGCAAGACTGGCAAACAATATCGCCTACCGTCTGAAGCTGAATGGGAATATGCCTGTCAAGCCGGAGGGCAGCAGGAATACTGTGTAGATAGTATTAGCAATGCTTGGCACGACCGCAATATCGCTAAAAAACAAGCCAACGCATGGGGTTTGTACGACATGACTGACAAACTATGGGAATGGGTAGAAGATAGCTATCATGCTGACAGCAATGGAGCACCGTCTGATGGCACTGCATGGCAGGGGGATAACGCGTGGCGCGTTCTTCGTGGTGGCGGCTCTAGGCGCAATCCACAGGACAAACGCGCGGCGCTACCACAAACGATTCGATCGCCTTTTGGAGCATACTTCGGGTTTCGTTTAGCAAGGTCGCTTCCATAATGAAATGAAGCCCGCATACAGAAAAAACACAGGGGAACGTCTTCACTTCGCTTTTTGTCTTCCATCGGAGGCATTAATTCTCTAAAAATACGCCCCACTCTAAACCAAATACACGACCCTTCCCAAAACGAGGGAAGCACTTTGCGCGAGCAATTTTTAAAAATCGGAAAGTATTCCGATAAGAATTGCAACTAGCATAGGTGAAAGAGCGGTGAGTATTTTGAATTCAAACCAGCTACAGAGCAACCACCATATGATAAGAGGGAAAAACAACAACGGATAAATTACACATGTAGAAATAATTGCGAGAGCAACAACTACCCAATACGCTCCCCAATGTTTTTGACAAAAACGAGATTTTTTATGTCGAGTTCCTCTGCAATTTGAGACTGTACATACCTCTTTTTCATTGAAAGTAACAATCAGGTCGTCAACTAATAATTGAGCTAGACCACCAAATAAATCACCTAGCATTCTACGTTCTCCTTAGATATTTCGATGTTAAGAAACTCAAGCTCACAAGTCAATTTATTTTCGGCAACCGAATTGACTCAGGTTAAATAAAAACACGGGGTCAAGTCTTTCATTACACATTCGTGAAACCTTCAGAGCTGTAGTTAACGAATTTACGAACGGTTTGCGTTCGTATACATGCGAGGCAAATGTTCGGAGATATATTTCCATTTGCACTTTTCATACGCTCCAAGCTCAGAGTTTAGTGCTTTAGCAATTTGCTTTTCAGATACAGACAGCCAATCTTCTTGCACATCATTGGCGATATTCAGTACGCTGCATTCCCCGTCATCATATATAAGCTGCTCATAGGCCGGAGATTTTTTGGCTAATACTACAACTTCATCTGCTACCCTAATTCGAGGCATTTTGGTTGATTTCTCAATATCAACAGCGCAGTTAAGCGGTATGCCAACAGTGATGTCGTTTGACATATCATGAGTAAACTCTCCGATAGTAATCCCGCCACGAGTTAATAGTCCGTCATCTCCAAGTAATCTAATGCAAGCCCATTTAGTTACATTGAATAGATTATCCAAATTGTCTGGGGATGCCGAAATTGCGAAGCAATCGGAAAAAAATGAAAAGCAAATGTCATGGTATCTCCCGTTGTTTTGGGGAATGCCATGTTGCTTTTCCAGTTGATTTTCGAATTCTTTACTTATCTTCTTTTGCTTGGGCGAAAATGTTGCTTTTTGCACAGATATTTTAGTGGCAATGTCGACTAAACCTTTATGTCCGATGGTGTCAAAAGCATGTTTCCAGCCCAAGATATCAACGTATGCAACTATGCGGATGGAGGTGTTCTGATTCATGCAGCACCTTTCGATAACGTTTTGAAAAAATGGCGTGCGGCGAAGCACGGGGCGGGTTTGGCTTTATCGCATAGCATCCCGCGTAGAGTGTAATAACCAACCGCTATTGCGCCGCATGGTCTACCCTCAAACATTCACCGCACTTTGTGCCGTCATCTTCACGCCGATAGCATCCATCAACTTGCGCACTGTTTCGTAGCGCGGCTTCGCTCCCGGTGCGAGGGCTTTATATAAACTCTCGCGGCTTAATCCTGCATCCTTGGCGATCTTCGTCATGCCGCGCGCTTTGGCAACATCGCCGAGAGCGGATAAGAAAACATCCGGGTTGCTGTCTTCCAAGGCTGCGGCCAAATATTCGGCAATCATTTTTTCGCTGTCGAGATAATCGGCGGCATCAAAGCGGGAGCTAGTGATTTTTTTCGTGCTTTTCTTGGTCATGGCTTAGGTTTTGCAAATGGGGTGCATAATGCACATTGTAGTCATTCAGCTACTTTGCGCAATATTCAATGTATGTCGCGTCAGTAATTGGAGTTAGTCATGAAAAAGGAAAATAGATTGAATATCCGCTGCGACAGTCAGACACTCCAATTGTTGGATAAGGCGGCCAGCTATACGCGCGTTAGTATTTCCGAGTTTATTCTTTCGCACGCTTTGGCGTCCGCCAAAAAGGTGGTGCAGGAACATGAATCAATTACGCTTAAACCCAAATATTTCGAGGTGTTCATGGCCGCATTGGATGCTCCTGCCAAACCCAATACCGCATTGAAGCGAGCACTCAAACGACATGCCGAACAAGTGCAACAGTGATGATGTTCAAATCATTCCGCCACCAACTCGCGTAACACCTCGGGGTGTGATTCTGCGACACGCAGCAGCGTTTTTGCGGCACCGGACGGGTTGCGTCGTCCTTGCTCCCACTCTTGCAGAGTGCGCAACGATACGCCCATCAGTTCGGCGAATTGCGACTGCGACAAACCGGATTTTTGTCGTGCGGCAACTATCGGCGAATATACTACCGTGCCCTCTCCGGCTTTCATTTGGCGCACTGATTTGAGCAGTTTTTCGCCAAGCTCTTTACCCGTCATTGATTTTTCAGCCATGGTCTATCGTCTCCTTAATTGTTCTGAGAAGGTGCGCAGGAATATTTCCGCGAACCGCTTTGGCGTAAATTACCAGCAACCAGATCACGCCACTTTCCAGCCTGTTGAAATAAATCACTCGCGCACCGCCACGCTTGCCCATTCCTGCACGCGCCCAGCGCACTTTTCGGCAACCGCCAGAACCGGGAATAACATCCCCTGCTTCTGGATTATCGGAAATCCAATCGACAAAAGCGGAACGCTCGGAATCTGTCCAAACTGATTTAGCATCAGTGGTAAATATAGTGGTCTCGGCTACGGTATACATAGCTTGAATTATACGTCAATGCCGTATTGCGTCAAGCAGTGCAGAAAGATTCACGAGCGCAAACGCTACGCAAAGAATTCTTAGCACTAAAAAAATTTAGTGCTAAGAATTGTAGGATGGGCGGAGTGCAACGATACCCATCGTTTCTCAAGTCTGGGTATCGCTACGTTGTGTCAATTCTGCTATCGAGCTTGCTCGATAGCAGATTGCCTAACTTTGTTGCAACCCATCCTACGTTGTTTTAATGCTGATGCCCCAGCCGCACTTCAATCAGCGGATGCCTTGCCACCAGCTCTTTCAAGCTCTTCAGGCTTTTCAGGTTGCGATCATTGTCTTCGGTGAAGTCGCCCGGCTCCACTGTGTGCTCCCAGCCCCAGCGCGTGTGACAGTTATCACCCGTTAGTAATACCGGCCCATGCGTGGTTCGGATCAGGAACGCGGTGCTGCCCGGCGTATGTCCCGGTACGCTGATGGCAAATACCGAGCCGTCTTCGAACACGTCAATAATCCCTTCAAACTTGTTTTGCGGGTCTGCTTGAAAATGCCATTCTTGCAACGGCTGCTTATCTTGCAATAGTTGATTGGTTGCACCGCGAACGAACATATTCTTAAAGCTGGTTGCTGTGGATTCTCCTGCACCAATATACAGTGGCACGTCATTGGGAATATCGGGCATGCCGGAAATGTGGTCGATATGCATATGGGTTAAAAACACGCCGGACAGTTTGCCGTCCATGCCTTGCAAAATTTCGGCAGTGCCTTTTCTGAGCTGAATTTTTTCGGTGTGCATCACTTTCTGAACCAGCAAATTCAGTCCTACTTTGCTTGGATCATCCACCAGCTTTTTTGACATGCCTGTGTCCACCAGAAAATTGCCGCGCTGCGGATGCTTCAGCAGGTGGGCATAAACTTGGATAGGTTCATCGCGATCTTTCAGTCCGGCTTCAATCGCAGCCGGTCTATTCAGATTCAACAAACCAGCCAGCGGAACCGACCAATCGGCACTGTTGATGGTCTCCAATTGAATTGGCCCGGGTTGGTCGATCAGGCGTTCCATTTCGGCGCTGCTGCTAGTTTTGCCCAGTGTAGCGTTGGTCACGGGATGGCTGGATAGCGCGCAGCCCTGCAATAACAAGATAAGTGTGCAACTCAAAAAGGTGAAATTTGTTTTCATGATGATCTCCGTAAAGTTTGGCTATACTCGCATATCCAAATATCGCCTATCAATT
>PLYB01000032.1 GCA_003151655.1 Gallionellaceae bacterium | reverse complement strand
AAGTGCGCCCTGCCGGGCGCACAAACAAAAACCGCCCAAGGGGGCGGTTCGTGTGAGATAAGGCGGCTGGCGGTTTAGGTTGGCGACCCTAATTAGCTCATCATCCCTTGCGGGAAGGCTAAGTCAGCCTGATAACACCACCAGTCGTCTTCGCAGTATAGGCGTATTGGAATTGAAACGCAAAATAATATACTGCACCGGATATATTGGAAAATCGGGAAAATCGGGGACAGACCACGGTTTTCCGGTTTCTATTCCAGCAACAACTCGCCGGACTCCGGTTCAATAGTCTTACGTGGGCGCCCGGAATGTCCCGGAGCCGCACGCCTGCCGATCATCGCCGCCACCTGAGCTGCGAAACTTTCATTACCCAATGCAAAATTCCCATTGGTCGCCAGACGAATCTTATCCACCATGCCCGCCTCCAACTCATAGCGAAACAACTCTCGATAATTTGCCTGTCGGACAATGTCATCAGAACCAAGTGCCGCGTATAACAAATGTGGATTCACCAGCGCGTTCGCTTCGCCTTGCGCATTGGCACGGTAGCTTGACCAGCGATACTCAGCCGGATGCAGCACCATATTTGCCCGCACTGGATTCAACTCGATATAACGCTGACAACCCAGCAAATAGTTTTCCTCTTGCACCAGACACGAGCGGAAACGCCCCTCCCACAAAGTCCCGCTACGATGATAAACACGGTTCACATACTGCACATAACGCTGCCCCAGCGACTTCATCAACATTCCGCCAGCATCGGCGCGCTCGGACGATAGCAGCAAATGCACATGATTCGTCATCAGCACATAAGAATGAATCTGGCAGCCCCACTTAATGGCGTACTCAGCCAGCCAGTCAAGATAACGGAGATAGTCTTCATCGGCGAAGAAACACGGCTGCCGGTTATTGCCTCGCTGAATGATATGAACGGGAACATTCTGTAAAACGATGCGCGCACGACGAGGCATAGTGAATTCGAGCCAGCGGGGAAGGTAGACAGTCTATCAGTATTCAGTGAAACCGGATGGAAACCGTGGTCTGTCCCCTATTATTCAACAAACCCACACTCCGAAGCGAGAGCGTTGCGCGAATTTATAATTTGCCACACTCATACGCAATTCCTCTGACTGCCTTCAACAACTGCTGCATATCCTCCGGCATATCCACCTGCCATTCCATCCACTCACCGGTCTCGAAGTGCCATTCGGGACCACAATTGTTTCCATAGGTAACTAAAAACCGTGGCCTGCCCCGTAATGATTACCTACTTATAGACAAGCCGCCGGGATGGCTAGAATTCGCTCATCTAGCCATCGCGGACGTTCATCGTTATTAATGACCAGCCCCAGTGGGCAATCGTGCACTGCAACAAACTCTGAAAGCGAACGCAAAGCGCGTTTGTCGGATTGCTGTGTCAATTTTATTTCTATCGGCAGAAGGGATGAGCTTCCAAATTGCCCCTCCAGAATCAGGTCAATCTCCGCTCCACCGCGCGTTCGATAATGAAAAGGGTTCACGTCAATTCCGGCATTTTCAAAACCCCGCAATAGCGTTTCCACCACCATTCCCTCCCATGACTTACCCACCACGGGATGCGTGGCAAGCATGTCGGCATCCTGAATTCGTAACAGGCGATGCAGCAAGCCGCTATCCCGCAAGAACCCCTTGGGATGCTTGACCAATTGCTTCGCCGCTGAGCGATCCCAAGCCGGAATATGCCGCCACAGGAATGTATCGTGGGCAATGTTTAACCAGTCACGTACCGTGGGTTCACTCACGCCCAGCGTTCTGGCAATGTCGGCGTTATTAATAATATTTCCGGAATATTGACTGAGCAACGCAATGAACTGCCGATAGCGATCCCGATTCAGATTGGGGAACAAAGCGCCGATGTCACGTAGTAAATAGGCATCAATATAGTGGCGATACCATAAGCTGCGGAACTCTTCATTATCGCTTAGCCAAGGCTCGGGATAGCCCCCCTGAAACCAGTAGTCGCGAACTTGTTGCAACGTTAAGCGGGCCACTAACTCAGCCTGAATATCCGCAATCGCCGCGCCCTCGGCCAGCATGGAATAAAAACGGGAAGGCGGTAATTGCCATGCCTCTGCCAAACTCAGAGGTGCCATTTCCAAATAAGCTACCCGACCTGCCAGACTTTCCGAAATTTGTTTTACCAGCTCCGGCGAACTGGAGCCTGACAATAAAAACCGCCCCTTCCGGGAACGATCCCGATCAATCGCCACGCGCAAAGCGGAGAACAAAGGCGGTGCCAACTGCGCCTCATCAATCACCACCTTGTCGGCATGCAAGCGGAAAAATAAATCAGGATCAGCCAGCAGTTGTTGTCGATCCGTCGAATTCTCCATATCAAAGCGTTGCCAGTCGCCGGGAAGCGTGCTCAGCAAAGTCGTTTTACCGGATTGCCGCACCCCGGTTAACACAACGCACGGAAAGTGAGACAGTAATGTTTGCAGGTGAAGTTGAATGTGCCGCGAGATCATTTGTGCAAATTCTAAATATAGTGTTTAGTAATTGCAGCATTCTACCCCTAATACGGCAATTTTTCGAGTATCTGATATTACAGCGAGGGCGCTGCGCGAATTTATAATTTCCCACACTCATGCGCAATTCCCCTGACTGCTTTCAACAACTGTTGCATATCGTCCGGCATATCCACCTGCCATTCCATCCACTCACCGGTTTCGGGATGCTCCAAGCCCAAACGCTCGGCGTGCAGAGCTTGACGCGGAAATTGCATCAGCACCTCGCGCATTGGCAGAGGACATTTTTGTGCGCCTTTGATGTAGATATGATCGCCCACCAGTGGATGATGCAGATACGCCATATGCACGCGAATCTGGTGGGTACGTCCGGTTTCCAGTTTGCAGCGCAATAAGGTGCATCCGGGAAAGGACTCAACCAGAGAATAATGGGTGATGGCAGGCTTGCCGCCCTCCACCACCGCCATCTTGGTGCGTTGCGAGGGATGCCGGTCTATGGGCTGATCGACCTTGCCCCCGCGCTCGATTTCACCGTGAGCCAACGCCAGATATTCGCGACTCACGCTGCGCTCCTGCAACTGGCGCACCAACGCGGTTTGCGCGATGAGCGACTTGGCCACCACCAGCAAGCCGCTGGTATCTTTGTCGAGCCGATGCACAATGCCCGCACGCGGCACTTCGCCCAGCGCCGGATCGTGGTGCAACAAGGCATTCAGCAAGGTTCCCTGCCAATTGCCGCTACCGGGATGCACCACCAGTCCGACCGGTTTATTGATGACGATGATGCTGTCGTCTTCGTAAACGATGTCGAGAGCGATGTCCTCGGCTATGTAAGGTTGATCGGCGAGATTGCTTTGCGGAGTAACACTAAGCATCTCACCGCCCCACACTTTCTGCTTGGAAATCGCTGCCGCACCATTCAGGGTGATTTGCCCCTGTGCCACCCAATCTTGCAAGCGGCTGCGTGAATACTCGGGCAATAACTTCGCCAGCGCCTGATCCAGACGCATCCCCCCGTAGTCGAGCGGCACCTTAAAACTCAATGAAGACGGTGTCTCGGGAAGTGTGATGGCATCAAGATCAGCGTCTATGTCAGCTTCGCACAAGAGAACACTGGGCTGGGTTGCGATTGTATCTTTGGTATAATCGCGCAAAT
>PLYB01000314.1:6856-14294 GCA_003151655.1 Gallionellaceae bacterium | reverse complement strand
TGGCGCAAGCCATCGTGCGCGACGGCGAAGGCGCAACCAAATTCATCACCATTCAAATCGAAGGCGGCAAAGACGAAGCCGAGTGCAAAAAGATCGGCTACGCCATCGCCCATTCGCCGCTGGTCAAAACCGCATTTTTTGCCTCCGATCCCAACCTCGGGCGCATCCTCGCGGCCATTGGTTATGCGGGAGTTGGCGACCTCAATGTGGAAACACTGAAACTGTACCTCGATGATGTATTGGTGGCAGAGAACGGCGGACGTGCCGCCAGCTATCAGGAAACAGACGGCCAGCGCGTGATGCAGCAAAGCGACATCACCATTCGCGTGCAACTGAATCGCGGCAAAGTGAACGCCACGCTGTGGACCTGTGATTTTTCTTACGACTACGTGAAAATCAACGCCAGTTATCGAAGCTGATTTGGGGCGGCACACTTGCCATGACCGTTAGATTGAAAACCTAGCAACTTTGCCAGGTGGACGGACGCAGGCTTTGTGGATATAGTCATCGCAATGTTTCTTGACGTTTGGGAAGTGTAATCAAGGTTACCATTATGCGACTGAAACTTGCTTTGATCTGGCCATTCCTCGCCTGCCTGTTGGTGCCGTTGATTGCGGCATGGTTCGCTTATCCGGTCGACCATCAGCCACCAAAATTTGGCGCGTTCCCACCCGAGCAAATTCCCGGTGCACCGGGATTTAATCTACTGGTATTCTGTTTGATCGGGCTGGTATGTCTGGTGATAACCGCCTTGTTGCTCTACCCTAGCCTGTTTGGTTTTAAACCGGTAACGCCGCCTGCGCCAGTGCCGACAATCAAGCTACCGTTCTGGTTCTGGATCGGTACTGTGTTGACTGTGTTTTTCTGGTGGCTGATGTGGGCACGCGTGACTGCCTTTGGCGATTTGGTCTATTACGCTTTCTCCCCGATGTGGTGGGGATTTATTCTGGCGCTTGACGGACTGACCTATAGCCGTAGCGGCGGAAATTCCTTTCTGGCAAGTAAACCCAAAACCTTTTTGATCTGCGCGCTCGTGTCGGTTGCGGGTTGGCTATTTTTCGAATACTTCGATTACTTTGTGCTTTCCAACTGGTACTACCCCAACGGCCACATGGCGGCGCTTTCACATGCCACCATTGTGTCGCTGTTCCTGATTGCCTACACCACCGTATGGCCGGCCATTTTCGAGTGGTACACATTGCTGATGACCTTCCCCGCATTGTCCGTAAAATATAGCGATGGCCCGAAGCTGGCACTTCCCGGCAACCTGATGCTGTGGGGAGGGCTGGCATTAATCGCGGCCACCGTATTTTTTCCTTATCCCTTGTTCTGGGCGATGTGGGTTGGTCCGTTGATCGTGCTGGCGGGGCAGCTTGTCCGCAAAAATATCTGGACTCCATTTACCGCCATGGCACAGGGCAATTGGAGCCCTATTCTGCTGGTGGCGATTTCCTCGTTGTGTAACGGAATTTTCTGGGAAATGTGGAACCACGGCAGCGAAAATATCAATCCGATATCGCATGTTGTTCCTCCTTTTGCAACCAACCCCAACTATTGGATTTACGACGTGCCCTACGTCAATGTCATTCACCTCTTTTCCGAGATGCCGCTACTGGGCTATTTCGGCTACCTGCCTTTCGGTATTTTGGTATGGGTGTTTTTCATCTGGACGGGAAAATTGTTCGGATTTAGTTCCGATTTTGGTAATATAAAATACCCGCCCGCTAGCGAGCAATAAACCGATTACCAATCCTCATCGTGTCCAGCAAACTTGTTCTAGCCGTCACGGCGCTACTGCTTTCGCTATCTCTGTGGCAACCGTGCCAAGCGCAGCAGCTAAGTCTCAATGGAAAATGGTTCCATGTATCCGCTGAATGGAAAAACACCGGCACGGATGAGGCTGGCCTGATTCCAATTCAACAACCGGAAGTTACCGGCGGGCATTTTTTGTATCGGGCGGATTTCGAGATCACACAAAACGAAATGCTGGTGGTGGATTTCAAAAACTCAAGTGTCATCGGCCGGTTCCATCACCGCATATTTAATGATCTCGGCCAGTTGATGGCCGAGATGGAAGGTGGCATTCAAAGTGAATCGTCGAATCCATTTTTCTTGCGTCATGGTCGGGAGTTGACACTTCCCTTCGGGCATTACCATCTCGACAGCGAAATTGAGTCGCCATTTTTGCTGGCGCAACCGGAGCCCTATCTGGATACACAGGAGCATTACCGGCAGGCGATTAAGCCGGGGAATGCGTTGGTGTTACTCTGCCTTGGTTTATTGCTGGGACTCGCGTTCTACTATACGGCACTTGCGGTAATAAGGCGCAATGTGACCGACATTCTGTATGTGTTGTTCATTCTGGGGAATCTGCTTTATAACGGCACCGCATTGCTGGTTTATCCGGAACTATTCGGCATGCATTGGTTCTATCTCATCAGCCTGCCCATCCTGTTCTCCAACATTGCCTATGTATTTTTCGTGGCGCGCTTGCTGGACATTACGAAAAATACCGCTCCCCGCCTGTATCGGATCGGCGCGGCACTGGTTATTTTGTTTATGCTTTTTATCTTGTTGGCCCTGATCAAACCCAACTGGTCGCTGGAGTTTGATCGTCTGGGGGTGGGGTTGTTTCTCAG
This sequence comes from Gallionellaceae bacterium, assembly GCA_003151655.1. Lineage (GTDB taxonomy): Bacteria > Pseudomonadota > Gammaproteobacteria > Burkholderiales > Gallionellaceae > PALSA-1006. Next base: position 11,655 of record PLYB01000314.1, on the reverse strand, counting down.
CTTCGGCTTGGGTGCCGGTATCGTGCGCGCAAGGCAGGGACAGCCATCAGCCAAGATGTATCTGGTCGCGGTGATCGTTTTCTTTATGCTGGGAACACTATCGATCATCCTGAATGGTTTGAGTGGTATTTATACGTTCTATGTTGAACACCTCGGGCTGCTTGCGGTCACGGTTGAAGCGCTGCTGTTGGCATTGGTACTTGCACGCCAGTTTGAACAGTTGCGCAAAGAGAAAGAAAAAGCGATTACCGATAGTTTTGATAAGAGCCGTTTTTTGGCGGCTGCAAGCCATGACTTGCGTCAGCCTATGCATGCATTGGGCTTGTTCGTGGGAGAGTTGCAGGCGCAGGTGACTATGCCGCAACAGGTCAAATTGGTGAAATTAATCGATGAGTCGGTAAATGCTATGTCCAGCTTGCTGGACTCGCTGTTGGATGTTTCCAAACTGGATGCCGGACTGATCAGGAGCTTTATCCGGCCATTCCCTATTGCTGATTTACTGGATCGAATGGAACAGGAATATGTTCCGCTGGCGGCGAAACATGGCGTAATCCTGAAAGTGCGTCCCTGCTCGGCGCATGTAGAAAGTGATTTGGTCTTGCTCGAACGTATTCTGCTCAATCTGCTCGGTAACGCCATACGCTATACCCCGCAAGGCGGACGAGTGCTGCTGACCAGCCGCAGGCGCGGTCAACGGCTGCGCATCGAAATTCGCGACAACGGCATCGGCATCCCGCTCGACAAACAACAAGACATCTTCCGCGAGTTCGTGCAACTGGGGAATGTCGAGCGTTCCCGCGAAAAAGGATTGGGACTCGGATTGTCCATTGTGCAGCGCTTATGCAACTTGTTGCAATGCCCGCTCGACTTGCGCTCGATGCCAGGCAAGGGTTCGGTGTTCGCCGTTGAAATTCCATTGTTCGATGCAGCGGTGCACACCTTATCTGTCACAACATTGAGCGGAGGATTCGCGCCGGATAAAGCGGAAAAAGAAGAGTTCCTTCCTGCGCGGGTATTGGTTGTGGAAGATGACCCGCTGGTGCAGGCCAGCACCCGGCAGTTGCTCGCATCATGGGGATACGAAGTGGAGGCGGCTGCTTCGCTGGCGCAGGCGCAACAACTGTTTCCGCTGTTCAGCGCGGATCTGCTGATTTGCGATTACCGTCTGCCGGACGGCACTGCGCCTCTCGTTATCCAGGCGGCAGAGCAGTTCTATGGCAGAAAACTACCCTGCATACTGGTTAGCGGAGACACTGCCCCCGAGATTATGAAAGATGCTCAAGTACAAGGGTGGCACATGATGCACAAACCGGTAAAAGCTGCCAAATTGCACTCACTGGTGTTGTTCGAATTGAAGAGGCGCTCGCGACACCCCAAACCCAGATGAGCAGATCAACCGAAGATAAAATTGAATGAAGATTATTTGATGATGGATAAACTCGACCACTTCCTCACCCGTGCCGAAGGCTTGCTCGCCCGTTTGGAAAACGTGTTGCCCGGCGTGCAGCCGCAAGCGCCGGATTGGCAAGCTGCCGCCGCTTTCCGTTGGGATCATCAGCAACGCAGCTTGCATCCCGTGCCGAATTTTCAGCGTATCGCCCTCGACGATTTATTCGGCATCGAAGATCAGAAACAACGCATTCAGCAAAACACCCTGCAATTCGTGCGCGGAGGCACGGCCAACAACGTGCTGCTTTCCGGCGCACGCGGCACCGGCAAATCGTCCTTGGTCAAAGCCTTGTTGAATGAATTCGCCGGGCAAGGATTGCGTGTGATCCAGATCGACAAACAAGGCTTGGTCGATCTGTCGCACATCGTCGGGCTGGTGCAGGGGCGCGCCGAACGCTTCATTTTATATTGCGACGATCTTTCCTTCAGTTCCGATGAACCCGGCTACCAAGCACTCAAAGCCGCGCTGGACGGCGACCTGGTCGCTTTCTCCGACAACCTGCTCATCTACTCCACCTCCAACCGCCGCCACCTGATGCCGGACTACATGCAAGACAACCTCGCCACCAAACACGTCGGCGACGAAGTCCATCCGGCAGAAAGCGTGGAAGAAAAAGTGTCCCTGTCCGAGAGATTCGGGCTATGGATTTCGTTCTACCCGTTTTCGCAGGATGAGTATCTAGACGTGGCCGCACATTGGCTGGCACATCACGGCTGGAAGCAGGGGCTTACAGATGACGTGCGCACAGCAGCGTTGCAGTGGTCGCTGATGAGAGGTTCACGCAGCGGCAGAGTGGCGGGGCAGTTTGCCAAGGATTGGTGCGGGAGAAATTAATACCGTTCCCTCCCTTTCAAGGGGAGGGCTAGGGTGGGGATGGGGTGAGGAAAGCTGCTCAACCATTGAAATCTCAATTGAGATACAATGGCTCTAGTTCACTGACCGGGAGATGGAAATGACCTCTTCAACAATGATTCATGTGCGTGTTGATAATGAAGTTAAGGCGCAAGCAACTGAAGCGCTTGAGGCGATGGGGCTGTCCGTTTCGGATGCGGTAAGGCTGTTCCTGAAAAGGGTAGTGGCGGAGCAGGCGTTGCCCCTCGAACTCAAAGTGCCGAATGCTGAAACACGTGCTGCAATGGAAGAATCGCGTGCCATGATTCGTACACATCGGGCTCGTTATGCTACGGCACAGGAGCTGTTCGATGACCTCGAAAAAAACAGCAAGCAGTAAGCGCACTTCACTTCCTCGCATATTCGACCATACGAAAAAGTTCATCAAAGACTGGGCTCGACTATCAGAGTCTGGGCGCTACGACATGAAGCGCCTCAAAGAAGCCATGTTGATACTCATCAGCAACGAAAATCCTTTCGGTCCGGAGTGGCTGGATCATCCCCTCAAAGGAGACTGGGCTGATCATCGTGAGTGCCATATTGGAGGTGATTTTCTGTTGATCTATCAATTGCATGGTAGCGGGGCTAATGAGTTGGTTAACTTTGTGCGCGCGGGGACGCATGCAGAACTTTTTGAATGATCTCTGACAGTTCCCTCCCTTTCAAGGGGAGGGCTAGGGCGGGGATGGGGTGCGTTAATCTATCCAACAATCAAGATCAACATCGTTGGGAATGTGTAGGGGCGTATGGCATACGCCCTTTTTAAAAATCAACTTCGCCGGTGGCAGACCGGCAACTGGTCACTTTTTCTTGCTTCGCCAAGACAAAGTAACCAAAAAGAAGGCGACCCCNNTCAAACATATTCGTCAGAATTCCCTCCCCTGTTCCGCTACTCGGTGGCGGAACAGGGGAGGGTAAAGCGAAAATCAAAACCACTGCGTGGGCACGACGTACCCATCCTACTAGGCTGTTGTACAAGAGATATTCGAGGGTAGAATGCCTGAGTGGGTCAAGTCGGTTGTAGAAGCGATACAAAATTCAAAACCGTCGTACGAACTTGTTAAGAAGGGGAAGCAATGGAACTCGACGAAGTGAAACGAAAGCTGAAAGCTGCTAACTTGCATCCAATTTGTTTGAAAGGTAGCCCGTTGGAGAACTATGATGGAAGTGAAGTTTTTGTTGGAAATTTTGACGAATACATTGAGGCTACTCGCATATTAGGCGTAGCGGCTATCTTTATTCACACTGAAATGCTGACTGAAGATCGTTTCGTGATCGAGCTTGAGGCTAATGAGGACTCAGACGATGAAGTAGACGAAATTGATATTTGCAAATTTAATCCGAAGTTGAAGAAATATAGAGACCATGTCGGCCAGATCGGGGTAATTCAATTATCTATACCGTCAAAATTTAACGTCATTTTCTTTATACCCGCAGATTGGTGGGATGATTTTATAGAGCTATATAACGAAACTGCCGAACAAATTAATGAAGATAGGGAAGATGCACGAACTCAAGTTCGTGCTAAAGAAATAGAGAGAAATAGAGATATCCTAAAATCATTAAGCAATCTTATTCGCGACCAGCGTTTCGTGAAGTTGCCTACCCAAAGAGCGATGCTTGAATATGCAAAAGAGCACGTTGCTGAATTGGAAACAATAGATGAACGGATCCTTAGACGAGAGATGCAAAATCTGCATGCAAAAATTAAAGCTAAAGGTCTGTAAAACTATAGCCTAGTAGGGTGGGAACGAAGTGCCCACGCTGTGGTTTTGATTTTCGCTTTACCCTCCCCTGAGCACCGCCTCGATCAATCGCAAGCGAGCGGAGGTTTAGGCGAGGACTGTTTGAGCACGCAATGCGAGTTCCGCAGCCCCGCTTGCTTGCGATTGATCGAGGGAACCCGAAGGGCGGTAAACNNGGCGTATTGCCATACGCCCCTACGTCAGCCTACATTTTGAGATACAACGTTGAACACACCAACCGAAAAAACAAAAATAGTCGAAGTGTCCGCTGCTGTCCTGCAACGCCCCGATGGCTCCTTTCTCCTCGCCCAACGTCCCGCCGATAAAATCTGGGCAGGCTATTGGGAATTTCCCGGCGGCAAAGTCGAGCAGGGCGAGACGGCGCGCGATGCTTTGGTGCGTGAGTTGCGCGAGGAGTTGGGCATCNNCCCTCCCCCGGGGGGAGAGGGGACAGATTTCAGTGTCACCCATACTTCCGGCCAATGCGCCCATCTTGCGTGCGTTGGAGCTGCCGACCTTGTATGCCATCAGCAACGCTGCCGAGCTCGGCGTAGAGCTATTTCTAGCCAGTCTGCAAGGCAAGTTGGATGCAGGGCTGCGCTTGGTGCAGTTGCGTGAAAAAAATCTCTCGCGTGTTGCATTGCGCGAGCTTGCGTTACGGGTGGTCGCATTGGCTCACGAGCGGGGTGCGAAGGTGTTGCTCAACGGCGATG
>PLYB01000314.1:3954-6830 GCA_003151655.1 Gallionellaceae bacterium | reverse complement strand
TGTTGAGTCCGGTGTTGCCGACGCAATCTCATCCGGGGGCAGCGCATTTGGGCTGGGATAATTTCGCTGCTATCGCGGCGGGCTCATCTATTCCGGTGTATGCCTTGGGCGGCTTGACGCATGCTGATATGCAGACAGCGTGGCAGCATGGCGCTCACGGCATTGCTTTGTTGCGTCAGGCTTGGTGATCGGTCTCCGGAATTTCTTGTTCGCCTTGTTCAACGCGATATTCTTCGTTCGCCCATTTTCCCAGATCAATCATTTTGCAGCGCTCGCTGCAAANNCAAGGCGCGAGCAAAAAATTGCGCCGCCGCATATGTATTATATGTAAGAAGTAATTTTTTGTGAGCAACGCAGCATGGCGACGCAAATTGAATTTTTATAGAGAGCAGAAGGTCAGATCGAACGGCACATCATGCTCATATAGTGGGGGTTTTGCGGCGTAGGTGGCCGCGACGAAACGAACATTGAGCGCGTATTTATTGGCACTGATTTCCGGTATGCACGGTAAGGAGTTATCAATGTGGACGCACAGCATTTGCGCGACTTTTCCGCCTTGCATTTGCTGAAAACTACCGTTGAAGGCGGTGAAGTGATGAACCTTGCCGTTTTCCCGCAATAACTTAAGCACGATGCTCAGGCTGTCGTGCAAGGGCAGCATGGGTTCCAGCCAGGTCGACAATTGCGCGCGTCGCTCATCGCTAGTCTGGTGTTGCCAGTGGTGGTAGGACGGCAGGTCGAATTCGCATACTCCACCGGGGATGACGGCGCGTTGTTTAATGCCCATCAGCCATTCATTGTCGCGCAGGTGCTGCCCGATCTTGCCGCTCATCGTGAGCAAGTCGTTACTGGCGTTGTCGATGCTGTTCAGTATTCCTTCCAGTGCTGCTTGGGATATCTCAGGATTGCTATATAGCGCGGAAAGAAATTTCTTTTGCCGTTCGAGTTCCTGCAGGAGATCTGATTTGAGGTCCGCGCGAGCCGCGACTTCGAGAAGCTCGAATAAAACGCCCAGCGCGCAATGATGATCGATGCTCTCGGTTCGTTTGGAGAGTATTTCTATTCGAGAGAAGAGATCCTCCAGCCGTAGCAGGGTGCGCACACGTTCATTCAGAGGAAACTCGTAGCTAATCATCAAAAAATCAAGGTGAGGTTAAATTCGGTTTGGAAAGACGTTTCAGTAAGATATATGGTGTGCCGCTCGCCGTCAATCGCTTCCGGCGGCTATTTTCAAAAATTGACTATGCAGCAGATCGGCCTGAACGGATAGTGAGCTCAAATCACTGTCATTGCGGATGATGTCGTCGGACAAGGCCAGTCGTTGGCTGCGGGGTATTTGTTGCGACATGATGGTCTGCACCAGTGTTTTGCCGAGGCCGCTGCGCTGCATGGTACGGGCGATCTGCATCTCTTCCGGGCAATCTACCGCGAGAGTGCGCTGTAGCCAGTCTTGATAACCCTGCGTTTCAAATAACAAAGGGATAACCACTAAAGTGTAGGGAGCGACGGTGGCGCTTTCGGCCAATTGTTTTACCTGTCGGCGAATAAGCGGGTGCAGAATAGTTTCCAGTTGTTTCTTTGCTGCCGGATTGGCGAACACCAGCTCGCGCATTTTTCCCCGGTCCAGAGCGCCGCTGGCATCTATGCAATCGGCACCGAAGGTGTCGCGTATGGCAGTGATTGCTTCGCCGCCTGCGCGGGTGAGTTCGCGGGAAAGCAGGTCGGTGTCGATGATGCGGGCACCCAGTTTTTCAAATAGCGCGGCGACGGTGCTTTTGCCGCTCCCGATGCCGCCGGTGAGTCCGATCAATAAGTGTCTGTGTGTGCTTGTATCCCCGCTCATGGCGCAGCGAACAGTTGCAGATAATTTTGAGTGATATGCGTTCCCCAAAATAAGGCGATCAAGCCGCCGCCTGCGAGGTAGGGGCCGAACGGAATGGGGATGTCACGTCCGTGTTTGACGGCAACGATCAGGGTGATGCCGACCACGGTGCCGACCACCGAAGAAAGCAAAATGACCAGCGGCAGCATCTGCCAACCCANNGCAATTTAAAATCGCCATAACCCATTCCCTCTTTGCCAGTGATGAGCTTGAACAACCAATAAATGCCCCACAAGATCAGGTATCCGCTGATCGCACCGGCGACTGCATTGGAAATGCCGGTGAAAGTATTTGACAGGTTGAACAGCAGCCCCAGCCACAGCAGCGGCAGCGTAATATTATCCGGTAATAACTGGGTGTCCAGATCAATGCAGGTAAGCACGATGAGCGCCCAAGCCAACAGAATCGAGGCCACTCCGGCCAAGCCAAAACCGAAATGCCATGCAGCGAAAGCGCTTAACACGCCGCTAATGGTTTCTATAATTGGATAGCGGATGGAGATGGGCGCGTGACAGCCTTTGCACTTTCCGCGCAACAAAATATAACTGATGACCGGAATGTTTTCGAGTGCGCCGATCTTATGGTTGCAGTGAGGGCAGGCGGAGCGCGGGCTCATCAGATTGTACGGCGCGTCATCGCTCATTTTGCTACCCGTCAGCTCGGCACACTGCATGCGCCAATCGCGTTCCATCATCTTCGGTAGCCGGTGGATAACAACATTGAGAAAGCTGCCGACCAGCAAGCCGATAAGACCGGCTATGGTGATGAAGAGAGAAGGGGACGCTTGCAGTGCTTGGATGAAGGTCATAACAGTTTAGCTATATAAGAAATTTTTACATGTAACCGCTAATTTGAAGAAGAGATAAGGGTAAAGGGGAAGGGTAAAAACTCCACCCCGAAGCAAGAGCGTAGGTTTTTACCCTTCCACTCTTCCCCTTTCTCCCTTCCCTAGTACCAAGTACTTTTACCCGACGGCCTGACCCATCTTGAAAAT
>PLYB01000314.1:0-3939 GCA_003151655.1 Gallionellaceae bacterium | reverse complement strand
TCGCCGATGGCAACCATTTGCAACACCATGCTGGGGAATACGTTGGTGTTTTGCATGGCGACGGTCAGGCTGCTCCCGGTGGTAACTTCACGTTGAATGGCTTTGGTCGCATCGTAATAAACTGCGTTACCTGCCGCCCCAGCGACAGAGTCGAATGCTTCTACCAGCGGCACCCCGGCCGCGAACATGGTCGACAGGGTGCGCGTCCAGCGGGCGATGGTGGCTTNNAGCGTTCGCGTCCAGCGGGCGATGGTGGCTTTACGCACGATCGCGCCGAAGATGGGCGCTTTGAGAATCAAGGTGTCCATGGTGCGCTGCAATGCCTTGCTGCGTTTCCATGTATACATGAACCAATATAGGCCGCCGCCGATACCGCCAAATATCGCCCACCACCAAGTGACGAAGAAATCGGAGATGGCCATGATAATCAGCGTTGGTGCCGGCAGATCCGCGCCGAAGCCTTCGAACATTTTTTTGAATGCAGGAATGACGAAAATCATAATCACGGCGGTGATGACAAAAGCGATGACGAGGATGGAAATGGGATAGAACAAGGCCGATTTTATCTTGCTCTTGATGGCCTGAATCTTTTCTTTATAAGTTGCCAGGCGATCAAGCAGACTATCCAGAATACCCGCTTGCTCACCGGCTCCGATCAGATTACAAAACAGTTCGTCGAAGTAGAGCGGAAATTTGCGGAATGCCTGTTCCAGGCTGCTGCCCGTTTCCACGTCGGTTTTGATCTCTAGCAATAAGCGCGAGACAGATGGATTGTCATGCCCCTTGCCCACAATGTCGAAAGCTTGCAATAGCGGCACGCCGGATTTCAGCATGGTGGCAAGTTGGCGGGTGAAAAGTGTAACGTCCTTTTCGGACACTCCTTTGCCTCGGGTAGCACTTTTCTTGACTTTGGTGACCACAATGCCTTGGCGACGCAGATGCGCAGAGACGCTGGCTTCTCCGGCGGCACGCATTTCGCCCTTGACGGCTTTGCCCGATTTGTCCTTGCCTTCCCAGCTGTATTGCAGCTCTTTGGTGGTTTTTTTTGCCGTAGCCATACCGTTTCCCTAGCTCAAGAATCGCGATAACGAGTGAGAGAAATTATTCACAAGTTTTAGCATAGTAAGCGGGATTATAAAGGCAATTTGCCCCGCGATTGGTTTTAATGACCGTTGAGGGCACCAAGTACGTCACTGTTGATGAGCATCCTGTTTGATGTGTGCGGCAATGAATATTCGCGCGATCTTCACAACACGGTCTTGAGTCTGAACAATTTCGATTGGATAACCGCTGATCTTTAAGCTGGTGCCAGCTTCGGGAATATCTTGCAGGTGTTCCAGAATCAAGCCATTCAAGGTTTTTGCTCCGTCCAGCGGAAGGTGCAGCCCCATTTTGCGATTCAAGTCGCGCAATAGCGTGCTGCCTTCGATGAATAAACTGCCGTCCTCTTGTCGATAATATTTGCCGGTTTGCGCGGGTGATTGGGTGGTGAAGTCGCCGACAATCTCTTCCAGAATATTTTCCAGTGTAACCAGACCCAGCAATTCGCCGTATTCATCCACGATCAGTCCCAGACGCAATTGCCGTTCCTGAAAGTGCTGCAACTGCATCAGCAGCGTGGTGTCGGCAGGAATGAAATAGGGCTCCAGCAGCAATTCGCGCAAGTCTTCTCCGCTGAATGTTTCACGTTGCAGCAGGGAAAGTGTCTTGCGGACATGCAAAATACCGATGATGTTGTCCAGAATGTTTTCATAGACCGGAAGCAGTGTGTGATGACAAGTCGCCAGTTGCTGCTTCAATACCTGTGTGTCTGCGTTAATGTCCAACGCTTCGATCTGATTCCGGGGAATCATCACGTCATCCACCACGACGCGTTCCAGATCGACCAGATTGAGCAGCATCTTCTGGTGGCGGTGCGGCAAGAAATGCTCGGCTTCCAAGACCAGCATGCGCACCTCTTCCAGGCTCACTGACTGTTTGCTTTGATCGGTCTGCACCTGAATGCGCAGCAAACGCAGTACCGTTCGTACAATCGCGGTGGCGACAAAAACCACGGGGTAAAAAAGTTTGATGAAAAATGCCAGCCCGTAGCTGGCCGACAACGCAATACGTTCCGGGTGGCTGGAGGCAATGATCTTGGGCATGATTTCGCTGAAGATCAAAATGGTGAAGGTGATGGTCAGCGTTCCTAAAATGAGCGCGGTATTATTATCGTGGCCGAATATGCGCAGCACAATAACCTCGGTGAGGGTGGCCGCGGCAACATTCAGCAAGGTGTTGCCAAACAGGATGGAGCCAAGCAGCTTGTCAGTTTTTGCCAACAGTTTAGACGTGAGCTTTGCACTCTTATTGCCTTTGCGAACCAGATGGCTCAAGCGATGGCGATTCAGCGACATCATGCTGGTTTCGGAGGACGAAAAAAAACCGGACAGGATGAGAATGACAACGAGGGCTAAAAACAGCGAGCCCAGAGAGAATTCGTCCAAAGCATGAAGCCTGTACTAATGAGATGCGCGAAGTATCGGCGAGGGGCTAAGGGGTGTCAAGAGAGACTGGTAGGCTGGTGGTGAGCTTGCGAACCCCAGCATTCGGAGATTAACTGCGCTGGGGTTCGTGCCTGATAGAACAACTAGCCATTCCGCTAACCCACCAAAGTACGGTGGCTAAGCGGCTGGTTATCACCACCAGCCTACGCTCTGCGCTTGAATGCCCAAACCATCATCGCAATCCCGGCCAGTACCATCGGTAAACTCAACCATTGTCCCATGCTGATGCCGAAGGTCATTAAACCGAAGATGCCGTCATCTGGTGTGCGCGTGAATTCACCAAGGAAGCGGAAACTGCCATAGCCGATCAGGAACAAGCCGGACACTGCGCCGACAGGACGCGGCCTATTTGAATACAGCCAGAGCAGCGCGAAAAGAGCCAGTCCTTCCAGCGCGAATTCGTAAAGCTGCGAGGGGTGGCGCGGAATATTATCCACATTGGGGAATATCATGCCCCAGGCGACATCGGTGGGGCGTCCCCACAACTCGGCGTTGATGAAGTTGCCGAGGCGTCCGGCTCCCAAGCCTAACGGTACCAGCGGCGCGATGAAGTCCATCAGTTGCAGCCAGACAATTTGCCGATTGCGCGCGAACACTGCCATAGCGACCAGCACGCCCAAGAAGCCACCGTGGAAGGACATGCCGCCTTCCCAAATGGCTAGGATTTTTGCGGGGTGTGAAAAATAGTAGCCGGGGTTGTAAAACAATACTTCGCCCAAGCGCCCGCCGAGCACCACGCCGAGCACGCCGAAGAACAACAGGTCGTCGAGGAACTTGTCATCCCAGCCGGGACGATTAATGGTTTGCAAGCGTTTTCTCCCCAGCCAAATGAAGCTGGCAAAGCCGAACAAATACATCAGCCCGTACCAGTGGATACCGAATGAGCCGAGATGGATGGCGATGGGGTCGAATTGCGGATGAACGAGCATAGTGCGAATCGGTTAGAATTGGTTTCTAATTATACTTGCTTCAACTTTCCAAAGAAGAGAGACATTATGCCCCAATATCGTTCCCGTACTTCCACCCATGGCCGCAACATGGCCGGAGCCCGCTCTTTGTGGCGTGCTACCGGCATGACCGAAGGCGACTTCGGCAAGCCGATTATCGCCATTGCCAACTCGTTTACCCAATTCGTACCGGGGCATGTGCACCTCAAGGACATGGGGCAACTGGTGGCGCGTGAGATCGAGAAAGCGGGCGGTATCGCCAAGGAGTTCAACACTATCGCCATCGACGACGGCATCGCCATGGGACACGACGGTATGCTGTATTCGCTGCCCTCGCGCGATCTCATCGCTGACTCCGTGGAATATATGGTCAATGCGCATTGCGCCGATGCACTGGTGTGTATTTCGAATTGCGACAAGATCACGCCGGGCATGCTGATGGCGGC
>PLYB01000225.1 GCA_003151655.1 Gallionellaceae bacterium | reverse complement strand
GATAGAAAATATCCACGGCTGCATTGACTGCGGGTTCGCCGCCGATTTTTTCATACAGTGATTTTTCCGGAGCGGCACCGGAAGCGGATTTGCCCAAAACATCATTGCGGGTGCTTTCGGCGATGGCAGCGGCTTGAGCGATCAGGTCGCCAGGTACCTTCAGTTCTTGCAGTGTTGCACCCAGATTTTCCATTACCGCGTCAAAATGCGAATCGTTCAGACCTTGTTTAACCAGGTGTGCATGACCTTTACGCATATCTTCGCCGCTGTACTTGTTCGGGCCGCCAAATGCCACGGTTAAGAAAGCTTTTTGTTTGGATGCTTGCTTGGCCATGTCAACGCCATCAAAGAAATGTTTGATGCGATCATCTTTCAGGACTTTGCGATAGAAAATATCCACGGCTGCATTTACCGCTGCTTCACCACCGAGTTTTTCATAGAGTGACTTTTGAGCGACGGCAGCAGGACCTTGGCCGCCAGTAAGTATCATTAGCGCCAGAATTACGAATGGCGAAAATACGAAAAATATAACCAAAGCGTGTTCCATTTCCTGATCTCCCGATAAATTATTTAATAATTGAATGCCTGTGCCATTGATTGATTTCACCCGGTGGCGAAATAATTATAAATTAGATTTCGAACAAAACATATATCCGGGATGTATTATTTGTGCAAATATGAAACTATCCGCATGTAATATGTGGATATGAAATTGGGCGATGAATAAATAATCAGGGAGTTGCCGTGAGTCAAACACTTTATGAAGAAGTTGGCGGGTTGCCGGTGTTGCAGAAAGTACACAAGATTTTTTACGACAAGGTTTATGCCCATGAATGGCTGGGACAGTTTTTTGCCGGGCACGAGCAGAAAGCGATAGAAGACAGGCAAACCAGTTTTATAGCCGAGAAAATGGGCGGCCCTGATCCTTATCCTGGCAAAGAGCTAAAAATGGTTCACGAAGCGATGTACATCAACAATGAGTTGTTTGAAATTCGCAAAGCATTGCTCGCAGCTTCCTTGCAAGAAGCAGGGGTAGATGAAGCGCTAAGAATACGCTGGCTCAAGATCGACAGCGCATTCAAGCATCATATTATTAAGGCCTCGGTCGAGTCGATGTATCACAATGACTGGAAATTTAAAAAGCCCATCATCATTCCCAAGCCCGCAGAAAATAAATAGAGGGTTCGGAATTAGCCTAAAAAACGCAGTTGTAAGGATGGCAATCCTTCGATACGCCCAAAGTGCGGGCTACTTCCCTCGATACGGCTGCGCCTACTCGGGACGAACGGTTTATCACCAAATCGAAGATCACGCCGTTCGTGCTGAGTGCCTTGCGTGGCAAGGCGTATCGAAGCCTGTCCCGAGTTTAATCGAGGGGCATGAGCAGTGTGGAGACTGTGGTTTTTAGGCTGAATCAGCCGCACGAGCCGTCGGAAGGGCTCTCAATAATCGCTGTGTCGGGTTGTTGTGCCGTTATTGGCGAAATTTGTGCCGCAGCCTTTTTCTGTGCACGCAGTTCAAAAAACTTTTCTGCAACAGCCCCTAAAATTGCCGCTGGCAAGAATGCCAACAATTCCCAGTTCGGGGAGGCAATCAGCGCGATGGCGGGGCCGGGGCAATACCCGCTAATACCCCAACCGATGCCGAACAGGGTGGCTCCCATTATTAACGGACGATCGATATGTATTTCTTTGGTGATAAAGAAATGTTCGGCAAAGATGGGCTTATCAAGTTTCAAAATGAAGCGGAAAGTTATTAGCGTAACCCCTACCGCGCCACCCAGAACAAACAGCAAGCTGGCGTTCCATTCACCCGCCACATCAAGGAAGCCCAGTACTTTTTCCGGATGGGTCATGCCGGAAAGCGCCAAGCCGAATCCAAACACCAGACCCGCCAACAAACTTGTCAGATTGCGCATCATCAGATTACTCCAAACAGGTGGCGCACCACAAAAGTGGTAATGATGGCGACCAGCAGAAATGTCAGCGTGGCGACCAATGAACGCAGGGACAGTCTGCCCAAGCCGCATACGCCGTGTCCGCTGGTGCAGCCGTTGCCAAGCGAGGTGCCATAGCCGACCAGAAATCCGGCCACGATTAACAGCCACACCGGGAATGTCGGGCGAGCCGTCGGAGCATCGCCGAAGAAGGCGTAATATAAGCCCGCGCCGCCAACGACACCGGCCAGAAAAAGGATACGCCACCAGATATCACCCGGATTGGCGAAAAACAAGCGCCACAAAATGCCGCTGATGCCGGACAGTCTGCCATTCAGCCAGAGCAGCAGCGTGGCGGCGAGTCCGATGAGTGCGCCGCCGATCAGCGCGGGTAGAAAAGTAGCAATACTGGTAGCCATATCAAACATCCCCAAAATGAGTCGCGCATATTAGTGGTGATAGCGTTGACTATCAAGTCGTTATCGACTTGAAACGCAGCTTATGCAGCTAGCGGCAGGTTACAATATCGCGGATAGCTAATCCAAGGAGACATCATGAAACTGCTCGGTTCAACCACCAGTCCTTACGTGCGCAAGGTGCGCCTTGTCCTGCTGGAAAAAAGCATTCCCCATGAATATGTGATCGACCCGCTGCAACAGCCGGGCAGTCAGGTGTTACAGGTCAATCCGCTCGGGCGCATTCCTGCTTTGATTCTGGATGATGGATTTTGTGTGTTTGATTCCACGGTGATCGCCGACTACGTCGACTCGTTGAGCGATTCGCAGATTTTGATTCCCCGCCACGATGCTGCCGCCCGCTTGCGCGTAAAAAGATGGGAGGCACTTGCCGATGGCATCATGGACTCGGCCATCATGGTTCGTATTGAGAGTATTCGTTCGCCGGAAAAGCAGGATGCTGCCATTATCGAATTGCACAATACGGCGATCTCTAAAGCGCTGGCATTCGCGGCAGAGTTGTTGGATGCGCAGACCTGGTGCGAAGGCGATGCGGTGACGCTGGCCGATCTCGCTTTGGTGAGCGCGTTACTCTATCTGGATTTGCGGCAAGCAGACCGCGATTGGCGCGGCAGCCATAAAAATCTCGCAACGTGGTTCGAACACATCAGCGCGCGTCGCAGTGTGGTGATTTCGAGAGAGGGTTAAGGTAGGCGAGATGTCATCGTATTTACCTCTACCCTCAAATCCAAGGCTTGGTAATCTGTCCGACACTAAGCTTAATACTTCAATATTAGGGCTCCGTAGAAGTTTCTTGGTGTCACAACATTGCCGGCGTTATCCTTTAAGTTGTAGGCATCATATCCAATGCGCAGTCCAAACCGTTCCTGATTGAGTTGCAGTCCCAGTCCGTACGTCAGCCCGGATAACGGAGTTTGGCTGATGCCGCCGGATGCCGCACCCAAGTCGAGAGATTCAGTCATGTGTGCAGAGCCGATGCGCATGAAGGGAGAAATGCTGCGATTGATAGGAAAGTTAAATATTGCCGCAACCTCGGTGCCGCCAAGTGAATCGCTCCCAATGGCTCCGGTCGTAGAAAACGTTTTGCTGGAACTGCTGAATAGCGAGGTATAGCCGACTTCCAAAGCGCCTAATTGACCGAATTGGTAGCCAAGGAGTACAGCGTAGGATGAGCCATCAGCAATGGTCTGAGTTGCGGTAGGTGTCAAACTGGCAACGCTGCCAATTGAGAAACTGGTATACACATATTTATCTTCCGGGGCGGCAAAAGCCGGGTTGGCCAAGGCGGTCAATAGCAAAGTTGCGAGTAGTCTGTTCTTCATATCGATCCCCGGTTGGTAAACGCACTGCTTAAGCCAAAACAGATAAAGGGAGCCCCTAAAAATCCAATTTCTGTCGCCATGCGGCGTTGCTCACAAAAAATTACTTCTTACATATCATCCATATGCTGCGGCGCAATTTTTTGCTCGCGCCTTGCCTAGCTTAGCCAATTGGATTTTTAGAAGCCCCTTAAGCTTAAGCAGGATTTAAGTGCCGATAATATACGACAGAGCAAGTTTAGCAAGAAGCGCGTACGCGTGGAGAAATGAAAAAAGCTGATTTTCAGGGTTGGTGATGTTATCTCAGTTGTACGCTAGTCCGGTGAATACTCCTTGGCCTGATTTGGAAATCACCAATGACTAATTTGCCCGCGTTAGCCATTGAACTTCAGTGCTGCCCTTACGGAAGACGTTAGTGCTGTTAATTTGTTTGGTACAGACAACGTAGGGTTTGCCTTTTCTAGCCGAGTCATCCTCTCTGATCAGTCCCCAACCGCTCTCGCAGTAGTGAGCGTTACCAGACGGCACCGACGAACTTGAGCACCCCGCCAAAAGTAAACAAACTATAAATATGATTTTTATCATGACCATCTCCCTTCAAACTACGACTCGAAAAATAACTAACAATATTGTGTAAATCTTTTTTATTTATTTGCTTATATCGGAAGATATTGTCAATACTTTAGGCCAATGTTGAGCCGCTATGCTGTTGTTACGCCGCTGCGTGTTGAGTATTGCGGACTTCCCACGTAAAATCTGCCACTTCTTTTGCAAGACAAGACTCCAAACGTGATTTCAGTTTGCATCAACGGCGCTCAACAGATATTCGAGCAAACGATCAGCATCGCCGACTTGGTTGACTCTATGGGGCTGAACGGAAAACGTATCGCCATCGAATGCAACAGCGAGATCGTGCCACGCAGCCAGTTCTTACAACGCTTGCTGGCCGATGGCGACAAAATTGAAGTCGTCGTCGCGGTAGGTGGTGGCTAAAGCCCAATATTTCATTCGCACCTTGTAGGAGCCCGATTGAGCGTGTACTGTTGGGGCTTTAGCCCCTTACAGTCACGGCCTACCCCTTGCGGGTGCATCGGGCGATAAAAATATCGCATAGCGAGCCAGCTAATTCCATAGAAAGCATCAACAACAATGAGCCAAGACAATTTGATTATCGCCGGTAAGTCTTATTCTTCGCGCCTGTTGGTAGGCACCGGAAAATATAAAGACTTCGCCGAGACACAAGCCGCCATTGAAGCCAGTGGCGCGGAAATCATCACGATAGCAATCAGGCGCAGCAACATCGGGCAAAATCCGAACGAGCCCAATCTGCTTGATATCCTGCCACCGTCCAAATATACGCTGCTACCCAATACCGCCGGCTGTTACAGTGCAGACGATGCTGTGCGTACCTTGCGCCTGGCGCGCGAGCTGCTCGACGGCCACAGCTTGGTCAAGCTGGAAGTGCTGGGTGATCCGCAATCGCTATATCCCAATGTGGTGGAAACCATCG
>PLYB01000291.1 GCA_003151655.1 Gallionellaceae bacterium | reverse complement strand
TCGTTGGCGTATTAATGCTAGCCACAGTCATCAAATTCTGGCTTGGATTTCGCCAAATAAGGCACATCAATACTCACCGCGAGCAAATACCGGATAACTTTCGCGGGCAATTAGATTTGGCCTCGCATCAAAAAGCGGCCGATTACACTTGTGCCAAGACTCGTTTGTCTTTGCTTTCCACCCTGTCCGAAGCAGTCATACTATTGGCTTTCACCCTGGGTGGTGGCATTCAACTGCTCAACGATTGGTCAATTACCACTTTTCATAATTCCTTGTTGCAAGGAGTCAGCATTGTCGTTGGGGCGCTAGTTATCAGCTCGATTCTGGAAGCCCCGTTCGAACTATATAGCACTTTTGTGATAGAAGCTCGTTTCGGCTTCAACAAAATGACACTGGGTTTATATCTGCTGGATACGCTAAAAGGCATATTGCTGGGGGCTATCCTCGGCTTGCCGCTGCTTTCAGGCGTTTTGTGGCTTATGGAAAAAATGGGATCTCTGTGGTGGATGTACGTTTGGGGGGTGTGGATCAGCTTTAATTTGCTTTTGCTTTTCATTTACCCGAATTTCATCGCGCCGATCTTCAATAAATTTCAGCCCCTGCAAGACGACGCGATTAAAGATAGAATCAACGCGTTAATGAAGCGCTGCGGCTTTTCATCCAGCGGATTGTTCGTGATGGACGGCTCCAAGCGCAGCACTCACGGTAATGCGTATTTCACCGGTTTCGGAAAAACCAAACGCATCGTATTTTTCGACACCCTGTTGCAAAGGTTAACCCCACCCGAAATCGATGCCGTGCTGGCACACGAACTGGGGCATTTCAAACGCCATCATGTAATGAAGCGCATCGCTATCACTTTTATTCTCAGCCTCGTATTCTTGTGGCTACTGGCACAATTGATGCAATCCGCTTGGTTCTATCAAGGCTTGGGGGTCACGCTTCATCAGGCAGACAATGGGCAATCTACCGCACTCGCATTGCTGCTATTTTTCATGGTGCTGCCGGTATTCAGTTTTCTGGTGCAACCATTTTCCTCTTTCTATTCGCGCAAACACGAGTTTGAGGCGGATAGCTATGCTGCCACGCAAACTAACGCCAACGATCTCAGTACCGCTTTGGTCAAGCTCTATCAGGACAATGCAAAAACGCTGACACCTGATCCGCTGTATGCCACTTTCTACGAATCCCATCCGCCCGCCTTGGAACGCATCGCACATCTAATGGAGAAATGAAAATGAGAATATTGCTGACAACAATGTTACTGCTAAGCAGCGCCGCGCAAGCCGGCCCCTTTGCCAGCGGAAATGCCGAAACCGGCAAAAAACTATTCGAGCAGAGCCACTGCAACCACTGCCATGTGCAGATGGTCGGCGGCGACGGCAGCGAAGTATTCACCCGCCCCGAACACAAAGTGCGCAGCGCATCCCAGCTCATCAAGCAAATCAATTTCTGCGGCGGCAACGCCGGGGTTAATCTCTCGGCACAAGACGAGCAAAACCTTGGCGCATATCTGAACCAACGCTACTACAAACTGCCATGAGCTTCGCACTACTTTGAACAGCACACTGACACAGCAAGGCCTCATTACTGCCGCTTTCGGGCGGCATTATCTGGTTGAGTTAAATGACGGAGAAATTCTGGAGTGCGTCCCGCGCGGGAAAAAAAGCGAGGTCGCCTGCGGTGACCGCGTAGAAATACTGCGCAGCTCTGCCGACCAGGGCGTGATCGAGCGCACTCTGCCGCGCAGTTCGCTGCTCTACCGTTCCGACGCTTATCGGCAAAAGATCATCGCGGCGAATGTCACCCAGATTATTTGCGTTGTGGCCGTCGAGCCTTCATTCAACGATGAGTTACTGGCGCGTTGCCTGATCGCCGCACAGGATCAACAGCTGGAAACACTTATCATATTGAACAAGTGTGACCTCCCTGCGGATGCCGCCCGCACAATCCTTGCGCCCTACCGTGCCATCGGTTATCGCGTGCTGGAAATTTCTGCACAGCAAAATTCCGCGCCATTGCTTCCCTTCCTGCAAGGACATACCAGCGTATTGGTCGGACAATCCGGCATGGGCAAATCAACGCTCATCAATGGATTGCTGCCCGAGGCAAAAGCGGCCACGCGCGAAATATCCACCGTACTGGATTCGGGCAAACACACCACCACACATGCACGGCTGTATCATCTCAATACCAACAGCAATCTGATCGATTGCCCCGGCGTGCAAATGTTCGGTCTGCACCACCTGAGTCTGGGCGAGATAGAATCCGGATTCGTCGAATTCGCACAGTACCTGGGTCAGTGCCGCTTCCATAATTGCAGCCACACCCATGAACCGAATTGCGCACTACTCAATGCCGTCGAAGCTGGCAAAATAGACCCGCGCAGAATGAAATTATTTCAAGATATAAGCCGTCCGGTAAGAACTATTCATGGTCGTTGAAGCAGTAGAGGGAACTCACATGTCGAACCAATCAGAACATAAGCTGCAACTGACCGAAGTGCTGAACATGCTGGCGGGCGACGGCCTCATCAGCCGGGACGAAGCCGATACGCTCATCGCCGAACGCAAGCTGCATCGTCAAGAACAACATCCACTGCTTTTGATCGCTGACCGATCTTTCAGATCCGCGCTGCCGCCGAACAAAATACTTACGCTGGAAACGCTCACCGAATGGCTGGCTCAGAAAGTGGGGCTGGAATATCTCCATATCGACCCACTGAAGATCGACTTCGCCAGCGTCACCGATTTGATGTCCAACGACTATGCAGCGCGTTTCACCATCCTGCCGTTGCAGGTAACCTCAACCGAAGTCGTAGTCGCCACGGCTGAACCTTTTCTGCGTGAATGGGAAAAAGTGGTCAAGCATATCTCGCGTAAAGAGGTGCGCAGGGTTGTCTCTTCTCCGCAAGACATCACCCGTTATTTGTCCGAATTTTATAACTTGGCCAAGTCAATCAAAAGCGCCGCGAAGAACAGTACGAATGTAAATCCGAACGGGGCCTCGTTTGAGCAACTGGTTGAGTTAGGCAAAAGCAAAGATTCTTTCGATGCCAATGATCACCACATTGTGCATATCGTCGATTGGCTATGGCAGTACGCTTTCGACCAACGCGCATCGGACATTCACATCGAACCGCGCCGCGAATTCGGCCTGATTCGTTTTCGCATCGACGGCATCTTGCATCAGGTGCACCAACTGCCCATGTCCGTCATCACCGCGATGACCAGCCGCATCAAGCTGCTTGGGCGCATGGATGTAGTGGAAAAACGCAGGCCGCAGGATGGCCGCATCAAAACGCGCACCTCTGCCGGGCAAGAAGTCGAGTTGCGACTCTCCACCTTACCCACTGCATTTGGCGAAAAACTGGTGATGCGTATTTTCGACCCGGAAGTGTTGGTACGCGACTTTTCCGAATTGGGATTTTCGCCGGAAGATGGCATGCGCTGGCAACAGATGACGCAGCGCCCCAACGGCATCATCCTCGTCACCGGGCCGACGGGCTCGGGCAAAACCACCACACTGTATTCCACACTCAAGCACCTCGCCACACCCGAGGTAAACGTCTGCACTATCGAAGACCCGATTGAAATGATCGAGCCTGCTTTCAACCAGATGCAGGTGCAGCACGGTATCGATCTCGGCTTTGCCGACGGCGTGCGCGCACTGATGCGGCAAGACCCGGACATCATTATGGTGGGCGAAATTCGCGA
>PLYB01000189.1 GCA_003151655.1 Gallionellaceae bacterium | reverse complement strand
CCTGTGCAAACTGATCAAAAAAATGGCGGTGCATACCCAGTTTATATTTATCAGCCACAACAAAATCACCATGGAATTGGCGCAGCAATTGGTCGGCGTGACCATGCAAGAGCGTGGCGTTTCCAAAGTGGTGTCGGTCGATATTGAAGAAGCACTGCGCATGCGCGATGAAAGTGTGGTGGCGTAGTAATTCTAACTGCGTCGTTATGCGGTGTTGTTTGGCAAATTGAATTCATGAGGTGCTCTTAACCAAAACGTCGGCGGCACGCAGTCACTATTTCACCGGAAAAATATAAATGCAAATAGTCCAGCAAATGATAGTCAATCTAGAAATAGAGCACGCTATACAGCAAAAGTTGATTTATTCGTCTTCTGGTCTATTGGCGAACGATTGGGACGAAGCATTTACGGACTGGCTTCCTCTTGCTGAAGAAGGCAATCCCAAAGCCCAATTTAATATCGGCTACTGTTATGCCTATGCCAAGGGAACCGATTTCGATCTTCAAAAAGCTATCGATTGGTACACCAAAGCCGCAGCACAAAATACCCCCCGTGCTTGTCGTAATCTCGGATTGTTGTACAGGCATCAGGATTTTGTCTTAAAACCCCCGTATTGCGAATTCGTACCACGTGAGTTCATTGCATTCAATGTTGACATCGAGAAGTCAGACCAATATCTCGCTCAAGGTGTTTCTTTGGGGGATGAGGTCTCGATCTTTGCACGCGATACAATTCTGCTCGCTCCCGGCATGGAAGAGTTTGCAATAGGCAATAGGAATGGTGCAAGGGCTATTTTTCAACAACTTTTTGATCAAGGCCACGAATGCGGACGTTTGGGTCTGATCGCATGTGATATTGCAATCGATACAGGCAGTTTCCGTCAGTTATTCGCTCCAACTGCATCCGATTTGAATAATAAATTTCAGATGGAATTCATAGTTCGCAACCAATCTATTTGGGAAGCTAATGTCAAATTTTATCTATTCATTCATGATGCTGAAAAAATGTATTTAAATACAGCGTCATCAAAGGAAAAAATACCTGCCAAAGGAATACAGAAATTCACCACCCGGCATTTTAATGAGTTAAGTATTGTTACATTTACAGATTTAATTATTAAGTATGAGGACTCGTTTTTCCGCGACTTCTCTGCAAACTTGTATTTTAAGCTCAACGGTAATCCTGCCAGTCCTTCTACTTTCAAAGTTAATAAAGGAGGCGCAACCGGGTGTTTCGTAGTGACGGCCTGTACGGGCTCAACTGATAATAATACGGTTGAACAGTTTCGCCAGTTTAGGGATAACACCCTGTCTAAATATTCTGCGGGTCGCTCTTTTATCTCATGGTACTACTGCAAGGGGCCGCTGATGGCTGAGTGGATTAGTACAAAGCCGCGCTTGCTGAAATTATGTGGCAGGATTTTTGACTGGATGGCGAAACTGCTTTGATGCTTTTATGCAAGGTACGTAAAAATTCGTTGTCTTTGCCCCACTTGATCAAAGGATTACATGCAGCTCAAAAAGAAATTGCCCAAGACCGTAAGGGGAACTCAACAACAAATTAATATCGAGCCAAACAAGACAAACACATTGAAAACTAATGCCGATTTAGACAAGCCTTATCTAAGAGAATATGAAGGGAAGCGCGCTTTGCATTTCGCGGCACAGTCCTCGCAAAGCGAAATGTCTATCGATATGCCGGATGCCTTGGTTTTGGGGTATACCAGAGCAATGATGAGTTTTTTGTTGTTGGAACCTTCGCCAAAGCGAATAGCTATGATCGGGTTAGGTGGAGGCTCACTCGCCAAGTACTGCTACCGCCATTTACCTTCGACAGAAATCACTGTTGTCGAAATCAATCCCGACGTGATCGCACTTAGAAATGAGTTTGCCATACCAGCCAACGATGCCCGCTTTAACGTGCTTCTCGGCGACGGTGCCGCCTATGTGAAAGATACTGACGGGCAGTTGGATGCGCTCATGGTAGATGGATTCGATGTAGGTGGAATACCTGTCCAATTAAGCAGTCAGAGTTTTTACGATGATTGTTTTGCATCGTTGGCAAACAATGGCATCCTTGTTGTCAACTTATGGGGTAGCAACGAGCGTTATCCGGAATATTTGGAACGAATTCAGAAAAGCTTTTCTGACTGCGTAACCGTCGTGGATTCTGATGACAGCTTCAACAAAATTGTTATTGCAGTAAAGACTGAGCAATTCCCCACCACCTCAAACGTCATACGGCATCACGCTAATTTACTAAGTTTGTCGCACCCGTTGAATTTTCATGCAAAATCCAACAAGCTTATAGATGCGTTACAGATGGGGTAGATATCTAAATTTTCTCTGCATGCTTGCAAATCAGAAACAGTCGTTGGAGTATTTGATACTATCACTCACGCGAAGACACTCGATTGCGGTACTCAATTCTGCATAATCGCCAATCGTATTTGGCACGGGAGAATGAATGCATAAGCTACTGTTAACGATTTTGTTGCTATTGCCTACGATTCCAGCGCGCGCGGACAGTGTGGACGGAGTATTCGGACAAGGAAGTACTCAGTTTTCGTTGCTGGCGGGAAGCGGCTATGCTTTCAACAGTGACTATCTGATTATCGGAGCGGGCGTAAACTATTACGTGCTCGATGGGCTCGGGGTCGGTTTATCGTATGAGAACTGGTCGGGGAACGGCCCAGGCATTAGCAAAACTTCGCCTTCCGTCCAGTATGTGTTTTACCAGACTTCTGCGTTACAGCCATATGTGGGCGGGTTTTATCGCCATGTCGCAATCGATGGGCTGCCCGGCATTAATTCGGTCGGCGGGCGTGCAGGTGTCTATTTTACTTCTGGCCGCAGAAGTGTTATCGGGGTGGGGCTTGCTTCGGAGTCTTACCTAAATTGCCAGGCGACGATTTACAGTTCGTGTAGCGAAACCTACCCAGAAATTAGTATAATTTTCTCATTTTAATGCAGTAAAATATGCGAGGAGGACATCGGGTATTGGTAGTTTCGGAGATTTGAGTTCGAGTTCGTATACGTCCTGTTAAGCAGGATTATTCTGTAATGTTGGCACAGAAAATTATGATCGGAGAGTGCAATGATCATCGACTCCTTTAATTTTGATGAATGGCTATCACTGGCTCAATCAGCCCCGGACGTATTTGAACAGCGGCGACGTGAGCAAATCGAGCAGATAATATCCAACGGTGGAAACACTCGCCGCCTGCGCGGTTTACAATGTCGCATTGATATGGAAAGAATCCGGGCTCACACTTCGATGAAAGCCTGCTTAAAAATATCATCCTTGATGTGGGAGTCATTTCTGGATTGCAATGACGCATTAGATGCGTATGTTCATGGAAACCCACAGAACGTAAGCACTCCAATTAGCACGAAAAATTCCCGTATCATCTATTTCCCGCGGAAAAATTGAGGTTGTGTTCAAGCAAATACGCATTGTTGAGCTGCTAAGCCAGCTAACTGGCATGGTGTGGTTTGGCTCTTAACAAAGCGTCAAAAGGAATTCTTTTGATATAATGCGCGCTTTGCAGAGGATGGTCTTCATGCGCATTATTCAAAAAGCTCTCACCTTCGACGATGTCTTGCTGGTTCCGGCACATTCAAACGTATTGCCGCGCGACGTTAGTTTGCGCACCCAGTTGACACGCAATATTTCCCTGAATATCCCTTTGTTGTCTGCCGCGATGGACACGGTGACCGAGTCGCGCTTGGCGATTGCACTGGCGCAAGAAGGTGGTATCGGTATCGTGCATAAGAATATGTCAGCCCAGGCTCAGGCAGACAAAATTTCCAAGGTGAAGCGTTTTGAAAGTGGTGTGGTGAAAGACCCCGTCACGGTTTCACCCGATATGACGGTACGCGAAGTGCTAAGCCTGACCCGCAAATTCAAAATTTCCGGCTTACCAGTCGTCAAGGGAAATCAATTGGTCGGTATTGTGACCAATCGCGATTTGCGTTTTGAGACACAGTTGGATCAACCTGTCGGCGACATCATGACACCGCGTGACCGCCTGATTACCGTCAAAGAGAACGCCCAGTTGGAAGAGGCGCGCAGCTTAATGCACAAGCATCGCATCGAACGCGTGTTGGTGGTCAATGACGCATTCGAGTTGCGCGGCTTGATGACGGTAAAAGACATTCTTAAATCCAATGAGCATCCGAATGCCTGCAAGGACGAACATGGCCGCTTGCGCGTAGGTGCAGCGGTGGGCGTGGGCGAGGGGACGGAAGAACGCGTCACCTTGCTGGCGGAAGCCGGTGTGGACGTGATCGTGGTAGATACCGCGCATGGTCATTCGCAAGGAGTATTGGATCGCGTGCAGTGGGTTAAAAAGAACTTTCCCAAGATCGAAGTGATCGGAGGCAATATCGCGACGGGCGCAGCGGCACGTGCTTTGGTCGATCATGGTGCTGATGGCGTAAAAGTCGGCATCGGCCCCGGCTCGATTTGCACCACGCGTATTGTTGCAGGCGTAGGCGTACCGCAGATCACCGCGATTCAAAATGTCGCGGATGCTTTGCGTGGCACCGGTATCCCGCTGATCGCGGATGGTGGCGTACGTTTCTCCGGTGACATTTCCAAAGCGATTGCCGCAGGTGCCCATGTGGTGATGTTGGGCGGATTGTTCGCCGGTACGGAAGAAGCGCCGGGTGAAATCGAATTGTTCCAGGGGCGTTCGTATAAATCTTATCGCGGCATGGGTAGCTTGGGCGCGATGCAACAAGGCTCCAGCGACCGCTATTTTCAGGACAACGAAGGCAATCAGGATAAGTTGGTGCCCGAGGGCGTCGAAGGCCGCGTGCCTTATAAAGGCAGCGTGCTGGCCGTGATCCACCAATTGATGGGTGGACTGCGCGCAACGATGGGCTATCTGGGCTGCGAAACGATTGAGGCCGTGCATGATCGCGCCGAATTCGTGCAGATCACCTCAGCCGGTATTCGTGAATCGCACGTGCATGATGTACAGATCACCAAAGAAGCGCCTAATTATCACGTCGATTAATTGAAATTCAGGGAAGGGTTAAGGGGGAAGGGAGAAGGGGCAAAGCAAACCCCGCTCTTCTCTCTCCTCTCTTCTCCATTTCCCCTTAACGGTTTTCAAAAACATGCATAAAAAAATTCTCATTCTCGATTTCGGTTCGCAGTATTCGCAGTTGATCGCTAGGCGTGTGCGCGAAGCCAATGTGTATTGCGAGTTACATCCTTGGGATATGACGGAAGCAGATATCAAAGCATTTGCTCCTTCCGGCATTATTCTTTCCGGCGGGCCGAATTCGGTTTACGAAGATGAAACTCCCAAAGCACCGCAAGCGGTGTTCGAGTTGGGTGTGCCGGTGTTGGGGATTTGCTATGGCATGCAGACGATGGCGGCGCAGCTTGGTGGGGCGGTCGAGAGCGGCAAGGTACGCGAGTTCGGTTATGCCGAAATTCGTGCACAAGGTCATTCCAAATTGTTCGACGGCATCCAAGACAAGACCAACGCGCAAGGTCACGGCCTGCTCGATGTGTGGATGAGCCACGGCGATAAAGTTACCAAGCTGCCGTCTGGTTTTTCAGTAATCGCTTCCAACGACGCTACGCCGATTGCCGCGATGGCCGATGACTCGCGCCATTTTTACGCGGTACAGTTCCATCCCGAAGTCACCCACACCCATCAGGGTAAAGCCTTGCTGGGACGCTTTGTACACGACATCTGCGGCTGCGGCCAAGATTGGAACATGCCGGATTACATCAGCGAAGCGGTGGCGAAGATTCGTGCGCAAGTGGGCACGGAAGAAGTCATTCTCGGGCTTTCTGGCGGAGTGGATTCATCTGTCGCGGCGGCATTGCTACATCGCGCTATCGGCGAGCAACTGACTTGTGTATTCGTGGACAACGGATTGCTGCGGCTGAACGAAGCAGAACAGGTGATGGATACCTTCGCCAAAAATCTGGGGGTGAAGGTCATTCATGTCGATGCCAGCGCGGAGTTTCTGAAGTTTCTGAAAGGCGTTTCTGATCCCGAGCAAAAACGTAAAATTATCGGGCGCGAATTTGTCGAGGTATTCCAGCGCGAATCGGCTAAGCTGAAACAAGCCAAGTGGTTGGCGCAGGGCACCATCTATCCCGACGTGATCGAATCCGCCGGAGCAAAAACCAAGAAGGCTCACACCATTAAATCGCATCACAATGTTGGCGGTTTGCCCGATTCATTGCACCTCAAATTACTGGAGCCGCTGCGCGAGTTATTCAAAGACGAAGTGCGTGAGTTAGGCGTGGCACTTGGGTTGCCAGCAGACATGGTGTATCGCCATCCGTTCCCCGGCCCCGGTCTGGGCGTGCGTATTTTGGGCGAAGTGAAGCATGAATACGCCGAGTTGTTGCGCCGCGCCGATGCCATTTTTATCGAAGAGTTGCGCAACACGCGCGATGCTTCCGGCAAGTCTTGGTATGAGCTAACTTCACAAGCCTTCGCGGTATTCCTGCCGGTAAAGAGCGTCGGAGTGATGGGCGACGGGCGCACCTATGAATGGGTTGTGGCTTTGCGTGCCGTGCAGACGCAGGATTTTATGACCGCACACTGGGCAGAACTACCATATGCACTGCTGGGTAAGGTTTCCAACCGTATCATCAACGAAGTGCGTGGTATCAATCGCGTGGTTTATGATATTTCCGGCAAACCACCAGCGACGATAGAGTGGGAATGATTTAACATCGCGTATCCTTATAACAGGACTTAACGAAGCCCCGTAATCGCGGGATTTTTTTCGTCTGATTTGCTTAGTAACTAACTATTGCGACGACATTGATGTAGTTCGTCGACAGCGTCGTGCCGGGAACTACGGATAAGTCATAATGATCCACCCCGAAACGGTATTTCATTTTCTCGCCATACGGAAATTCAATTCCATAGCCGTACACATTAGTAATGGCGGATTGGGACACAGACGTATCTGCCGTGCCGCTGGATACCGTGGTAAAGGATTTACCTACTTTAGCAAACATGTTTAGACGTTCCTGTATTGGCAGATAACCGTTGATCATCACCGCAATCGGATGTGCGCTGAGGGTATTACTGGTTGCCATACCTAACAACACGAACTGCCCTTCAATGCCGACATATTGGTTGAAGTTGAAACCGCCTCCCAAGCTTAACCCCAAACTTATGGAGGTGCTTACCGAATCTTTCATAGGGGTTATGCCGCCACCTATCAGGCTAAAGAAACCTTGTTCTGCCGCCATGGCGCTTGAAATACTGAGAGTTTCAAATATGATGGCAGCGATCAATGTTATGAATTTTTTCATTATTTTCATTCGGGTTAAATTACTGGCAAATAGCTGGGCAAGGCTTGTTTTGTGGGTTGGGGAAGGTTAATTAATACCCATTACAATCTTGCGACTCATGCCGATAAATTAAAACAAAATATACCCACGCTCTGTACGCCAGCGTGCAGAGCGGGCAGTTTGGATTTCACCTGCGTCAGTAGGCTGCGATCATGTCAGAACTGAAAAGTCGTGGTCGAATGATTAGCGTAACTGAGACGGAGGGCCGAAAAAAAACGGCATCCGAAGATGCCGTAGGAGGAGAGATATAGATAAGCAAAAGAGCCGACAAAATGTCCTTCACTAAAACCTATGATTCAACTTTACGCGGAAGATAAATATTGTGTTATGAACTAGTTCACAGTTCGAATGAATTTAGTTAGTATTGATCAAAGTAGCAGTCTGAATTCAGCTCGGTAACATTTGATCACTCCAAACCATCGTGACATATACCCCATCAACAACCGAAATAATCAATGTGCGAGGATTGAGCTATTGCATTCGGCATTGGGGAGAACCTGACGCGCCGAGGCTTTTCTTTCTTCATGGCCGCATGGATTCATCGCCAACATTCCAGTTCATTGTGGATGCGCTCAAACAATCCTGGCATGTCATTGCCCCGGACTGGCGTGGCTTCGGGGCATCAGAATGGTTGTCCAAACCTTATTGGTTTCCCGATTACTACGCGGATCTTGATTGTCTGCTGGAGCATTTTTCAAACGATGAGCCTGTCCGAATTGTCGGACATAGCATGGGAGCCAATATTGCCAGTGCGTATGCGGGCGTTCGCCCTGAACGTGTCTCCCAACTGGTGATGCTCGATTTTCTGGGGCTGAAGCCGGAAAAAAATGCTGACGCTCCGGGCGTAATTGGAAGCTGGCTTGAGGCTGTTCAGGATCAACCGAAGCTACGAACGTATCCTGATCGCGAATCGTTAGCCAAGCGATTGATGGCGAGCAATCCCCGCCTGACTGAGCAGAGAGCAATATTCCTATCGCTTGCTGTTAGTCGGATTCGGCCTGACGGTCAAATCGAGATGGCATGCGATCCCTGGCATAAAATTTCGTCGCCGGTTCCGTATCGCGCGGAGGACTCCAAAGCACTTTGGCGGAAAATAGAGGCACCTGTTTTGATGATGGTTGCCGACAATGGTTATGTACACCAACGTTTTGGCAATGATCCTGAAGAATATCGTAGCCGCATTGAATGTTTCTCAAATGTAAACGTTGTCACGATATTGAATTCGGGGCACAACGTTCAGCATGATCAGCCCGAACAGATCGCGTCGGCTCTTGAGGACTTTCTGATCAGAGATTAGGGAACCGCAGGTTAAATCCGAAAGCCATGGTTCGATACATTTTCCGTTCGTCCCGAGTGCCGCGCTTGCGCGGTGTATCGAGGGGGCGAACGGAAAATACTCACCACGAACGGATTAAATCTGCGGTTCCTTAGACCGGCCTCTCGCCTCACCTTTTCATGAGAAAATGCTCGCGTGAGCATGTTCGATGCGTATGGAGATAATCAGTCAAATATGAAAAGCTATCGGAAAGAACTTTGGTTTAACGCGCCTACTCGCCGCGCTTTTATGGCGAGTTCGACGGCGGACGAAGGAAGCGCGTATTAGTAAAGATCATCGGGGAATGACGCTAGCCCGCAACCCGGACATAGGCGCGACTACGTCATCCCTTTTGAGCGGCTACAACTTTTCCGCGAATGTCTTTTCCAGCTTGATTTGATCAACGGTAAAGCCGCGAATTCCTTCGGCGAGTTTTTCAGTCGCCATCGCATCCTGATTCATTTCCCAGCGGAATTCGGCTTCTGTCATGGAGGCAGGGCGCGACTTGATGGTGCCGGTATAGTTCAGGCGGCGTTGTAATACCCCCTCAGTGCCTTGCAATTCATGCAACAGGGAAGGGCTGATGGTCAGGCGGTCACAGCCAGCCAGTGCCAGTATCTCGCCACTGTTGCGGAAGGATGCCCCCATTACTGTGGTCGGGTAGCCGTGCTCTTTGTAGTATTGATAGATGCGACGGACGGACAATACGCCTTGATCCTCTTCTGTCGGGATTTCAGTGCGGCCTTCCTTGGCTTTTTGCCAATCAAAAATTCGCCCGACAAAAGGGGAGATGAGCGTAACACCCGCTTCGGCGCAAGCGCGAGCCTGCGCAAAACCGAACATCAGTGTCAGGTTACAGTGAATGCCTTCGTGTTCGAGAATCTCACCCGCACGAATGCCTTCCCAAGTTGAGGCGATCTTGATTAGCACGCGCTCGTTAGGGATACCCGCTTCATTGTAAAGTTGAATCAATTGGCGTGCTTTGGCGAGTGTAGCCAAAGTATTGAAGGATAGGCGGGCATCAACTTCGGTAGAGATGCGTCCGTGCACGATTTTTAAGACTTCCAAGCCGACATCAACCGCGAGCTTGTCCATCGCATCGTGGGCTTGCTGTTCGCGATTATTGCTTTGAGATTTAGCCCATGCGATGGAATCGGCTATCAGCGGCGCATACTCAGGCAAGGTGGCGGCTTTTAGCAACAGCGAAGGATTGGTGGTTGCATCTTCGGGTAGATGGCTGCGTATTGCTTCAATGTCACCGGTATCGGCAACGATGGCGGTAATCAATTTCAATTGTTCCAATAGATTCGTCATATCGTCATCCCCTAATTCTCTGGTTAATGTGATGCTGCCTCTGTCTTGGTGGCAATTTATAGATAAAACATTACAGCATTATGTAATAACCGAACTAATTATGTGAACAATAGCGACTATTACCTTAGCGCGGGATACTCTGTTCTCGCCGTTGGAGGCGATCAATTTCTGACAATACATCTTCGAGTTTGGTTTCCATTTCCAGATCAGCATCCGCAAGGTCGCTAATTTCATCGTTGCTGATGCCAATCTTGTTTTGAATAGCGCGCAGCATTTGTAACACTCTGGTCAGTTCATGCTCGGTCAGCAACCCGGTCTGTAATCCCAAGTCGGTAAGTCGTTCGGCTTCCTTGGCCAAAAGATTTTGGCTGATAAGTACAAATGTGGCCAGAAAAATCGCTTCAAGAGACACCACTACCGTCAGAAATCCATAGGGATACGGGTCGAAAGGGGTGATGCCGAGATGGCCGGTATTGAGCAAGAACCACAGGAAAAACCACACGACATGGATATAGAAGAACAACATGCTGCCGGAAAATGAGGTCATGCCGTTGGCGATACGGTCTTGCAAGCTTTGCTCACGGGCTGATTTCAAACGAACTTGGATAATCTTGCGAATATTTCGCTGAATAATATTCGACAGCGCCGGATTATCGTCTTTGTGGTCGGCTATTTCCTTCTGCAACAAGTGCACTTCCAGCATGTTATGCACGCGCGTCAGCACCTCGATCAATTCAAACGGTTTGCTGACAAAATCTTTTGCGCCGGCTTGCAGCGCTCGTTGTTTGTGATCCGGGTCGGCAGTGATGACGAGCACCTGCGGATACTCGTCGCTTGCCAGCTTTTTCAGGTGCTCCATCACTTGGAAGCCATTCATGCCGGGCATCTGAATGTCGAGCAGGATTAGATCGTAGCGATTGGTTAGATAAAGTTCGCCAACTTTGTACGGGTTCATCGTTGCTGAAACAGAAGTATACCCGGCACCTCGCAGCATCCGTTCGATCAGAATGACATTCGCCTCCAGATCGTCAACGATCAGGATTTTGCCGTGAAGTATGTCAGATGAACTTACCATGAGCGTTGTTGCCAGCTAATGGCTGGCATCGGGTTTTCTGCCTGAATGTTTGAGGGCGGCATTTAAGGCATCCATGAATTCATTAATCTTGATGGGTTTGGTTATATATCTAAAGAAGCCAGCCTTTAGGCATTTTTCGATATCACGCGGCATGGCATTGGCACTGACGGCAATGACGGGAATTTGTGCGGTCGAGGATTCTGCTTGCAGAGTTTTTATTACTTCGATACCGTTGATGTCCGGTAGATTGATGTCCAACAGGATCGCATCAGGACGGAGGCTTCGGGCAATTTCAATACCTTTCTTCCCATTCACCGCAGTCAGCAGGCTAATATCTGGATGGCGTGCAATGATTTGCTCGACCAGTTGCATATTTGTCGGATCATCTTCCACATAGAGCACGGTGCGTGGCTGCGTTGTGTGAGGCTCTGGGGATTTGGACAACTCTGCATCGTCATCTTGTGCGATAGCAAGACTCGGCATTGCGACCGAGTTTAATTCGAACCAGAATGTGCTTCCCTTTTCTGCGTTACTTTCTACCCCAATTGCACCTCCCATCAGCTCGACCAAGCGTTTGGTTACCACGAGACCGATGCCTGTTCCTTCCTCGGTCAAGGCTTCTTGCCCGAGGCGATTAAACGGCTGGAAAAGTTGCGTTATCTGCTCGGGAGTCAGTCCTGTGCCTGTGTCGCTAACGCTCACGCGTATACGCTCCGGTGAGCTCACGCTACATTTCACTTCCACCGTTCCTTGCTTTATGTTGTATTTGATCGCATTGCTTAACAGGTTGATGAGAATCTGCTTCAGTCTGGTTCGATCAGAACGTACAAACAGTGGCGTACTGAATACGGGGAAGATCAGTGTGATATCGCGCTGCGTTGCTTGTTGGGAAATTATGGAGTGGCACTCGAGCATGACTTCGGCCAGTGGCACAGATTCTTCCGTGAGCGAAACTTGTCGGTTTTCGATCTTGGCCAGATCAAGTATTTCATTGATTAATTTCAGCAGATGCCAGCCGGCATGAAGAATGTGTTTGATGCATTCTTGCTGAGCCGGTGTAAGAAGAGTGGCATCAGTCTCCATTAATTGCGCAAAGCCGAGGATAGCATTGAGCGGGCTGCGCAATTCATGGCTCATGCTGGATAGAAAATCCGATTTGGCAAGATTGGCTTTTTCGGCTACCGAGATCGCAATTGTTAACGCATTGTTTGTTTTTTGTAATGCCAGATGATTTTTCACGCGCGCCAGAACAATAGGCGGGCTGATCGGCTTGGTGATGTAATCGACAGCGCCGAGCTCCAAGCCTTTTCTTTCGTCCTCAACTTCGGCCTTAGCCGTGAGAAAGATCACCGGAATATTCATTGTGTCGGGATTAAGCTTGAGTTGCCGGCATACCTCGTATCCGTCCATAGCGGGCATCATGATGTCGAGCAGGATCAGGTCGGGAGGTGCATCGGATGCGGCAATCTTCAGTGCCCTCTCGCCACCATTGGCAATTTTTACCTGATAGAAATCCTTGAGCAGAGTGCTCATCAAAGTCAGATTGTCCGGTGTATCGTCAACGACCAGTATCGTTGATCTCGCGATAGCGGGAGAAGCCGGACGAGTAAGCATAGCCGCTTCAGGTTTCATAGCGGGCTTTCCAGGAGGCGCGGCAAGGTCACGCTAATAATGGTCTTGTCCTCTTGATCGGAAGTGTCCATAGAAATCGAACCGTTTTGCGCCTCGGTTAGCAGTTTTGCCGAATAAGTGCCGAGACCCGTCCCTCGTCGTTTACCGTGAGTAACAAATTTGTCGAAGAACCGCTCGCGAATTTCAGCAGGAACTGCGCCCTTATTTTTGATCGTGATGCGTAGCGGATTTTCGTCAAACAGATCTACGGATACCCTGCTTTTATCCGGGGCAGCCTCGCAGGCATTCTTGATCAGATTTTGAAACAGGGAATAACAGAGCATGGCATCACCCGATGCATTCGGCTCTTTGTCGCCGAGTGGCGTATCGGTATCGATGGAGATAATAAGATGTTGTGCAGCGAAGCTTGCGCGCGAAATCTCGACGATGCGGTGCAGGATGTCCCTGACGTTGACCAACTGGGCATTAAGCTTGAAGTGCCCGGTCTCGATCATTAATAACGCGGAGGACAGGTTGATCATGTCGAGTACCTGCAAGGCGCTTTCCTCTGCCATGCGTAATTGCCCGACGTGTTTACGGCTTATCGAGTTGTCGTCAGCCAACCCTTGCACCAGACCGATTACACCGGCCAGCGTTCCTTTAATGTCGTGGCGGGTAATGAGTTCGACATTTTCGCGCAAGCGCGCCAATTCCATCATGTCATCGTAATGTGCTTGTAATTGTTTGTGCAGTTCGACATAGCGCATAAAATTGTGTACGCGCAGCTTGAGTACAGCGGGAACGATGGGTTTGGTTACGAAATCGATGGCTCCCAGCTCCAAGCCTTTGAGGCGCGCTTCCTCGTCAGTCATCGCCGTGACGAAGATCACCGGAATTGTTTCCGATGTCGGATGTTCGCGCATGAGTCTGGCTACTTCAAAGCCATCCATGCCAGGCATCATGATGTCGAGTAGCACCAGATCAGGCGGATCGTTCGACTGGCATATTGCCAGCGCTTTCTCGCCGGTATGCGAAATACGCACACGGTATTCGTCTTTGAACAGATGCGAAAGCAGCAGTAAATTGTCCGGAACATCGTCGACTACCAGAATGGTTGGCTGTACCATCTCATTTGTGCTGCTGACTGCCGGATCATGGAGGGCTGTGGTTGCTTTTGGTGTTAATGAAGATGCCGCACGAACAGGCAAGTTTGACAGATGCGGTAAGGTCAGCGCTTTTTCAACGCGTGTCGCAAGACAATTCGAAGTATAGGGTTTGACCAGCAGGTCGCTGACACCGTTGGCGATGGCCTCGGTGATGTGTTCACGATCAGCTTCGGCGGTGATCATGATGAACGGCAGATGAGATAAACTTTTATCGGCGCGCACCGCCTTGAGCAATTCAAGTCCGGTCATAACGGGCATATTCCAGTCCGAAAGCACGATGTCAACCCGGCTATTTTTCAGTATCCGCAAAGCCTCTTCGCCATCGCTAGCCGTCAGGATCGTGCTGGCGCCCATCGAGCGCAGTTGCCCCGAAGTCACTTTACGCATAGGTTCGAAGTCGTCTACGACTAGGAATGTAGTTTTCTTGTCGAATATCATCATGGCATTTTTCAGGTGTTATATGCTGGCGGCTTGCGTGAGACAGTCTTCCTTCAGTTTCATCTCCGCGTCGGAATCGATAAAGCGCCGGGCAATGCTGCGGAACTCTTCCTGTATCTCGAGAAAAGCATCGAGCATGTCGGGATCAAAATGGGAACCCCGACCATCGATCATGATTTTTACTGCATCCTCATGCGGCATGCTGTTCTTGTAGACGCGGCGGCTGATTAACGCGTCATAAACATCGGCTACTGCCATCAGGCGTGCGGCAATTGGAATGTCATCTCCGGACAGGCTCTGCGGGTAGCCGCTACCATCCCACTTTTCCTGATGCGAGAGCGCAATAGTTTTGGCAAAAATCAGAAAATCGACATCAATGCCGAGCGCACTCTCGGCATGTGCGATGGCATCCCGTCCCAGCGTGGTATGTGTCTTCATAATTTCAAATTCGCCCGCTTCAAAACGTCCCGGCTTTAGCAGAATACGATCCGGGATGCCCACTTTGCCGATATCGTGTAGAGGGGCAGACTTGAATAGCATGTTGATGTTCGCATCCGTTAGAAACCAGGCGAAGCGGGGATGATCGCGCAGCTTCTCTGCCAATGCCTTAACGTAGAACTGCGTGCGGCGAATGTGATTCCCCGTCTCGGAATCGCGCGTCTCTGCCAGCGAGGCCATGACAAGAATAGTCACGTCTTGGAGCGCAATGACCTCCTTCGTTCGTTTGGCCACTTCGAGTTCCAGAAAATCGTTTTTGTCGCGCAGAAATTGATCCATGACTCTGAGCGCGAGATGATTTTTTACGCGCGCCAGAACGATGGGCGGGCTGATCGGCTTGGTGATGTAATCGACCGCACCGAGTTCCAGTCCTTTTTTCTCATCCTCCATTTCACTTTTGGCGGTGAGAAAAATCACCGGAATATTCATTGTTTTTGGCCCGCGTTTGAGTCGCAGGCACACCTCGTAGCCATCCATGTCCGGCATCATGATGTCGAGCAGAATCAGATCGGGAGGCGAGTCTGAGGTGGCGATCCTGAGTGCCTTCTCTCCGCTGTTGGCGATTTTTACCTTGTAATCACTTTTGAGCAGGTTACTCATCAGAATCAGGTTGTCTGATGTGTCGTCAACCACCAATATCGTAGGCTTGTCGGTGAAATCGAATTCGGTCATGGAGCCTCCTAGTTAGGCAGATGTCGCGGTGGCATCTTTAAGTGCTTCGAGCGTGGCTTCAAAGTCAAATGAGCGAATGGCACTATCTATTTTGTGGAAGTGTTCCGGGAATGCCGCGTTAAACAACTGTGCATTTCTCTCCCATACATCAGTCGCCGCCGAGTCGTCGTCAGCCAACAAAGCTTGCAACTGAGCCAGCACAGTTGCAAGATTTTCCTGATGAGTCGGGTCTGGAAAGTTGCTTGGCTCATCCGGCAGTTTCTGCTCCAATTGGGTGATGAGTTTTTCCAGTGGCTCTATCAGCAAGTCGAGTAGGCCATCAATTTTTTCTCGTGAGCTTTGTTCATTGATCGCCAATTCTAGATTCTCTGCCAGATGTTGCAAACTGGTAGCACCAATGTTCCCGGAAACACCTTTAAGGGTATGCGCAAGCCGCATCGCACCGTCCCGGTTGTTGTTCTCAAGCTCCTGGAAGATTTTTGCGGTGACCAGTTTTTGCCCTGCGACGAACTTGCGTAGCATGGAAAGATAGAGGGGTTTTTTTCCGAGCACACGGCGCAGGCCGTCGCTTATATCCAGCCCCTCTATTTCGGAAGGAAGAGTAATATCTGGCGGATTAATCGTTGCTTGATCCGTTGTCGCTGGCATGTGGCCGGGCTTGATCCATTTGAGCAACGCTTTCCATAAATCTTCAGGCTCGATCGGTTTGCTCACATGATCGTTCATGCCCGCAGCCATGCAGCGATCACGGTCACTTTGCATGGAATTCGCGGTCATGGCTACCACTGGCAGATCTTTGAAGCGCGCCTCCTTGCGAATTTCTTCCGTCGCCGTCACGCCGTCCATCACCGGCATCTGCATGTCCATCAGCACGAGGTCGTAATTAACCGCTCTGATTTTGTCCAGAGCGATTAGCCCGTTTTCGGCCAGATCGACGATGAAACCGGCATCGTGTAGCAATTCAATTCCAACTTCCTGATTGAGATCGTTGTCTTCCACCAGCAGCACACGGGCACCCTTGATAGTGGAGAGTCGCTCGAAGGTATCGGTGTGGGTATCGGAAACACGCGCGCTATCGGCGATGCCCCCCAGAATACGCACCACACCATCAAATAATACCGAGGCGGTAACCGGCTTGATCAATACGTCCGAAATACCGGCATCCTCAGCTTCTTTGATAATTTCCTCGCGGCCATAAGCGGTCACCATGATCATGTGCGGTATACGACCGTTAGGGCGCTCCTTCAGTCGTCTGGAGGTTTCGATACCATCCATTCCCGGCATTTGCCAGTCGAGGAAAATGATTTCGTAGGGTGTTCCCTGTGCTTCGGCATGATCCGCCGCAGCTATCGCCGCCAAGCCGGATTCAACTTTATCGACTTTGAAACTCATGCCACCGAGTAACTCACCCAACACAAGGCGTGCGTTTTCGTTGTCGTCCACTACGAGTACGCGCTTGTCCTGCAACTCGCTTGCCAGCGCCAGCTTGCGCTGTTGCCCCAGACTCTTGCCTAGACGAGCGGTGAACCAGAAGGTGCTCNNGCCCGAGGCCGGTGCCGCCAAATTTTCGGGTGGTCGAAGCGTCAGCCTGTGAAAAACTCTGGAATAATCTTCCCATCTGTTCTTCTGTCAGGCCGATGCCGGTATCGCGCACAGCGCAGTAAATCAGCACATTTTTGTCAGTCTCTTCTTTGAGGCTGATAGCGATATCAATCTCACCCCGCTCGGTGAATTTGACGGCGT
>PLYB01000035.1 GCA_003151655.1 Gallionellaceae bacterium | reverse complement strand
TTCATGGCGCTGTTCATCGCGCGCCTGGGTCCTGTCGTTTCCGGCGCGCATCAGGTCGCTGCCAATCTCGCGGCACTGGCATTCATGATCCCGCTTTCGCTGGGCAATGCTACCTCGGTGCTGGTCGGTCAAGCACTCGGCGCCGAACAACCCGAGCGCGCCCGCCACATCTGCTGGGAAGCAATACGCCTCGGCATGTCGGTCGCAATCGTGCTGTGCCTGATCTTCTGGTTTGGTGCGCCGATGATCGCCGCGCTCTACACCACCGACCTTCAGGTGCAAGCGGTCGCCATTCCGCTGATCATGATGGTCGGCTTCTATCATTTGGGCGACGCGCTGCAAGCCGTCACCGTCAACGCCTTGCGCGGATATAAAAAGTCGGTCGTGCCGATGGTGATCTACACCGTCACGCTGTGGCTACCGGGTTTGGGCGGTGGCATCGTGCTGGGGCTGACCAACACGTTCGGCCCCGCCCGAGGTGCACCCGGCTTTTGGTTCGCCGCGATAGCCAGCATCTGGCTGGTCGGCGGCTTGATGGCGCTTTATCTGAATTACACTTCAAAAAAACATTGCACTCGTTAGCAGCTAAATGCGAAAGTGCGGTTGTGCGTAGGCTGGCGGTGAGCTAGCGAACCCCAGCGTTGTATTGAAATGCCGGGCATCGTAAACTCAGCCCAGCCTACACGGGCTACAAGCAACTCATGGAGAGTGCGAAATGTATATCACCAAGTTATTCATCGCCCTGATCCTGCTCTGTTGTAGCGGCTGCAGCATGGTTAGCCTCGGCTACAATCATGCTGACTGGATACTGCGCTATTGGCTGAACGATTACACCTCCTTCAACACCGCGCAGAGGGAGCAAATCCGTCAAGAGATCGACGACTATCTGCACTGGCATCGCAAGAATGCGCTGCCGGGCTACATTGCGTTTTTGCAGAATGTTGATGTTGCGGTCAATCAGCAGGGTGGCGTGACTGTCGGCGATGTCATGCGCTTGCGCGCCGAAAGCGGCAGGCTGTATCAGTTGACCATGGAGCCGATGCTCCAGCCCGCCGCACATATCCTGAGCACCTTGAACAGCGAGCAAATTACCGATCTCGCCGACACCTTTGCTAAACGCGACAGCAAGCAAAGAAAGTTGATGCTGAAAGGCAGCGAGCAGGAAATGCTCGATGCGCGTGCGGAACGAGATGTCGAATTAGTGGAGAAGCTGTTTGGCAGCTTGGATGACGAACAGGAAAAAAAGATCACCGGGATGAGCTTGCGCATACCCTTTGCCTCAAGAGCTTTCATCGAGCAGCGGGAAGCCAAGCACGCCAAGCTGATTGCCCTGCTCAAGGACAAGGCCGGTGAAGACCAGATTGCCGCATTATTCCGGCAATGGATGGTCGCGCCGGAAACTTTCAGCACACCGCAACAGCAGCAAACCATCACCGCCTATGAAAGCGCCATGAACGAAATGACTGTCCAAATAATCGCGCTGCTGACCGCGCGTCAGAAGCGCCATCTGACTGAAAAAATTGCATCCATCAACGATGATTTCAAGAAACTCAATGCGGCGGCTGAAGCGGCAAGCGCTAAATAACGCGGTCTAATTTTCCTGCT
Source organism: Gallionellaceae bacterium (assembly GCA_003151655.1). Lineage (GTDB taxonomy): Bacteria > Pseudomonadota > Gammaproteobacteria > Burkholderiales > Gallionellaceae > PALSA-1006. Next base: position 1,313 of record PLYB01000035.1, on the reverse strand, counting down.
TGAGCCGAAGAGATAGATTTTATGATAGTCTCACAACTCAAGAATGCGTTGATGGTGGAGGTAATATGAGTGAAATTCTATTTCTCGTCGAACAGGCTCCCGAAGGCGGCTATACCGCAAGGGCGTTGGGCGAATCCATCTTTACTGAGGCAGATACCTTGCCAGAGTTGCGCAAGATGGTACAGGAAGCGGTTCATTGCCATTTTGATGAGAGCAATATGCCAAAAGTTATTCGCTTGCATATCGTGCAGGAAGAAATGCTAGCGGCATGAGAATTCCGCGTGACCTGTCAGGGGCGGAGCTAATCAGTCTTTTATCCAAGCTGGGGTATCGGCAAACACGACAGGCTGGTAGCCATGTTCGCCTCACTTGCGATGATCCATCTCAGCATCACGTCACCATTCCTCTACATGATTCGCTACGCATAGGAACACTTTCCGCCATTCTGAATGACGTGGCTGCGGCGCAAAGTATTGAACGGGATGTGTTGTTGGAACGCCTGTTCGGATAGCTTAGTTACTTGGTCAATTTCATCATGAAAAAAGAAAAACTCAAAGTCACCGAATCCTACTACGCATCAAAATCCGCGACGAAGGATGGACACAGGCCGAAGCCGCACAAGTGCTCGGCATCTCTCAATCGCGCGTGTCCGACCTGATACGCGGCAAGTTCGAGAAGTTTAGTCTGGACATGCTGATTACGCTGGCGACTCGGGCAGGGAAAAAGGTTGAGTTGAAGTTGGCGGCGTGACGGCCATTTACTCGATTCATTACAGTCCGCATTGACACTACCCGCTTAACTCAATACAGTTCGCCCCACTTGCAGGATTGCACTACGCACATCGCGCCGCACGAACGGCGCGAGGCTCAAAGTAAATTCCCCAGATCAGGAGCTGGCGCAAGACAAGAACCCGCATAGCGGGCGGCCAGCTTTCGAATAAAAGGGGAAGTACTTGTCTCACGCATCCAGCGAACAACCTGCGCCTAAATCCGCCGCGAGCCAGAACCCGCTCTCCGCCAGCGAACCGTGGAACCTCGTCGCCGACGGTTACGCCGAGACCACCATGCTGGTGTTCGAGCAATTCGCCGACGAAGCCATTGCGGCCAGCAAACTCAAACCGAACTCAACCGTGCTCGATGTCGCCTGCGGGCCGGGCACCTTGGCGCTCCGGCTCGCGCAGCATGCCGGGCAAGTTCACGGCATCGACTTCTCCGAAGCCATGCTCGCCGTGTTCCGCAACAAGATCGAACAAGCCGGACACCGCAACATCGCCCTGCACTGCGGCGATGCGCAAACCCTGCCCTATGCCGACG